>CAIXEA010000152.1 GCA_903918315.1 uncultured Acetobacteraceae bacterium | reverse complement strand
GCTCCAACACATCGGAAAAACGCATCCGACGGATCCCTTCGTGAATGCGTGCCCGGTCCATCTGTGCCCCCGTTCCTCACAGGGCAGATGACCGGACACGTCACGAGCTACAAACACCGGACACGTCACGAGCTAGCCACAACGGCTGACCGCCCTCTTGGTCGCCGCCTCCTGACCGGGCAAACTGCCCGGCACAGGAGAGCACGCGCATGGATATCGAGACGTTACAGAACAACCTGCCGGGCCTGCCCCGGTTTCTGGGCATGGTCTTCACGCATGTGGACAAGGACCGCATCGTGGCCGAGATCACCGTGCGCGAAGAGCATTGCACCGAACACAATACCATCCATGGCGGCGCCATCATGGCCTATGCCGATACCATGGGCGCGATGGGCACCATCGTGAACCTGCGCGACGGCCAGATCACCACCACGATCGAAAGCAAGACCAACTTCTTCGCCGCCACCCCGGCCGGCGCCAAGCTGATCGCTGAAACCGTGCCGCTGCACCGCGGCCGCCGCACCCAGGTATGGGAAACCCGGCTGTTGCATGAAAACGGCAAGCTGGCCGCCAAGGTCACCCAAACCCAGATCGTCCTGGAAAAGCCCCAAGGAGCCACCCCATGAGCACAGCGCAGGCCTATATCGTCGACGCCATCCGCACCCCCACCGGGCGCCGCCGCGCCGGACTGGCGCAGGTGCATCCCGCCGACTTGGGCGGGCATGTGCTGCGCGCGCTGGTTGAGCGCAACGCCATCCCGGCGGAGGATTATGACGATGTCGTCTTCGGTGCCATCGACGCCGTCGGGCCGCTGTCGTTCAACATCGCGCGCACCTGCTGGCTCGCCGCCGGGCTGCCGCTGACGGTGCCGGGGGTGACGATCGATCGCATGTGCGGATCCTCGCAGCAGGCGATCCATTTCGCCGCCCAGGGCGTCATGAGCGGCACGCAGGACGTGGTGATCGCCGGCGGCGTGCAGACGATGTCACAGATCCCCATCGGCTTCGCCTTCGGCGCGGCCGAACCGCTGGGTCTCGGCGACCCGTTCTCCACCAGTGAGGGCTGGGTGGCCCGGTTCGGCACGCAGGAGGTGTCACAGTTCCGCGGCGCCTCCATGATCGCTGAAAAATGGGGTTTCACGCGGGAGGCGATGGAAGTTTTCGCGCTGGAAAGCAACAATCGCGCTTTGCAGGCGCAGGCCGAAGGCCGTTTCGATCGGGAAATCGTGCCGCTGAACGGGGTGACGAAGGACGAAACCCCACGCGCGTCATCGCTGGAAAAAATGGCGGCGCTGCAGCCCTTGCCCGGCTTTCCGCGCCTGACCGCGGCGGTGTCGAGCCAGACCTGCGATGCCTCCGCCGCCGTGTTGATCGTGTCGGAAACGGCGTTGAAGCGCTACGGTTTGACGCCGCGGGCGCGCATCCACCACATGAGCGTGATGGGCGATGATCCGATCATGATGCTGACCGCGCCCATTCCGGCGACGAAGCGGGCGATCGCGCGCAGCGGGCTGGGTTGGGATGATCTGGATATCGTCGAATGCAATGAGGCCTTTGCCTCGGTTCCCATGGCCCTGCTGGCGGAGACGCCCATCCCGCATGCGCGCATGAACCCGAATGGCGGGGGGATTTCGCTTGGCCATCCCATCGGCGCGACGGGCGCGCGCATCATGACGACGATGCTGCATGAACTGGAGCGGACCGGAGGACGCTACGGCCTACAAACGATGTGCGAGGGCGGCGGCACCGCCAACGTAACGATTATCGAACGTTTGGGCTGACGGAGACTGTTGCCCCGGGGCCTGCTGGGTCCCGGGGTGGTTTCTAGAGCCTGTCCGGTGCACGAAGGTGCACCGGACAGGCTCTAAACGATTGTTTAACCGCGTGATTCACGGCTCCGGTGATTCCACCTCCGCCGATCACGCTCTAAGACTGCCTGATCCGATCAGCTGTTTAACCGCCAAGGGCATCCCGCGTCAGCAGCGCCGGCATATTCACGTCCGTGCGCCCGGCGAGGATCTTCTCCTCGTCATCCATCGCGGATTCACGCTGATCCTGTATGCCGCCGGCATAGACCGTCTCGCGGCCAAACCGGTCATGGTCGAGTTCTGGTGTGGGCATGGTGCTGATCCCCTTCGTAACTCAGAACGGAAGCCTATGCCCCCGTTATGCCGCGTTGCAACATAATTGTGGCGATGCCCGCCACAATTTTGCAATCACCTGTGCCGGGCTTCCAACCCGCCCGCTGTGCCGTTAGGCTCGGCCCAGGGAAACAAAGGAGCGTTCCATGAAAGCCGCCGTATTTCACGCCGCCCACCAGCCGCTGACCATTGAAGATGTCGAGATCGAAAAACCGAAGCGCCGTGAGGTTCTGCTGCGCACCGCGTTCGCCGGCCTCTGTCATTCCGACCTGCATTTCATGGAAGGGCTGTACCCCTATCCGGTGCCGGCCATCCTCGGCCATGAAGGCTCCGCCGTTGTCGAAGCCGTGGGCGAAGACGTCACCTATGTGAAACCCGGCGATCACGTCATCACCTGCCTGTCGGTGTTCTGCGGCGAATGCGCCCAATGCACCACCGGCCACACCAATCTCTGCGACAATACCGAGGTCAAACTGCTCCCCGGTGCCGCGCGCCGCCTGCGCTGGAAAGGCCAGACGCTGCACCAGGCCTTCAACCTCTCGGTCTTCGCTGAGAATATGGTCGTGCATGAGCACGCGGTGGTGAAAATCCGCGAGGAATTCCCCCTCGACATCGCCGCCCTCGTCGGCTGCGGCGTCATGACCGGTGTCGGCGCGGTGTTCAACGCCGCGAAGGTGGAGCCGGGATCGACCGTCGCCGTCGTCGGCTGCGGCGGTATCGGTCTGTCGGCGGTGAATGGCGCGGCGCTGGCCGGCGCGGCCCGGATCATTGCCATCGATACCAATTCGTCGAAGCTGGAAAAGGCCATCGCCATGGGTGCGACGGACGTGATCAACGCGTCCAACGTCGATCCGGTCGCGGCGGTGAAAGATCTGACGGACGGGCAGGGCGTGCCCTATTCGTTCGAAGCCATCGGCATGAAGGTCACGGCCGAACAATGTTTCGCGATGCTGCGCCCGGGCGGGGTCGCCACCATCATCGGCATGATCCCCTTCGGCACCAAGATCGAGCTGCATGGCGCCGACTTCCTGCGCGATCGCAAGATCCAGGGCACCTCGATGGGCGGCAACCGCTTCCGCGTCGATATGCCGCGCCTGCTTGAGCTGTGGAAGCAGGGTCGGCTCAAACTCGATCACCTGGTCTCCGGGCATATCCGGCTGGATCAGATCAACGAAGGCTTCGCCATGCTGAAGACCGGCGCACCGGTGCGTAATCTGATCAATTTCGGCGTTGGGTAAGCGGGCCTTCTCTCCCCGCCAGCGGGCGGGGAGAGTACCTCTTTCGATGGATGCAACCATGGTTCGCCGGATCGGATATGCGTTGCTGCTGCTCGTGTCCGCGCAGGCGGCCATGGCATCCGATCTGACCTTGAAGCGGGTGATGCTGTCCTCGGGCGGTGTGGGTTATTTCGAATTCGCCGCCGACGTGAGCGGCAACGCAACCATCGGCCTCGATGTCCCGCTGGCGCAGGTCGATGACGTCCTCAAATCCCTCGTCGTGTTCGACCGCGCCGGCGGCGTTGCCAGTGTTGAACTGCCCGGCCGCGACAACAGCGACGCCGCCTTCGGTGACGTCCCCTTCGGGCGGGAGGCGCTGCAGTCCCCGGTCGATTACCTCAATGCCCTGCAAGGCACCGAAGTGACGATCCAGGGCACGAAGCCCATGACCGGGCGCATTCTGCGCGCCGAACCTTTCCCGGAGGGAACCGAAAAATCCACCACCCAGCGCACCCGCGTCACGCTCCTGAGCGCGGAGGGGCTGCGCCAGTTCGTTTTGGAAGACGCCGAAACCGTGCAGGTCACCGATCCCGGCCTGCGCGCCCGCATCGACCGTGCCCTGGAGTCCATGCGCCAGGATGCGGCCCAGTCCATCCGCCATCTGTCCATTCGCCTGAAAGGGGAGGGTGCGCGCACCGTCACCGTCGGCTATGTCGCCGGCGCGCCGCTCTGGAAGACCACCTATCGCCTGATGCTGCCCGAAACCGGTGTTCCGAACGCGCATTTGCAGGGATGGGCCACGCTGGAAAACCAATCCGGTACCGATTGGAAAGGCGTCGCCCTGACGCTGCAATATGGCAATCCCGTCGCGTTCCGGCAGGCGTTGTATCGGTCCTATTTCGTGCAACGCCCCGAGGTGCCCGTTGAAATCCTCGGCCGGGTCCTGCCCGATATCGACACGCGCGCCCAGGCCATGGATGGCGGCGGGGCCAGTCGGGCCGCGGCCCCGCCCATGCAAAGCATGGCGCTGGCCAAATCCATGCCGATGGCCCCAGCCCCGGCCAGTGCCCCGGCCAGTGCCCCGGCCGGTGCCCTGGTCCTGGCGCAGCGGGCCGAACCGGTGATGGCCGAAGAAACGGCGGAGGAGACGGTTTTCACACTCTCCCAGCCCGTGGACCTCGCCGCCGGTCACTCCGCGAACATCCCCATCATCGACCGGGAGATCCCGGCCAGCCGCATCGGCCTGGTGCAGATGGCGCATCCGCATCCGCTGTCCGCCATCCGAATTCGCAACGAAGCTGGTCCGTCGCTGCCGGCGGGGGTGCTGACGCTTTATGACGCGCGCGGCTCCGTCGGATTTGCCGGCGATGCGCGCCTGGGCGGGCTGCCAGCGGGGGAATCCCGGCTGCTGTCCTTTGCCCGGGATCTGCGGACCACCATCGAAACCAGCACCGCCGGCCAGCCGGAGCAGGTGACATCGTTCAGTGTCGCCGATGGTGTGCTTATTTATACCGTGCGTGCCCGCCAGGCGATCCGCATCAAGGCCATTGCCCCGGCGCGCGAAGCGCGGGACCTGCTGCTGGAATTGCCCAAGGCCTCTGCCGAACAAACGCTCAGTGTCGACGAAGGCAAGGCCAAGGTGAGCGAAATGACCGCCACCGCCTGGCGCCTGGGCCTGTCCCTGGGCGCCGGCGCGACCGAGACGGCGACGGTGTTTCTGGATCAACCCGTGCGGCGGAGTGTCCGGCTGCTGGACGGCGACGATGCGACCTTGCAAGTCCTGATCATCGGCGACCGTCTGAACGCCGCCGGTCAGACCGCGCTGCGCCGGGTTCTGGATCTGCGGCGCGACGAAGCCCGCAAGCAGGCGGAATTGGCCCAACTCCGCCGCCAGATGGACGAGGTGCAGGCCGATGAGGACCGCATCCGCAAGAACCTCGCCGCTGTCAGTGCCGGCGACGCGCTGCGGACCCGTCTGACCAAGGCCTTGGACGCCGACGAAACCCGGATCGAACAGGTGACGAAGGCGATGGCGGACGCCGCGGCGGAGGTCGATAAGGCGCACCGCGCCCTGGTGGACGCGGTCACGACGTTACGGTTGTAATCTCACCCCAAAAGACCGCGGCGGTCCACCAATCGGCGGGCCTTGCCGACGGAGCGTTCGACGGCGCCCGGCGCCTCGATAACGACCCGGGTGGAAAGGCCAATGGTGTCCTTGATGCGGGCCACGGCGGCGGAGGCCTCACTGACCATGATGTCAGGGATATAGAAGTCCGGCCGGGCTTCGACATGCACGGTGACCTCATCCATGCGGCCTTCGCGGGTCAGGACGATGTGGTAATGTCCGGTCAAGGCCTCACTTTTCAGCAACTGTTCCTCGATCTGAGTCGGGAACATGTTGACCCCGCGCACGATCACCATGTCGTCGCTGCGCCCGGTGACCTTGTCCATCCGGCGCATGGTGCGTGCTGTGCCCGGTAGCAGGCGGGTCAGGTCGCGGGTGCGGTAGCGGATGACCGGCATGCCCTCTTTGGTCAGGGACGTGAACACCAGTTCGCCCGGGGTGCCGTCGGGCAGCACCGCGCCGGTTTCGGGGTCGATGATCTCGGGATAAAAATGGTCCTCCCAGATATGCGGCCCATCTTTGGTTTCGATGCACTCATTGGCCACGCCGGGGCCGATGACCTCCGACAGGCCGTAGATATCCACGGCATCCATCGCGAAGCCGGTTTCGATTTCCGCGCGCATGGCGTTGGTCCAGGGTTCGGCGCCGAAGATACCGATCTTTAACGAGCAGGCGCGGGGGTCGAGGCCCTGGCGGCGGAATTCATCGAGGATCGCCAGCATGTAGCTGGGCGTGACCATGATGATGTCGGGTTGGAAGTCGGTGATCAGCTGAACCTGCCGTTCCGTCATCCCGCCGGACACCGGAACGACGGTGCAGCCGAGGCGCTCTGCCCCATAATGCGCGCCGAGGCCGCCGGTGAATAATCCATACCCATAGGCGACATGCACCATCATCCCCGGCCGACCGCCGGCGGCGTAGATGGACCGTGCGGCGACATGCGACCAGGTATCGATGTCCTTGGCGGTGTAGCCGACGACGGTGGGTTTACCGGTGGTGCCGGAGGAGGCATGCACGCGCACGATCTTCTCCCGCGGGACGGCGAACATGCCGAAGGGGTAATTGGCGCGCAGGTCGTGCTTGGTGGTGAAGGGAAATTTCGCCAGGTCTTCCAGACGCTTGAAATCGTCGGGATGCACGCCCGCGGCATCGAAGGCGGCTGTGTAGTGCGGTACGTTGGCATAAGCGTGATGCAGTGTGGCGCGCAGCCGTTCCACTTGCAGCGCGGCAATCTCATCGCGTGACGCGGTTTCGATGCGGTCGAAGCCTTGCATGGCCATTATTCCCTTTTCGTCTTTTATGCGGGCAGATCGGGGAAGAACTTGCCGCCGGCCATGCGCGTATGGCCGCGCATCTCCGCCACCGTTGTCCCATCGCTCCCGGTGACGCGCACATCGTAGATCCCTGATCGTCCGGTCCGGTTGCGTTCCTCCGCGACCGCCACCAGGGTTTCGCCCAGCCGGGCCGGGCGGATGTAGGTGATGGTGATGTGCTGCGCCAAAGCGCGCTCGTTATAGACATTGCTGGCGAAGGCCATGCCGGAATCCGCGAGCGTCAGGATGAAGCCGCCGTGGCACATGCCGAGCCCGTTCACCATGTCCGGCCGCACCACCATCGACAGCCGGGAGGTTCCGGCGGTGACGGCTTCCAGCACCATGCCAAGGCCGCGGCTGGCATGGTCTTCGGCCCACATGGCATCGGCGCAGGCGCGGGCAAGCTCATCCGGGGTCATGCCGGGAACACCGGGGGACGCTTTTCCTGGAAGGCGCGCACGCCTTCCGCGAATTCGGGCCCGCGCCCGGCCACGCCTTGCAGCCGCGCTTCCAGATCCAGCTGCGCGTTCAGATCGTTCACCGGCGCGGCCTGGAACATCTGCTTCATCGCGCCCAGCGCGGCGGTTGGGCCAACGGCGAGTTGCGCGGTTAATGCCTCGGCCTCGGGCATCAGCGTGGCGGCATCGACGGCCTTCCAGATCATGCCCCAGGCGGCGGCGGTCTCGCCATCGATCGCATCGCCCAGCATGGCCAGCGCGCGGGCCCGCGCTTCCCCGACCGTGCGGGTCAGGAAGAAGCTGGCACCGGAGTCGGGGACCAGGCCGATCTTGACGAAGGCCTGGACGAAGCGGGCGGTTTTGGCGGCGAGGACGATGTCGCAGGCCAGCGCGAAACTCGCCCCGGCGCCGGCCGCGACGCCATTGACGGCGCAGACGACGGGTAGGCGGGAGGCGCGGATGCGGCGCACGACCTCATGGTGATAGGTGCCGGCGAGGGCTTCCAGATCGGGCGGGCCGTTGGGGCCGGGGGTGACATCGGCGCCGAGTTCCTGCCCGGCGCAGAAGCCCCGGCCCTCCCCGGTCAATAGCAGCGCACGGCAGGTTGGGTCGGCTTCGGCGTCATCGAGCGCGGCCAGCAGCCGGGTTAACATCGGGGCGTTGACCGCGTTCAGCCGCGCTGGTGCGTTCAGTGTGATCTTGCGCCAGCCGTCCCGCGGCTCGATGCGGATGTCGTCGGTCATTGGAAAGCCCCCCTCGGTTCTGTTCAGATTACAGTATTTCGTGGCGTCTGCACCAACACCCCTCCGCCGGATGGGTCCCGTTGATCGGGCCGGTGCTACAGAATGCCGGTGGTTATCAGCAGCACCGCCGCCGCCGCCAGGCCGAGGCTGGCGAAGGTCAGCATCATGCCGGCGACGCGCGGCCGCAGGGAACGTCCATCGATCAACCCACAAGCGTGGGACACCCGCCCCGCGAGCAGGGTCAGCCCGATACCATGCACCAGCGCGCCAGGCGCCTGATCGAGTTCCAGAATCGCCATCAGGATCAGCACCAGCGGCACATATTCCGTGAAATTGCCATGCGCCCGCATCGCCTGGGTCAGCGCCGCGTTGCCGCCGTCCAACAACGAGATGCGCTGCTGGCGGCGGAGCCGTATGACGTTGAAACTGAGCCATACCAGCATCATCGCGAGGCCGGCGGCATAGAGCGCGGTGATGGTGATGGGGTGGCGCATCCGGCACTCCTATAAAGTGACTATTATTATGATATTCATATCGGATTTTCACCCCCGGCGGCAACCAGATAGCGTCATACGCCCGGCCATGCTGCTATATGAGATATCACCGGACGCTCTCGGATAAGGACACGCAGAATGGATATCGGAATCGGCCGCCCGATCACGCTGGACTCGCGCTTCAGCGATCATGACCAGCCGGTGTTGCTGACGGGTATCCAGGCGCTGCTGCGGCTGCTGCTTGAACAGCGGGTGCTGGATCAGGCGGCGGGCCTCAATACCGCTGCTTTGGTGTCGGGCTATCGCGGCTCGCCGCTGGGGGCGCTGGACCGGGAGCTGTGGCTGCAGAAGAAGCTGATGGCGGCGCATGACATCCGGTTCGAGCCGGGGGTGAATGAGGACCTGGCCGCCACCATGCTGCAAGGCACGCAGCAGATCGACGCCTTCCCCGGCGCCCGGGTCGAGGGGGTCTATGGCATGTGGTACGGCAAGGGGCCCGGCGTGGACCGCTCCGGCGATGCCTTCCACTGCGCCAATATGGCCGGGACGCATAAATACGGCGGCATGCTGGCGGTATCGGGCGACGACCACGGGGCGCATTCGTCCACCTATCCGCACCAGACCGAATACGTGTTCCAGAACTGCCATATGCCGGTGCTCAACCCGGCCTCGGTGCAGGATGTGATCGATCTCGGCCTCGCCGGTTGGGCGATGTCGCGCTACACGGGCCTGTGGGTCGCGATGAAAACCACCGCCGAAACCATGGAACAGGCGGCCACCGCCATCGTCCATTCCGGCCGCACCTTCGTCACGCCTGATCATCCGCTGCCGCCGCACGGGCTGCATTTCGATCATCGCCTGCGCTTCCCCGCCGAACGGGCGGAGCTGGAGCGGCGGCTGGTCGACGAACGCATGCCGGCGCTGATGGCCTGGGCGCGCGCCAACCAGCTCGACAAGCAGATTTTCGGGGCACCGGACGCTCCCATCGGCTTGGTCACTATCGGCAAGACGCATGAGGACACGCTGCACGCGCTCAAGCGCCTCGGCCTCGACACGCATCCCCAGCTCGCCCTCTACAAGGTCGCCATGACCTGGCCGCTGGAGACCGAAGGCATGCGCGCCTTCGCCCGCGGCAAGCGCGCCATCCTGGTGATCGAGGAAAAGCGCGGCTTCGTCGAAACCCAGATCCGCGATGCGCTCTATCACCTTCCGGCGGATGAACGCCCGGAGATCAGCGGCAAGACGCTGCCGAACGGGGAGCCGCTGCTGACGTCGCTGATGGAACTGTCGCCGGAATCCATCGCGGGCGGGCTGGGTACCTTCCTCGGCGGGCAGGGCCTGAACGCGCCGTCGCTGTCGCCGCCGCAAGCGGTGCAGCGCCCCGATGGGCTGCTGCGCCGCGTGCCGGCCTTCTGCGCCGGCTGCCCGCACGCCACCTCCACCAAACTCCCCGACGGCAGTTTTGCCAGTGCCGGTATCGGCTGCCATTTCATGGCGCTCGATGACGGCGATCAGACACGGACCTTCACCCAGATGGGGGCGGAGGGCGCGCCGTTCGTCGGCATGTCCAGTTTCACCACGATGAAGCACATGTTCGCCAATATCGGCGACGGGACGTACCAGCACTCCGGCCTGCTCGCGATCCGCCAGGCGGCGGCGGCCAAGACCCGCATGACCTACAAGCTGCTGTTCAACGACGCCGTCGCCATGACCGGCGGCCAGCCGGCGGAGGGCGGGCCGACCGTGCCGATGCTGGCGGCGCAGGTGGCGGCGGAGGGGATCCAGCGCATCGCCGTCGTCGTCGACGACGAAGACCGCATGCCCGGGATTGGCCTGCTGCCACCCGGCACGACGCGCCATACCCGCGACCAGCTCGACGCCGTGCAGCGGGAACTGCGCGAATACGATGGCACCTCGGTGTTGATCTACGATCAGGTCTGCGCCACCGAAAAGCGCCGCCGGCGCAAGCGCGGTTTCATGGCCAATGCCACGCAGCATGTGGTGATCAACGAATCCGTCTGTGAGAATTGCGGCGATTGCTCGGTCCAGTCCGCCTGCATCGCGATCGAGCCGGTGGAAACCGATCTCGGCCGCAAGCGCCGCATCAATCCGACCAGCTGCAACGTCGATCTGTCCTGCCTCAAGGGTTTCTGCCCCAGCTTCGTCACCCTCCCCGGTGCCCCCAGCGCGCCCGCGGCCGACACGACCTGGCAAGCGCAGGAAAGCACATTCGCCGCCCGCCTGACCGCGCCGGTGTTGCCCGCCCTTGGCATCTGGCGCGGCCTGTTCGCCGGTATCGGCGGTGGCGGCATCGTCACCTCCGGCGCCATTCTCGCGATGGCCGCGCATCTGGAGGGGCGGGCGGTCAAAACCCTCGATTTCACCGGCATGGCACAGAAGAACGGCGCGGTCGTGGCCCATGTGCAGATCGCCGCTGACGAAGCGGCGCTGGATGTGGTGCGCATTCCCATTGGCATGGCTGATGTGATGCTGGCAGCCGATCTGGCGGTCGGATGTCAGGCCGGGGTGCTGGAGCGCAATGCCAAATCCGCGGTCGTCATCGGCAACCTCGATCTGGCCGCGACGGCGGATTTCAAGCGCGACGCGCTGCTGTCGATCGACGCGCTGATGCATCGCAAGACCATCGAAACCGTGACCGACGCCAGCCGATCGGTTTGGTTGCACGGGGTGCGGCTGGCGGAGAAGCTGTTCGGCAATGCTCAGGCGATGAACACGCTGTTGCTGGGCCTCGCCTGGCAGCGCGGTCTGGTCCCGGTGGCGGAGGCGTCGATCCTGCGCGCGATCGAACTCAATGGCGCGGCGGTGGGTGTGAACAAGCGCGCCTTCCTCTGGGGCCGTATCCTGGCGGATCAGCCGGATCTGATGACCAGGGTTCTGGCCGGGGAGCCGGAACCGGCGCCCCTGGCGCTGGATGCGCTGATCGCGGATCGGGCGCGGCGGCTGGTGGATTATCAGGACGCGGCCTATGCGGACCGCTACCGGGCGGTGATCCAGTCCGTGCTGGACAGCGAAACCGCTGCGTTCGGCCAGCCCGGCCGCTTCGCCCGCGCCGCCGCGGAGGGCCTGTATCGCGTCATGGCCTATAAGGACGAGTACGAGGTCGCCCGCCTGCACGCGCTGACGGATTACGGCGACAAGCCGGTGTTTCACATGTCGCCACCCGTGATCGCGCGCATCGATCCGCTGACCGGGCGCCGGCGCAAGATCGCCGTGCCCGGCTGGGTCGCGCTGCCGCTGTTCCGGCTGCTGCGTCACGGCCGTAAACTCCGTGGCTCGTCGCTGGACCTGTTCGGCCGTCAGGCGGAGCGTCAGGCCGAACGGGCGCTGATCGAGCAGTATATCGGCGACCTGCGCACCGCCTCGGCGGCGCTGCGGCCCGATAGGCGGGATGTCGCGGTGAGTCTGGCGTCACTCCCCGACACGATCCGTGGTTTCGGGCCGGTCAAGGATGCCAACCGGGCGAAGGCCGAAAGCCGCCGATTGGTGCTGCTGTCGGAGCTTGCCGCGCCGTCCGCCCGGGTTGCGATGGCGGCGGAGTAGACCGGTCAGGAACAAGACCGGTTGAGGATGAATCCCGCAGCGATCGGCAAACCGGTGAAATGGCTCGATCTAACATGCCTGACGCCGATCGGCCCCTATACCAACCGACGAGACCATTCACCCATGCCCATTCGTCATGGCCCGGCTCGTCCGGGCCACCTCTCGCGGCACAATGCGGGTGTCGTTGGCCCGGACGAGCCGGGCCATGACGGTGGGAGCAGGGAGGTCGGTCAAAGGGTAAGACGGCTCGTATGATACCAACCGACGAGACCATTGACCCATGCCCAGTTCGTCATGGCCCGGACGAGCCGGGCCATGACGAATTTTGATCGGCTGGGATCAGGGTCTGGCGCGCCGGGCCGCGGCGACCAGCCGGGTCAGGTCGTCGAGTTCAATCGCGCCGGGCACCATTTCCTCGCCGATGATCAGCGCCGGGGTGCCCTGGATGCTCAGCACATGGGCCAGGGTCAGGTTGGCTTCGATCTGTTCCCTGACCTCCGCGCTTTCCATGTCCTTCGACAGGCGGGGCCAGTCCAGGCCTTGCTTTTTGGCGAGGCCTTCCAGCGCGGTCATGCTGACATCCGATGGCAGCTTCATCACCGCGGTGCGGAAGGCGTCGTATCCATGCTGCCGGTGCGCCGCCAGCAGCGCCTTCGACCCCATCGTGCTGGCCGGTCCCAGGATCGGGAGATCCTTATAAACCAGCCGCACCTTCTTATCCCCGGCCAGGAACTGCGCCATGGTGGGCTCGATGCGTTTGCAATAGGGGCAGCGGACGTCGAAAAATTCGACGATCGTCACATCCCCGTCCGGATTCCCCGCGATCGGATCACCCGCCGTGACCAGCCGGTTGCGCACCGACGCCAGCGCCTGCCGCGCCTGCACCTTCTCCCGGTCGCTTTCATCAGCCTGCAGGGCGGTGATGGCGTCACGCAGGATCGAGGGATCCTGCCTCAACGCCTCCCGGATGATGGTCACGATTTCGGCCCGTTGATCCGGGCTGAAATCAGCCGCGAGCAGCGGCCCCGCGGTCATAACTGTCAGGATCGTGGCAACGATCCGCGAGAGGCGCTTCATTCTCGGTTCTCTTTCTTCATCGCATTGGCGATATCGAGGGCACGTAGCTTGGCGGGACCTTGTGGCAGGGAATCGCCCGCGACGCGAGCGAAGCGTCGGGCGGATGTGACGTCGCGGGTCAGCATCGCTTCCTCCGCCAAGGCCAGATTCGCCTGGCCGATATTGCCCGCGCGGCCCCAGGCGATGCCGAGGAGATGCCAACTGGTGTCGTCCTCGGGGTCCTGGCGGGTGGCGATGTCCAGCACCTCGACCGCTTCGCGGATCATGGCGGGGGCGCCCGTCTCCAGCATCGCCTGCGCCAGGCCCTGGCGCAGCAAGGGCTGGTCGGATGCCAGCCGGACCGCTTGCCGGTAGGCGGCGACGGCCGGGACCGCCTGGCCGTTTTCATACAGGATCTGGCCGCGGAGTTCGTGGAACCAGGGATTATTGGGTTGCTCCGCGATCAGGCCGTCCATCAGGGCCAGTGCCTCCGCCCGGTGGCTGAACTGATGCTCCGCCGCGGCGCGGGCATAGCGGGCTTCCGGGGACGTGTTCGTGGCCGGATAGGCGCGCAGCACGGTTCTGGGAATACTCAGGAAGCCATCCAGCTTGGCGCGAACCAGGCGGTAATCGGCCTCCAGCCTGGGGGGGAGGTCGCCCATCCCTTGTGTCGCGGCGATATGATCCCGCACGAAGCTGACGCGATCGCGGCTGAGCGGATGGGTCAGCAGATAGGGGTCGGTGCGGTCGGAGACCAGCGCGTCTTCCAGTTGCAACCGCTCAAACAGGCGCGCCAGACCGCGGGCGGACCAGCCCAGACGATCGAGAAACCGCAGCGCGGCATCATCGGCGCTTTCTTCCTGCGTGCGTGAGAACGACATGAACCCGCGCTGCGCCATCGAGAGGCCGCCCATCATCGCCCCCGCGCCCACGCCCCCGTCATGTGATGCGATCCCGGCGGCGCCGGCGATCAGCAGGCTACCGAGCGTCTTGAGCATGGTTTCGCGCGTGTTGTCGTGCGCTTTGCTGATGTCGTTATGGACGACATGCCCGGTTTCGTGCGCCATGGTGCCAACGACCTCCAGCGCCGAATCGGTCTGGAGCAGGAGGCCGGTGTGGATGAACATCCGGTTGCCGGTGGTGACGAAGGCGTTTATGGCACGATCCCGAACCAGGACGATGCGGATCGTGCGCGGGTCCAGCCCCGCGGCGCGGTAGATCGCGGTGGCGAAGCCACGCAGCAGCGTTTCGGTTTCGGCATCCCGGATCAGGAACAGGCGGGCCTTCGGTTCCCGTTCCTGCGACAAGGCGGACGACGACAACGGCGGAAGGGATAAGGCGCTTATGGCCAACGACAGCGCGAGCAGGACGGATCGGATACAGGGCGGCATGAGGGCGAGTTTAGCGCGGCCTCGCGCTGCTGTCTCATTGCTGATCAGCCTGTCCCTCGCGGCATGCGGCACCATCGACAAAGTGAGCGACTCACTGTTCGG
This sequence comes from uncultured Acetobacteraceae bacterium, assembly GCA_903918315.1. Classification (GTDB taxonomy): domain Bacteria; phylum Pseudomonadota; class Alphaproteobacteria; order Acetobacterales; family Acetobacteraceae; genus Rhodopila. Next base: position 68,196 of record CAIXEA010000152.1, on the reverse strand, counting down.
CGGCGGCGGCCCGCAGCCCGGCCAGCAAGGCTATGTCGGCGGGTTTCTCGGTGGCGCGGTGGCCGATGAACCCCGCGCGGCGTTGGTCGGGCGGGAGGTTCTCTCAGGCGGTGGCTCCGCGGCCGATGCGGCCGTGGCGATGGGATTCGCCCTGTCGGTCACGCTCCCGTCCCGCGCCGGGCTGGGCGGCGGTGGTGCCTGTCTGGCTTACGCGGCGGATAAGCGGTCTTTGAACGGTGGTATCCCGGAGGCGATTGTCTTCGTGCCGGCCGCGCCGGCATCCGGGGGCGGCGATCGTCCGGCCGCCTTGCCGATGACGGCGCGTGGCCTGTTCCTGCTGCACAATCACTACGGCAAGCTGCCCTTCGAAAGCCTCGTCGGTCAGGCCGAGCAACTGGCGCGCCAGGGCACCCCGGCGTCGCGCGCCTTCGTCCGTGACCTCGCGCTCGTTTCCGGCCCGCTGATGGCGGATCCCGGTGCCCGGGCCGTGTTCAGCCGGGGCGGGGCGCCGCTGGTCGAAGGTCAGACCATGATTCAGCCGGAACTGGCCGGCACCCTGTCGCAGCTGCGTGTTTCCGGGGTTGGCGACCTGTATCAGGGCGTGCTCGCGCGCCGGATCGAGGACGGATCCCGTCAGGCCGGCGGGCCGATGACCGTCGCGGATCTGCGCGGCGCGCTACCCAAGGCGGTTGGCGCGCTGATCGCTTCATACCAGCAGGACAAGATCGCCTTTTTGCCGCCGCCGGCCGATGGCGGCCTCGCTTCCGCCGCGGCCTTCGGGGTCCTGAGCCGGAATCCGAATGACCTTGGCGCCGCCACCGCGCGCGGGCTGGCCGCGGCCGCCCGCTGGCGTGCCGGCGGCATCAGCGCCGAGCAAGTGCTGCAAACGGCTGATCTGCCGCCAGCCGGGCTGCCACCGTTGCCGGCCTCGACCAGCTTCGGCGCCGTCGATCAGGCGGGCAACGCGGTCATGTGCGCCATGACGATGGACAACCTGTTCGGCACTGGCCGCATGGTGCCAGGGCTTGGCTTCTTGTTGGCCGCCTCGCCCCACACGGCGACGCTGCCGCTGCTGTCGGCGGGGATCGTCTGGAACCCGTCGGAGTATGCCTTCCGCGCCGGGGCCGCCGGGTCCGGTCAGGCGGGCGCGCCCACCGCCGTGGCGGCCGCGCTGCTTAACGCCCTGCGCACCGGCCAGCCGATGGCGGCCAGCGTGCCCGAGCCCGGGCGCGCCAATGTGATCGCCTGCTCCCGCTATCTGCCTGGCCGCGCTGAAAGTTGCGGCTTCGCGACCGATCCGCGGGACGCCGGCCTCGCCGCGACCGGGGGCTAGCGGTGGCCCTCAAGGTCGGGCGGGGGGCTTTCGCACCGCCGTTCATGGTGATGGACGTCATCTCGGCCGCGAATGCGCGTCAGGCGGCCTTGCCGCCGGGTGGGGTCCGTACGATCCGCATGGAAGTGGGCCAGCCCGGCACCGGTGCCCCCGCTGGCGCGGTGGCGGCGGCACAAGCCGCGCTCCGCTCCGGCGATCCCCTGGGGTATACGGAGGCCTTCGGCCGCCGCTCGCTGCGCGAACGGATCGTGGCGCATTACCGGGACTGGTATGGGATCGAGCTGCCGATCGAGCGTGTGGCGGTGACGGTTGGGGCCTCCGGCGCATTTCCGCTGGCGTTCCTGGCGGCCTTCGATCCCGGTGACCGCGTGGCGATGGCGGCGCCGTTCTACCCGCCTTATGTCAATATCATCACCGCGCTCGGCATGACCCCGGTGATCATGGAGGCGGGGCCGGAAACCCGGTTCCAACCCAGCGTGGCCATGCTGGAGGCGCTCGACCCCAAGCCGGACGGTCTGATCGTCGCCAGCCCCTGCAATCCCGTCGGCACCATGCTGCATCCGGATGAACTGGCCGCCATCGCGCGCTGGTGCGACGCCAATGGGGTGCGGTTGATCAGCGACGAGATCTATCACGGGCTGCATTACGACAGCGCTATCGCCTCCGCCGCCGGGTTCAGTGCGAACGCCGTGGTGGTCAACAGCTTCTCCAAATACTTCTCAATGACCGGATGGCGCATCGGCTGGCTGATCCTGCCCGAGGACCTCGTTCGCCCGGTCGAGTGCCTGGCGCAGAATATGTTCATCAGCGCGCCCTATATTTCCCAGGTCGTGGCGGAGGCGGCGTTCGACTGCCATGCTGAGCTACAGGCCAATATTGTCCGCTACCGCCGATCCCGCGACCATCTGCTGCGCGCTCTGCCCGAGGCCGGATTCGATCGGCTCAGCCCCGCGGAGGGCGCGTTTTATATCTACGCCGATCTGGCGGGGCGCTCGAATGACAGCATGGCGTTTTGCGCGCGGATGCTGGCGGAAACCGGCGTCGCGGTCACACCCGGCGTCGATTTCGATCGCACCCGCGGCCACCGCTTCCTGCGCTTCAGCTATTGCGGCCCGGAGGCCGATATGATTGAGGCTTCGGAACGTTTGAAACATTGGATGTAAGGGGTTTCGCCATGATTCGTCTGTCATCGCTGATCACCGCCGCATTGTGCGGCTTCGCCCCCCTGGCTTACGCGCCCGTGGCTTGCGCGCAGGACATGCCGGCGCGCAAGCCCGGCTTGTGGGAAACATCGATGGATACGGGGCGCAGCGATGCGCAGCTCATGAGCCTGTGTGTCGACGCGGTGGTGGAAGCGAAAGCGCGGGAGATGGGGGCCGGCACCATGGGGAACGTGTGCAGCCAGCACAGCACGCGGCGCGATGGCGCCACCATCACCAGCGATTCGGTGTGCCAGGTTGGATCACGGCAGGTGACATCCCATTCGGTCACCACGATCACGGGCGATTCAGCCTATACCACGGTCATGAAATCGCATTTCGACCCGCCGATGCAGGGGGCTGGGGCGGATCAGACCATGACCCAATCCGCGAAATGGCTGGGCCCCTGTCCGGCTGACATGAAGCCGGGCGACATGATGATCAACGGCATGAAGATGCAGATGCCCGGCTTCGGCCCGGGCGCGCGGTAAAGCGGCGGGCCCGGTCAAGCGGTAGCGGTTACGGCTCCACCGGTGACGGGTTGATCGAAGCGGGGGGTTCGATCTGCGTATCGCAGATCCAATCTTCCAGCAGCGTCAGCTCATCATCCGACAACTCCAGCCGCGCGCCCTCGCAAAGCGCTTCCACGTTGTCGAGGAACGTCTCCGTCAGGTTGTCGCGGGTGTGATAGTCCACGCCGGCATGCCAGTTGTAGCCGGCATTTTCCAGGCTGGTCAGGATATACGACACGGCGTCGCGGGTGATCCGGGCGCCATGTTCGGCGCAGCGTTCATAGACGGCCGAGGCCAGATACCATTGCGTCCAGGGCACGGCCGGGGCGCCGTTCAACTGCTGCAACTCGGCGGCAATCTGTTCGAACAGCAGCCGGAATTCGTCGGGCCGCAGCGCCGGGCAACCGGACACCTGGGTGATCTTGGCCACCAGCCCGCGCATCGCCGTGCCCGGCTCGGTGTCGGCCGGCTGGCGCACGTCATTCGCCGGATGGGCGATCGGGTCATGGGCGTAGCCGGGCGGTTCCGGCAGTACCACGATATGCGGATCGCGCGCGTCACGCAGCAAATCGGCGAACCGGGCGCCGCCGGGCCAATCGGCATCGCCCAGCTCCGGCAGGTCATGACGCACCAACTGACCGAGCCGCGCAAGCGGGACCGGCTCGGGTTCCTGCGCCAGAATCTCCCGCACGCAGCTGATGATGCGGGCTGTCAGTTCGGTGTCGTCGGGCGATTGATCTCCGTCTTCCGAGGCCGGCAGGCAGGACAGGACCCAGAAACTGGGGTCGCTCTTGTCGATCTGCAACGCGGGCTCGCGATGCGCCATTTCCTCCACCAGCCGGGTGAGGGAACCGTAGCCGAACCATTTCAGCCCGTCCGCGGGGTAGACGAATTCGGGGAACCCATTGAACACCGGGATCAGGTGGTTGATCGGGCGGGGGCCGCCCTGGCGCAGATACAGGGTGACGGCCTGCGTGACGTTGGTGATCACGGATGGGCGGGCGCCGTTGATCCGGTCTTCTTCGTCGCGCGCCCCCGGTGGCGGGGCGGTCAGGCCCATCGCCTGCTCGATGAAGTCCTGCTGGCGCACCTGGTTGTCGCAGGCCGCGCGATAGGCCGCCGCGACCAGCGTATCGCCCAGGATGGTCGTTGCGCGGTCATGCTCCCGCAGCCGCAGCAGCACCGGCGTGAAATCGGCGTCGCCGGAGAGGATGATGAATTCCTCGAAATGCGTTTTGTGCCCCAGCGCGTCGATGATATCCATCGCCATCACGATATCGGCGGAGTTCTTGCCGCGGCTGGTCAGCGGCGGGCAGTCCACCACCGAAAATGCGGCGCGGGTGAAATAGGCCCGGTATTTGCTGAAGCTTTCGGCCGTGTCGCGGCCCGGCACGCCGTTGCGGAAGGGGCCCGGGGTGGAGTTGCGCACCGAACCCACGGGATTGAGGTAGCATTTCCGCACCAGAATCACCCGCTGAGTCGGGTCCTCATTGTCGTCGAAGCCGCCGACATGGCGGCCTTCTTCGAAGAAGCGCAGCCATTTGTCGGGCTGGGTGGCGAAGCGTTCCGCCGCTTCCGGTCGAATGCGGTACAGTCCACCATAAACCTGGTCGAAATCGACGAACAACGCCGTACGGATGGGTGCTTCTGGCAAGGGAACAGTCCTTTTTGAACGTAGCGAAAGAAAACGTGGCAATCATGTGACGTTGCACAACATCATTGGGCTCCGCGTAGCGTTCATTCAAGAGGGCGCAACACAATAGATTGCGTCAGCAGGCAATTGCTGGGGTAATACCCTTCTATTTTCATTGGAGACAGCTTCATGCAACTCGGTATTCATCTGCCGCAGGCCGGTCAGCAATCGTCCCCCGACCGCATCCTGCGTCATGCCATGCGGGCGGAGGCCCTGGGCCTCGCGGATGTCTGGGTCAGCGAGCACATCATCGTTCCCAAGGACGCGCCCTATCCGCCGACACCGGTCTTTTATGATCCCGTGGTCGTGCTCAGCTGGGTCGCCGCCGTCACCCGCCGGGTGCGGCTCGGGACCTCCGTCCTCGTATTGCCCATGCGCCACCCGCTGCCTTTGGCGAAAGAGCTCGGCACTTTGCAGGAGCTCTCAGCCGGGCGCCTCATTCTGGGGGCCGGGGTGGGCTGGCTGGAGCCGGAATTCGCCGCCCTCGGGGTCCCGTTCCGGGAACGCGGCCGGCGCATGGATGAAGGCATCGCGATGATGCAGGCGGTGTGGAACAATGATCCTGTCACGTTCGAATCAAATTTCATCGACGCGAAAATCGAAAACATGCGCATGCTGCCCCGGCCATCCCACCCGATCCCCATTTGGATCGGCGGCACGGCGGAGCGCCAGATCAAGCGCGCGCTGGGCCTGCAAGGCTGGCACGGCAGCCGCCAGTCACCGGCTGAGATCGCCCCGATTGTCGAACGCCTCCGCAAGGCCCGGCCCGAGCCGGACTTCGCCATCTCCATGCGCATCCGCTGGGATGGGCTGGACACGGCGGAATTGAAGACGCGACTGGCGGATTACGCGGCCCTGGGCGTCGGGCACGTGCTGGTGGAACCGAATGACCGTGAAGTGGATGACCTGGAGCGGATTTTGGAGGGCGTTGGACGGATCGCCGGCGGCTGACGCGTCCGTGCAAAGCCGCCGCTCGAACCTCAGGCCTCCAATTCCTCCCGCCGCATCTCAAGTTCCAGCCACTGCTCCTCCGCGGCCGACAACGCCGCCTGGGCTTCGGTCAACGCCTGGGAGGTGGCGGCGAATTTGACCGGGTTCTTGGAATAGAGACCGGGGTCGCTGAGCTGGCGGTTCAGCTTGGCGATCTCCGCCTCCAGCGTGGCAATCCGTCCGGGCAGCGTTTCCAGCGCGTGCTTGTCCTTGAAGGTCATGCGCTTGGATGGGGTCTTCGACGCGGCCGGGGGCTGCCCGCCCGCTTTGGCCTTCGCGGCGCCACCTGACGGTGCCGAAGCGCGCGCCGGCGCCCGCTGCGCCAGCATATCGGTATAGCCGCCGGCATATTGCGTCCAAATCCCGTCGCCATCCGACGCGATGACCGAGGTTACGACACGATCGAGGAAATCTCGGTCATGGCTGACCAGCAGCACCGTGCCGGCGTAATCCGCCAGGCGCTCCTGCAACAGTTCCAGCGTTTCCAGGTCGAGATCGTTGGTCGGTTCGTCGAGCACCAGCAGGTTGGACGGCTTGGCGAAGGCGCGGGCCAGGGTCAGGCGCCCACGCTCCCCGCCTGAGAGCACATCGACCGGGGTATTGGCCTGCTCGGGCCCGAACAGGAAGTCCTTCATATAGCTGACGACGTGGCGGCTCTGGTTGTTCACCACCACGGTATCCCCGGCCCCGCCGGTCAGGGCCTGGGACAGGGTCTGGCCGGGGTCCAACGTCTCTCGCCGCTGATCCAGTGTGACCTGCGACAGATTGGTGCCGATCTTGATTTCCCCGGAATCGGGTTCGATGGCGCCGGTCAGCAGGTTCAGCAGGGTGGTCTTGCCCGCCCCGTTCGGCCCGACGATGCCGACGCGGTCGCCGCGGATAACGCGCGCCGAAAAATCGCGGACGATGGGGCGGTCGCCGTACGCCTTGCTCACGCCCTCCGCCACCATCACCAGGCGCCCGGACAAATCGGCTTCCGCCGCTTCCATCCTGACCTTGCCCTGGGCGCCGCGCTGTTCCCGGTGCTGCTTGCGCAGGCTGTGCAGATCCGCCAGCCGCTTCTGGTTGCGCTTGCGCCGGGCCGTGACGCCGTAGCGGAGCCAGTCTTCCTCCATCACGATCTTGCGGCCGAGCTTGTGGCGGTCGGTTTCTTCCTGTTCCAGCACCGCGTCGCGCCAGGGCTCGAAATGCGCGAAGCTTTGTTCGAGCTGGCGGGTCACGCCGCGATCCAGCCACAGCGTGGCGCGCGACACGCGCTCCAGCAGCCGCCGATCATGGGAGATGAGCATGATGCCGGAGCGGAGGGAGGCGAGTTCCTTTTCCAGCCATTCGATCCCCGGCAGATCCAGATGGTTGGTGGGCTCATCGAGCAGCAGGATATCGGGCTCGGGCGCCAGCACCTGCGCCAGAGCGGTGCGGCGCGCCTCACCGCCCGACAGCGTGTTGGGGTCTTCGGCGCCGGTCAGGCCGAGCTGTTCCAGCAGATAGAGCGCCCGGTGGTGATCGCCCGAGCCCGCACCGGCGAACCCTGCTTCGACGAAGGCCAGGGTGGTGTCGTAGCCGGTGAAATCGGGTTCCTGCGCCAGGTAGCGTACGGTGGCGCCGGGCTGGGCGAAGCGGCGGCCAGAATCCGCCTGAATCTGCCCGGCGGCGACCTTCAGCAGGGTGGATTTGCCGGAGCCGTTGCGCCCGACCAGGCAGATGCGGTCGCCCGCGGACACGGCCATGCCGGCGCCCGTGAGCAACGGGGCGGTGCCGAAGGTGAGGTTGATGTCTTGCAGGAGCAGAAGGGGAGGAGCCATGCGCGGGGGGTTAGCACGTCCCGCGGGGAAAGGTCAGCCCGTGGCGTGACTCTTTGCCCTCGCTTTGGCGACTCCGCGACGGTACGGTGAACTGTGTGCACCATCATGGAAGCAGTCATCCTCGAATGCCCGAAATCTTATCGCCGATTGCCCGGCCGGAGCTCTTCATTGGCATTGCCGGTCCCATCGGCGTCGATATGGACGCGATGACGCAGGCGCTGAATGACGCTTTGGCGCGCGTGGGGTATCGGCCGGTCTCCATTCGGCTGACCGAGGAAATGGTTGCGATTTCGACTGGTCTTCCGATCCTGGAGGGCGATTTTTTCGCCGAGGCCGATTCGAAAATGAAATATGGCAATGCGATCCGGCGTCAGACCGGCGACGCCGCCGCGCTGGCCCGTGTGGCGGTGAAGGCCATTCGATCGCGGCGCCAGGGTGAGTCGGGCGATGTGGGAACGCCGGCCGAAAACATTGCCTATGTTATCCGTCAGCTCAAACGGCCGGAGGAAGTCGCGTTTCTGCGCCAGATTTACGGCAAGCAGTTCATCCTGGTGTCCGCCTACGGCCCGCGTGAGGAACGCCGGGCTTTGTTGCAGGAACAGCTTCGCCGCACCATGTCCCCCACGACGCGGACCATTGCCCTGGCCGAGAAGGCGGAGGACCTGATCGAAACCGATGCCAGCGAAGTCGATCGGGAGTTCGGCCAGCAGCTGCGTGACACGTTCCATCTCGGCGACGTCTTCATCGATGGGTTGAACCGCACCGCGATGCAGGCGCAGCTCGGGCGCTTCATCCAGGCATTTTTTGGCCGCGTGGATATCGGACCCTCCCGCGACGAACTGGGCATGTATGCAGCGGCTTCGGCCGCGTTGCGGTCAACCGACCTGTCCCGGCAGGTCGGCGCGGCGGTTTTTTCCCCGGGTGGCGAACTGATCGTCCAGGGGTGCAACGAAGTTCCGAAAGCATTCGGTGGCGCCTACTGGGATTCGGAGGAGCCCGATTTTCGCGATGTCAAACTGGGCCACGATCCGAACACCGCCGAAATAAGGGAGGTCCTGCGTGACCTGTTCCAGCGGCTGAGCGACGACGGCATGCTGTCCGACAAGGCGCTGGCGCATGGGTCCGTGTCGGATATAGTACAAAATCTGACCGAGAAGAAAAGCGTCCTGGCCAACGCATCCATCCTCGACCTGACCGAATATGGCCGCGTCGTGCATGCCGAGATGCACGCGATTTGCGATGCCGCGCGGCTCGGGCGCAGCATCAAGGATGGCGTGCTCTATTCCACCACCTTCCCCTGTCATAACTGCACCAAACATATTCTGGCGGCTGGGATCCGGCGGGTCGTCTATATCGAGCCCTACCCCAAAAGCATGGCCAAACGCCTGCATGCCAACGAAATCGAAGTGGAAGGCGACAGCACCAATCGGGTCGAATTCAAGCCGTTCCTGGGTATTTCCCCCGCACGCTATCAGGATATTTTTCAAAAGGGGCGGCGCAAGGACGCGGGCGGCCGGGCCCGCGACTGGTTCGACCCATCGAATGAGGCGCGGCCGATGGTCGATGTAATCTATCCCGCCTATCTCACGATGGAAGAGCTCGCCCTGCGGCCCCTGGCCGGGCATCTGACCCCGCGATCCTAGCAGCGCCTTCGGTGCGCTGCTAGGATCGCGGCTGCGTATATTCCGCCGCTGCCGCCGCCGTCCTCATCGCCCCTAAGGTCCGGTCGCAGAGTCCCAGCTGGTGGGCTCCGTCCGGTCACCACGTCGACGCTGCGTCGGGTGGCGGCGGGATGGAGGTCCGCCCAGGTCACGGGCTTCGCACAGAAGGACCATGTCCATGTCCAGTACCAACACGATGACGCATCCGGCCGTTGCCACGCATCACGCGGCCGCTGCTTCCCACGTTGCCGCGGCGAATCTCCATCACGAAGCCGCGCATGCCCATGTCACTGGCAAGGCCGAGGACGCCAAAAAGAGCGCCACGAAGGCGCATGAGCACAGCGACATCGCCCAGAAGAAGACCGTCGACGCTCACAGCGCCTCACAAAAGTAACCAGGCCTGACCGGTGGCCCGTCGCGGTTGCATCCCTTGACCTCGGTCAGCGGATGGCCGCGCGGGCCGCTGCGTTGCCGGGGCCGGTAAACGATCATCTGTTGGATCCGATCGCTTGCCCGGCGGTACACCCGCTTGACCCGCGCCGCGGCGACCTGTCCCATGTTCGACGATCGATCCTGGGATTGGAAGCCATTGATGCCTGACTGGTTCGCCCGCCGTTGGCTGCTGCCCGGCCTGCTCTGCCTGCCCCTCACCGCCGAGGCCGCGGAGCCACTGCGCCTCGGCCTGCTCCACACGCTCTCCCCCGCGCCATTCTACATGGCGCAGGAAAGCGGCTATTTCCGCGACGAAGGCATCGATCTCACCTTCCGGTTCTTCGAAGCCGCTCAGCCCATCGCCGCGGCGGCGGTGTCGGGGGATGTCGATGTCGGGGTCACCGCGCTGACCGGCGGGTTCTTCAACCTCGCCGAAAAGGGTACGCTGAAGGTTATCGGCGGCGCCCTGCATGAGCAGAAAGGCTACGAGGGTTCGGCCATCCTCGCGTCCAACGCCGCCTATGACGCCGGCATGACCGATATCGCCAAGCTCGGCGGGCACAGCTTCGCCATCACGCAGTACGGGTCATCCTTCCACTACATGGCGGGCCGCATCGCCGAAGCCAAAGGCTTCGACGTCAAATCCCTGACGCTGCGGCCATTGCAGCAGATCTCCAACATGGCCGCCGCCGTCAGCACCGGGCAGGTGGATGCGACGATCGCCATCGCGTCCCAGGCCAAGCCGCTGGCGGCCTCCGGGCAGGCCCATATTCTGGGCTGGGCCGGGGACGTGGTGCCCTACCAGATCACCGCCGTCTTCACGACCCCAGCGATGATCGGCACCAAACCCGATCTGCTCCGGCGTTTCGCCAAGGCCTACCAGCGCGGCGTGGCCGATTACCGCGCCGCCTTCCTGCGTCTGGACGCGCAAGGCAAGCCCATTGTGGACGCCAGCACCGACGCGGCCATCAGCCTGATCACGAAATACGTCTTCACCGGCGACCCGGACGCGCGGAATAAGATCCTCAACGGTGTCGGCTATTACGACGAGGGCGGCGCGCTCGACGTGGCCGATGTCCTCGATCAGGTGCGCTGGTTCAAGGAGCAGGGGCTCGTCAAAGGCGAGGGGGATCCGAAATCCATGCTCGACACCCGGTTCCTGCCGGTACGATGACCGGTCTGCGCCTGATCCTGGACAGCGTCGGTCATGCCTACGGGGGTATGACGGTCCTCAATGCGCTCTCCCTGACCGCCGAACCCGGGGAGGTGCTGGTACTGGTCGGCCCCTCCGGCTGTGGCAAATCGACCCTGCTCGGCATCATCGGCGGCATGCTGGCACCCACGGCCGGGACGGTGGTGATCGAGGGTGAGGTGGCCGAGGACTGCCTCAATCCGCTAACCTATGTGTTCCAGGATTTTTCCCTCCTTCCCTGGCGCAGCGTCGCCGGCAACATCGACCTGGTGCTGGCAGCGCGACTCTCCCGGCCTCAACGCGCGGAACGCATCGCCGAAGTCCTCGCGGTCACCGGCCTGACCGAATTCGCCAATGCCTGGCCGCGCCAGCTCTCGGGCGGGATGCGCCAGCGGGTGGGAATCGCGCGCGCCCTCGCGGTGCGGCCGGCCTGCCTGCTGTTGGATGAGCCCTTATCCGCCCTCGATGCCCAGACCCGCGACCTGCTGCTCGATGAGTTCGCATCCATCATCGCCCGCGCCAGCACGACCACCATCTATGTCACCCATAACCTGGCCGAAGCCGTTCGCCTGGGGCAGCAAATCGTCGTGCTTTCCCGCCGACCGGGGCGGGTGGCGGCGATCATTCGCATCCAACGGCCGCTGGCGGAGCGGTCGGCGCGGGACCCGGACCTGCGGGCGATCGAACAAGACCTCTGGACCATGATCCGCGCGGATGCGGCCGCGGCGGAGCGGGAGCGGCTCAATGCCCCGGCTTGATGGGCCCGTCCGCTTTCGCGCCGGCGGGTTCGCGCCGCGGGACCGCGCCTGGGCCGGGGCCGCGACGCTGCTGGGCCTGCTGGCGTTGTGGCAGGCCGGCGCTTCGGCCGGGTGGATCAAATCGCTTTTTCTGCCGCCGCCGGTGGCGATCATCCGCGCCCTTTGGCACCTCACCCTCAGCGGGGAGCTCTGGCGGCATCTTTCGGCGTCGCTGGCGCGGCTCGCCATCGGCTGGATCACCGGCACGCTCTTTGGGGTCGGAATGGGATTGGCCGTGGGTCTCTGGTCTGCCGTGCGGTCCTCTGGCATGGCGGTGGTGGCAGCGTTGTTTCCCATTCCCAAAATCGCGCTCGTGCCCTTGTTCATCATCTGGTTCGGGATCGGGGAGGGGTCGAAAATCGCCACCCTCGCCTTCGGAGTCTTTTTCCCAACCGTGATCGCGACCGCTGGCGGCGTGGATAATGTGCCCCGCGGATTGATCCGCATGGGGCAAAGCTTCGGCCTGTCCACCGCCGCCATCGTGCGATCCATCGTGCTGCCCGGCGCGTTGCCCGCCATTCTCAGCGGCTTCCGGGTGACGACCTCGATCGCCATCGTGTTACTGGTTGCGGCCGAAATGATTGGTGCGGAACGAGGCATCGGCGCCTTCGTTCTGTCGGCGGGCAATCTGTACGATACGGATAATCTCCTGGCTGGTATTGTCGTTTTATCCGGTCTCGGCCTCACCATCGCCTGGATGATCGGATGGGTGGAGAAGGCTTGTTTCACCTGGCGGTAAAACATGCGGCAACCTCCTTGCATCGGCGCGCCCGGGTCTGCGACTATGCTGGTCTGCCGAAGCATGGAGGGGACGTTGCGTAAAGCGATTATAACATCATTGGCTGGCGCCATGCTGGGGGCCCTGCTGGCAACCTCGGTTCAGGCGGCGCCTCCCGATTTCTGCCGCGATTACGCACGTTCCGCCGTCGATCAGGCCCGTTTCGGTTATTCGCAGCGCTTTTGCGCCGAGGGAATGGGCGGAGCGCGGTGGAACTCGGATTGGCGGGCCCATTATGAATGGTGCCGCGGCGCGCCCTATGAAGCCGTCGAACGCGAACGCTCGATCAGGCACCACTATCTCGAACGGTGCCGTTATCGGTGATCAAACGCGGTGAGGCATAATCCCACCGCATCCGGAAAGCTTCGGTGACTGAAACTGGCCAGCACATGCGCGTATTGCCGCCGATCAAGGCCGTAGGCATGGGCGATCGTCGCATCGATCGCGGCGCGGTGCCGCCAACGCACCCTTTCCTCCGGCATGATCGGCCAGCCCGCCGGCTGCGCCTCCGCTGACCACAGGTCGGCATAGCCGGCATGATTGGAACACAGGCGGCGGGCGCTCTCGGCCAGTTGCTGGCTCAGCGCGTCCGTCAGATCCGGAACGGGCAGGCTGCCGACGATGAACTGGCTCAGATGCGCTGTTGCCTTTTGCCGCACCAGCCAGTCGAAGGGGAAGCTGTTCAGCAGCGCGCACAGGGTCAGGGCATGGGCAACCGGCCGACCGTGGGGATGTTTTTCCACATGCGCGGTATGGCCGAACACCGTGCCGGGCGGGGCGATGCAGGCGATCATGGTGCGCTCATTCGTGGCGCTCGCGATGTCGCGGAAGGCGAGCCGGAAATGCCCCGCCGCCGAGAGGATCGATGGCCTGGCATGCAAGGCGGCCTCGGCCACTGCGTAGCGCGGACGGGTTTTCCAGACATCGGTAAATTGGTGGAACGTCTTGCCTTCGTGCAGCATGAACCCGCCCGCTTCCGCCGGCACGAAATGGGCCGCGTCATCGGTCATATGCAGGTCGCGGCCGAGTTGGATCCCGTGCCGGGCGCACCACGCCGATAGCGTGGGATGGCCGTCGAACAGCCGCCGGGCGATGCTCAATTCGGCCGAACCCCGCAATTCCAGCGGCGTACCATTGGGCCCGCCGGAGGCCGCCAGAAAATCGGCATCGTAGTCCATCACCCGGCCCGGATGCTCCAGATCCGTCATGGATTCCAGATAAAAGCCGCAGCGCAGTGACTGGGTCGGGCCGGGCTTGTGGGCGACCACCAGGGCGAATTTGAACCGGCTGTCGATATCGAAGAACTTCCGGCGGTTCTCGAACGACAGGCAGGCATCGATCCGTGTCTGCGCGAAATACAGGCGCCGCAGGCCGGTCGTGCCCTCGTTGCCATGAAACGCGGACGGATAGAGCACGCCCAGCCCGCCATCCGGACCGGCCAGGCGGATATTGCGTTCAGCGAACAGGCGAAACGCGTCGGGATTGCTGGCGGTTCGGGCGCCCCCGGCCTGCGCCGACTGATGGCGGAACAAGCGGTTGGCGAGGCGCTTCTGACGATCGTAGCCCGCCTTATAGGCGTCGAACGCCGCCTGAACCGCCGGATCGGACAGAACCCGCACTTCAGTCGATCGCCGTTCCCGCTTCGTGGGGGCGTCGAGCACGGACAGGTCATAGCGGGCCACGAAGTCTTCCGTGCGGTACTGAATGACATCCCAGGGTGGGTTGCTCAGCACCGCGCTGAACCCGCCGCGTTGAAAGACCTCGGGAAACGTCAGGTCCCAGGGCAGGGCGGATTGCCCGGCCTCCAGCATCTGGCTTTGCCGGGTGGAAAGGCGGGCGGGCCAGGCACCGGTGTCAGCGACGGTTCGGGCCAGCGCCTGCCATTCGTCGTCACCATCCCGGCTTCCCAGGGCCACCGCGCCCGACCACGCGATGGCCAGCCGCCGCATCCCCGCCAGCGCCGCGTCCAATCGCGCCTTCGCCGCGCTTTTCGCGTCGAGCGCCGCAAGGTCACGGCCGATGCCGGCGTTCAGCACCCGCACCGCCTCCAGCGCCTCATCCACCGAAGCGCTCAGCCGATCGGCGACGCCGCGCGCGAGCAGGGGGTCGAGGATGTGGCCACCGACGGGAAGGCGGGTCATATCCGCCAGGAAGGGACCGGTGATGGCATCCCCCGCGACCAGCCGGTGATCGAGGAAGGTGAGCGGCAGCCCCTCGGCGTGACACTCCAGCCAAAGCGCGAGCTTCGCCAGTTCGACCGCCAAGGGGTTGCGATCCACGCCATAGAGGCAATGGACCGCGACCAGCCGCCGGCAGATCGCCAAGGCTCGTGACCGCGCGACCCCCTCCGCGGCGTGGCTGGGGAGAAAACCGGGCAAAGCCGGGTCAAGCCGGTGCAGGGCCCGCAAACGCTCCTGGAGCAAAGCCGATCGGCTTTCCGATGGCGTCGCTCGGGCCGCTTCGTCGCATAGGCGGCAACTGGCGTACAGGGCTTCGCCCAGCACGCGGCAGGCCTCGATCAGGAAATGACCGCTGCCCATCGCCGGATCGACCACGCTCAGCGCCAGGATCGCGCAGGGGTCGGGGTCGTCGTCGGGGCTGACCGCGGCGAGCTTCGGTGCCAGGGTTTCGTGCACCAGGAAGCGGACGAAGGCCCGCGGCGTGTAATAGGACCCCGTTGTTTTGCGGCCATCGCCGCTGCGCAGAAAGAACCGGCCGGCGGGGATCGGCTCCTCCCCGATGGTCCCGGGCACGGTGATTTCCAATTTCGCCCGCCGGATCCGGACCATGGGTCCGATGGCGATGCCTGGCTCCAGCTCCAGCAGCGCCTCATAGACATGGCCCAGATCTTCCACATCCAGCGCACCATAATGCACGCGTTCCCGTGGGCGGCCCTTGGGCGTCGTCCAGAGGAGCTGATCCAACAGCAGCGCCACGGCCCGCTCACCCCAGGGCATCGCATCCAGGGTCGGGGCGGCATCCGGGCCAAACAGGGAGCCGGCCAGGGGAGCAATCGACAGACCGCCGCAGGACAGGCCGTCGCGGAACACCTGGAACAGGGTGCGCAGCCCGTCCTCCAGCATGCGGCCGGTGTCATGCCCCAGGTCCAAATGCCGGCGCACCAGCGGCCCCAGCGCCTGATTGGGGGACAAGGCCCCCCGCCAGAGTTGTGTCGCGGCAAAGCTGAAGGCGCCGCCATCCGCGGGCGCGCTCTCCAACTTCAGAATGAACAGCAGGCGGTAGACCAGCACCAGCCCTTCTGCCCAGATGGCGGCGGCCGTCGCGCCGTGCGCCGGATTGCGGTCCAGCACGGCTTGCAGAAAGCCCTCGATCGCCCCGCGCGCCTGGCGGCGCAGTTCGTTCGTGACCCGGGTCTGGTGCAGTCGCGCCGCCGCCAGCACCGCCGGCAAGGCCGCGACGCCCGGCGGCGCGGAGAGGGCGGTGAACAGTCGGGCCGCATCCGGTGGCCGGGCATCGGCAAAGCAACTGAGGGGAATGCTCAGATGGGTGTCGGGCTCCCCAGGTTCACACAGCAGCAGGCGCAGCGTTTGGCCATCGGTCATCACGCCGGCCCATTCGCCCCGGGCCCGCAGAACCCGGGATGCGGACCGGGACGGGCTGAACCGGTAGGCGCGGCCACTGCGCCGGGGCGCATCCAGCACGGTGTCAGACCCCACCGGCCAGACCCGCAGGCTGGTACTGTCCGGCCCGCTCAGCAGCCATCCGCCATCCTCGGGCCCATCCCGCGTCGTCACCGGCGCGCCCCGGTTCGGCGGTTCGTATCCCAGCAGACGGGCCAGTGGGACAATCACATGTTGATGCACCCGTTGCGGCCCGGCGATCCGGCCGAGGCTTCGGACGCCGGCCCGCAGGGCCAGCCAACCCGCCGGGTCGGGCTCCGTCAACAAGCCCAGCCGCGTCAGCGTGGGCGCCAGTTCGAAGCGCAGGAACGGCTCCGGCAGACCGGGGCCGGCGACCGAGCAATCACCCGTATCTAGGCGCATGCCGGCACCAGCATCAGCAGCCCGAGCGGGTACACGCTGGACTGGTAGGGCGGGTCGATGTCCTGGCACCGCTGGCGATACAGCGACACGAGCGCCTCTGCTTCCAGCCGCGCCTCCCCCGTGACCGAGGCGTCGCCCGCGAACCCCGCGAGCCGGGCGGCGGCGGTGCTGGCATGGGGCCAGGCGGGGCCCGAAGGCGTATCACCAAACAAATCGGGCACAATGATCCGGCGCGGACCGCACAGCCGATCGGCTCGCCGCTCCAGCCATTCGTCGAGACGGGTGCGCTCAGCCTGTTGCGTCGCCTGCTGTTCGGCGATGAACGCCGCATCAATGACGCCCATCGCCGCCGCCGCGGCCGCCTCGGCCTCGTGCATCCGTGCCGGCGCCCAGGTCGAAAACAGGCGCCAGGCATCGGGCCGGTGCAGCGTCCGATCCGGGTCCCCGAATGGCAGCCACTGATCCGGTGTGTCGAGCGTGACCGCTGCGCCATGCTCCGTCAGCAGCACCGCGATCACCCGCCGCAACGCCAGGTGCCGGGGGCCGCTGATGTCGATGGAGTAGGTGAGCAGCAGGGCCAGTTGATCCCCCCGGGTGACACTGACCCGGTTGTCGCCGACCCGGCGGATCATGCTGATGGTCTGGCGCACGGCCGGATGCACGCGACCGGCCAGTGCCCCGTCGGTTAGAGCGTGATCGGCGGAGGTGGAATCACCGGAGCCGTGAATCACGGGATTAAACAATCGATTAGAGCCTGTGCGGTGCACCTTTGTGCACCGGGCAGGTTCTAGCGGCCCGTTGGTCGCGCGGGACAGGAAATCGGGCAGATCCACGCGGGCCGCGTCGCGCGCGGCGGTCTGCCCGGCCTTTGTCGCCATCGCCATCTGCGCGGCGCCGGCGTTCAACCCTTGCCCGGCAAACCAGCCATGGCGGGCCGCCAGGCGGTCGAACCCCTCATAGGCGCGGTCGATCTCGTGCAGAAGGTCGCGATAGGCCTCGGTCTGATCCGCGCCGGCGGCCAGATCCAGGGTGCGCAGCGGGGCGGGTTTGTCCGGGAACAGGCTGATCTGCTCTTCCGCCAGCCCCATCAGCAATCCGCGGCCCAGCTGATCCTCGGGCGCCGTCAGGCCCAGCGTGTCCGGCATGAAGGTCAGATGGGCGCGGGCCTTTTCATATTTGGCGATCAACCGCAGGAGCAGCCGCTCCTCGAACGTGCCCGCCAGGCAAAGATAGCGGATTTCCGGGGGCAAAGCCTGGCCGTAGCGGTCGATGCGGCCATTGCGCTGTTCAAGGCGGTTCGGATTGTACGGCAGATCGAGATGGATCAGATGATGGCAGCGCTGCTGGAGATTGAGCCCTTCGGCCAGCGAGTCGGTGCTGACCAGGATCAGGCCGTCTTCGGTGGCGCAGCGTTCCGCGGCCAGCGTACGGGCTTCCTCGCTGTCCTGGCCGCCAATGGTCAGAATGGCCCCATGGATCCCGCTCGTGGCGCGCAGCACCCGCACCGCTTCGGCCTGGCTGTCGGCATATTCCGTGTAGATCAGTACGTTGGCATTCGGTTCGGTGGCGCGGATCAGGCGCAGTTCGGTCACCAGCGCCGCCAGTTTTGGGTCGGCCGACCGGGCGGCCTCGCCGAGTTCGATCAGGTGTCGTAATGTATCGACGACCGCGCCGGTGGCGTGCAGGTCCGCCGCGATGTCCT
Source organism: uncultured Acetobacteraceae bacterium (assembly GCA_903918315.1). Lineage (GTDB taxonomy): Bacteria > Pseudomonadota > Alphaproteobacteria > Acetobacterales > Acetobacteraceae > Rhodopila. The sequence continues at coordinate 50,101 of CAIXEA010000152.1, read as the reverse complement.
CCGCCTCTAATCGGTCCATGTCGGTTTCAGCCTGGGAGTCCAGCACGCCAAAGCGCAGCGCCTGCCGCCGGTAGGCCCGCAGCGTCCGCTGGCGATCGCGGCGGATGGCCGCGGTCTCGGCCTGGTCCGCCAGCCCCGCATAGCGATCCGCGACCACGCGCAAGGTCTGCACGCAGGCGGCGATGGTCGAGACCGATCGCTTCAGCAGGCTCACGAAAGCCAGCGCATCCGCGAATGTCCTGGTGCCCGCACCCTTGCTGATCCGGGGTTCCACCAACGCCGCCAGAGCCCGATGAAAGCGCCCCACCGCGGCATCGTCTGATCGGATTGGGACAGGAATGATAACCCGGTCATGGAACAGCGGCCGGTGAGTCGCGGTGTCGGCGATGTGGGATTTCAACCGCCTGATCACGTGCCTGCGGTAGGCCAGGCCATCGAGGCCGCCGGCGCCATCGACCAGACCCGGGTCCAGCAAGGCGATCAATGAGGCGAAATGCGGATCGTAGCCGTCATGCGGCGTGGCGGTCAGCAGCAGCAGGCCGTCCGTCTGACGCGCCAGCACTTCGGCCAGCCGGCGCCGCAGCGTGGCCTCCCGATTGGTCGTCGCGGTCGAGGCCACGCAATGATGCGCCTCATCGATGATCACGAGGTCCCACGACACCCGCTCCAGCTCTTCCAGCACCGTCTCTTGCTTGGCGAAGTCGATCGCGGTCAGGATGAAGGCCCGGTTGCCGAACGGGTTGCCGCCAAGCGCCATTGCCCGGCGTTCGTCGCGCAAGGCGGCCGCATCGGCCAGCACGGTGAAATCCAGGCCGAATCGGTAGCGCATCTCCTGCGCCCATTGCCGCAGCAAGGGGCCGGCCGGGGCGACGATCAGGATGCGGTGGGCGCGCCGCCGGGCGATCCATTCCGCGGCGATCAGCCCGGCCTCGATCGTTTTGCCCAGCCCCACGCCATCGGCCAGCAACAGGCGGGGGCGGGGCAGTTCCAGCGCCCGCATCAGCGGAACGAGCTGATAGGGTTCGATCGTCAGACGGCCCGGCTGGGCGAGCATGATCGCCCGCGCGCCGGGAACCTGCTCCAGCAGGCAAGCCTCATGGAAAAGCCGCCAGGATGCCAGCGGCGCCGGTTGTTCCGGGTCAAGGGCCGCCCGCACCGGCTGCACGGCTTCGCGCGGATGCAGAAAATCCCACTCCAGCCCCGACAGGTCGTCCGAGGCGCAACGCAACCGCAAGCGGTCCTGGGCGCCCAACGGCTGGCGTTCGACGACATCCCACAGCAGGCCGCGGACAGAAACCCGTGTGCCAGTCGTAACGAGCATGCGATCCTACCTTTGCGTGCGTGACGCCAGGAGATCATGCTGAGGTTAAGGATCAGTTAACGCAGACCGAAAAACAGGAGGACGCGATGCCAGGGCGATTCAAACAGAAGATCGCGGTGGTGATGGGCGGGGCATCGGGCATCGGCCTGGCCATCGCCCGCCGCCTGCATGCCGAGGGCGCGACCGTGATCGCGGCCGATGTGAACCAGGACGCGCTGCGCGACGTCGAAACCGAACTCGGCCCGCGCTTCATCGGCGTCGATGCCGATGTCACGCGGGAGGCGCATGTCGAGGCCGCCATCGCCACCGCGGTCGATCGCTTCGGTGCGCTCGACACGGCCTTCAACGTCGCCGGCGCCTCCCGCCCCGGCTACATCGTCGATCTGTCCGAAGCGGAGTGGGATTTCACCGTCGACCTCTGCCTGAAAGGCGTGTTTCTGGGCATGAAGCATCAGGCGCGGCAGATGATGCGGCAGAAAACCGGTGGCACCATCGTCAACATCGCGTCGTTGAACGCGCATGTGCCGATGCATGCCGGATCCGCCTATGTGTCGGCCAAGGCGGGCGTTGAGGCGCTGAGCAAAAACGGCGCGCTGGAATTCGCCGAATATGGCATCCGGGTGAATGCCATTCTGCCGGGCCTGGTCCAGACCCCGCTGACCCGCCGCCATTTCGACAACCCCGACGCCTTGGCGGCCTTTACCGCCCGAATTCCCATGGGACGCCCGGCGCAACCGGAGGAAATCGCCGCCCCGGCGCTTTATCTGGCGAGCGATGACGCGAGCTATATCTCCGGCGCCAGCCTTTTGGTCGATGGCGCCTGGGCGGTCAGCGGCTATCCGGACATGCGGCCCTTCCGCGGCCCGGTGAAATGGAATGGCTGAGGGGAGGCGGTCTCCTCCCCCCTCGTCTTCAGTACATGTCCGGTGAGATCACATTCTGCGCGACCGGGCCCAGAAGCGCGGCGTTCATCGTCTCGGCCGACTTGGTGCGAATATCCTCCCAGGCCTGCGGGCTGTAGAACGCCGCGTGCGGGGTGATGATCAGGCGGCCGATGGTCCAGTCCTCTTTGGCGCGGTAGGCGCGGATCAGCTCCGGCACCGGCTCGACCGGGGGTTCCACCGGCACGACGTCCAGGCCGACGCCGGCCAGGTGCCCGCTTTTGAGCAGCGCGCCCGCGGCGTCGATATCGACGATCGGGCCGCGCGCGTCGTTGACCAGGATGGCGCCTTTGGGCAGCAGTGACAGTTGCGCGGTGCTCAGCATGTTGCGGGTGTCCCGGGTCAGCGGGCAATGCACCGACAGCACGTCGGATTGCTTCAGCAGGTCTTCGAGCGATCCAACCCGCTCGACCCCCAACGTCTGCTCATAACCCGCCGGCACGTTGGGGTCGAAGAACACGACCTTGAAGCCGAACGCCTTGGCCCGGGTCGCGACCGCGGAGCCGATACGGCCGACACCGATGATTCCAAAGGTCTGCACATTGGCGCGGCGCACCAGTGGATCATCGATATAGCGCCAGGCCGCCGGTGGGGTCTCGCGCTGGCGATCGTGATGCAGCAGCAGCCCGCGGCGGAGCGAGAGGGCCAAAGCGATGGCATGGTCCGCGACCTCGGTCGTCCCGTAATCCGGCACGTTCAGGATCTTGATCTGGCGTTCGGCGGCCGCCACGCGGTCGAGCGCGTCATAGCCCACGCCCATCCGGCAGATGGCCTGCAGGCGCGGAAACCGCTCCAGATCCTTGGCCGTCACCTTGAACCGCAGGATCATCAGCCCCTGCGCTTCCGCGCAGATCTCATCGGGGATATCAGCGAGGCTGGTGGTCGGTTCGGCAGGGAAGATCACGCGGACGAGCGGACCGAAGATGCGGGTTTCCACGCTATCGTCGGCATACATTTTTTCAGAATACAGGACGGTGACGGTCATGGGCGTGGCTTCCCTGAACTGGGGTTAACCGCCGATTAGCATATCCGCCAGCGCCGTCATATTGGGCACGATGACATCCGGCTGATAGGGCCATTCCGCGAAGGGGCGCTGCCGGCGATCGATGAAGGCGGCGCGCATGCCGGCGGCCTTGGCGCCAACACAGTCGAATTCGTGGTTGGCCACGAACAGGATCTCGTCCATCCGCAGCCCCAGGATTTCGGCCGCTTTGGTATAGGTCGCGACATGCGGCTTGAAGGCATTTGCCTCCGCGACCGAGATCGTGAAGTCATACGCTAGGCCGTGATAGGCCTTGGCATCTTCCAGCATGTCCGGATCGCCGTTCGACAGCACCGCGATCTGGTATTTCGACCGCAGCTTGTCCAGCGCCGCCGGGATTTCCGGGAAGGGCTTCAGGCGGACGATGCTTTCGACCAGCGCTTCCACTTCCGCCCGCGTATGCTCGATCCCGGCGCGGCGCAGCACCTGGGTCACCGACAAATGCCCGATCGAGCGATACGGGATGTGCTGCTTGCCCAGCAGCGCGTCGATCATCGAGTTTTCGTAATGCGTCCGCCGCCACCAGGTGACGAAGGAATTGGCGCTGCCCGCCCAGCCTTTGGAGGCCAGGTACGGGCGGGCAACCTCGATCAGGCCGCCCTGCATGTCGACCAGCGTACCGTACTGGTCGAACATGCAGACCTTGATCCCCTCCATCGGGGGTTACCGCAGCCCGGCGTTGATCCGTTCCAGCGCGCGGGCGCCCGGAACCAGAACGTCGTCGCCCAACGCGTTCAGGGGCGTTTCCACCGTATCCATATGCGCATGCAGATCGCGCGGGTTCGGATCGACATAGAGCAGTCCCGTCACGATCTCACCCGCCGCGGCGCGTTCCTGCATATAGCTCAGGGCGGCAACGCGGTCGTTGACGTCGTAGCTGGTGTGCAGCTTGCGCAGCGCCAGCACCGAGCCATCGTGCTGGGTGACCATTTCCATGGTGCCCGGCTCGTAATCGACGGTGATCTCGTCACGGCCCGAGATCACATCGAGGCTGTTCAGCGCCTCATTGTGTTCGCGGACATAGTCGAAGCTCTTGGTCGAGCCTTCGTGGTTGTTGAACGCCACGCAGGGGGAGATGCAGTCGATGAATGCGATGCCCTTGTGCTGCAAAGCCGCCTCGATCAACGGCACCAGCTGGGCCTTGTCGCCGGAGAAGCTGCGCGCCACGAAGGTCGCACCCAGCTGCAGGGCCAGACCAACGAGGTCGATCGCCTCATCGCTGTTGATCACGCCGCGCTTGGACTTGGCGCCCTTGTCGGAGGTGGCCGAGAACTGGCCCTTGGTCAGGCCGTACACGCCGTTGTTTTCGACGATATAGACCATGTTCACGCCGCGCCGCATGGCATGGGCGAACTGGCCGAGACCGATGGAGGCGCTGTCGCCGTCACCGGACACGCCGAGATAGATCAGGTCCTTATTCGCCAGGTTCGCACCCGTCGCGACCGAGGGCATACGCCCATGCACCGAGTTGAACCCGTGCGAGGCGCCCAGGAAGTATGTCGGCGTTTTCGACGAGCAGCCGATACCCGACATCTTGGCGACGCGATGCGGCTCGATATCCAGCTCAAAGCACGCCTTCACGATGGCGGCGCTGATGCTGTCATGGCCGCAGCCGGCGCAGAGCGTGGACACCGGACCTTCGTAGTCGCGGCGGGTATAGCCCAGCGCGTTCTTCTGCAGGTCGGGATGATGGAGTTTGGGCTTCGGAATGAAGGTCATGACACCACCTCAGTCACTTTGGCGGGTTGGGCGATCTGCAACGCCTGGGCAATCGCGCCGGAGATGAAGCGCGCATTGATGGGCGTGCCATCGTAGTGAAGGATCTTGACGAGCTGTTTCGGGTTGATTTCCAGCTCGTTGATCAGGAGCGAGCGCATCTGACCGTCGCGATTCTGCTCGATCACGAAGACCTTGTCGTGGGCTTCGATGAAGGCCGCGACTTCGTCCCCGAACGGGAACCCACGCACGCGCAGCAGATCGAGTGAGACGCCCAAAGCGTTCAGCTGCTCATCCGCTTCCGTCATCGCCGGACTCGTCGAGCCATAATAAATCGCCCCGTAACGGGTCGGCTGTTTCGCTTTGCGTTCGATCGCGGCGGGGACCATGGAACGGGCGGTGTTATGCTTCTTCAGCAACCGCTCCATATTCTCGTGATAGTCGTGGCCTTCTTCGGAGTAGCGGGCCATCGAGTCCTTCGACGTGCCGCGGGTGAAGAAGGCGCCCTTGGTCGGATGCGTGCCCGGATAGGTGCGATAGGTAATCCCATCGTTGTCCACATCCAGATAGCGGCCGAACTTCTTGCCGGCCTGCAGCTCTTCCGCCGTCATGACCTTGCCGCGATCCATCTTGCGGCTGTCATCCCAGACGAAGGGCTTGGTCAGGCGATCGTTCATACCGATCTCAAGATCGAGCATGACGAAGATCGGGGTTTGCAGGCGATCGGCGAGGTCGAAGGCCAAAGCGCCGAACTCGAAGCACTCAAACCCGTCTTCGGGGATCAGCAGCACATGCTTGGTGTCGCCATGGCTGGCATAGGCGCAGGCCGTGATATCGGTCTGCTGCGTGCGCGTCGGCATGCCCGTGGACGGGCCGGAGCGCTGCACGTCCATGATGACGGCCGGAATCTCGGCGAAATAAGCCAGGCCGATGAATTCCTGCATCAGCGAGATGCCGGGGCCGGAGGTGGCGGTGAAGGACCGCGCCCCGTTCCAGGCCGCGCCGATGACCATGCCGATGGAGGCCAGCTCGTCTTCGGCCTGCACGATGGCGTAGTTCTTCTTGCCGGTCGCTTTATCCACCCGCATGCGGGCGCAATAGCTGGTGAAAGCCTCCGCCACCGAGGACGACGGCGTGATCGGATACCAGGCGCAGACCGTCGCGCCGCCATAGACCGCGCCCAGCGCGGCGGCGGCATTGCCGTCGATCAGGATGCGGTCGCCGACGGAATCCGCTTTGCGGAGCTTCAGGCCGACGGGATCGCCGAGATTGGCTTTGACCCAGTCGCGACCCATGTGGAGCGCCCGCACATTGGCGGTGATCAGCTTCTCACGGTTCTTGAACTGCTCGGCCAGCAATTGCTCGATCACCGCCGGATCGATGTCCAGCAGCGCCGACAGCGCGCCGAGGCCGACGATGTTCTTGAACAGCTGGCGCTCGCGCGGGTTGCTGTACGCCTCATTCGTCATGCGGGTCAGCGGCACGCCGACAACCACGATGTCGCGGCGGAACTTCGATTCCGGCATCGGCTTGGTGTTGTCGTAGAACAGGTAGCCGCCCGGCTCGATGCTGGCGACGTCCCCGTCCCAGGTCTGCGGGTTCATCGCGACCATCAGGTCGGGACCGCCGCCGCGCGCGCCCATGTATCCGGCTTCCGAAATCCGGACCTCATACCATGTCGGCAGGCCCTGGATGTTGGAGGGGAAGATGTTGCGAGGGGTCGCGGTGACGCCCATGCGCAGGACCGATTTGGCGAACAGCGCATTGGCGCTGGCCGAACCGGACCCGTTCACATTGGCGAACTTGACGACGAAATCGTTAACCCGCTGGAGGGCTTCCAGACGGTCTACTTGCTGCAGCATGCGCTCTCCGCCCCCATTTTTCCTGCCTGGGCTACGTCGATCAGGAACCGTTGCATATCCCACGCGCCCGTCGGGCAGCGCTCCGCGCACAGTCCGCAATGGAGGCAGACGTCTTCGTCCTTCGCCATCACGCGGCCGGTCTTCAGGTCTTTCGACACATAGATCGCCTGCGTCAGATCCGTCGCCGGGGCGCTCAGCCGTGTCCGCAGATCGGCTTCATCACCGTTCTTGGTGAAGCTGATGCTGTCCACCGGGCAGATATCGACGCAGGCATCGCATTCGATGCACAGCTTGTCGTCGAACACCGTCTGCACGTCGCAGTTCAGGCAGCGCTGCGCTTCCGCGAAGGCCAGCTTGATGTCGAAGCCCAGCTCAACCTCGGCCTTGATGTCGCTCAGGGCCGCGAATTTATCGCGATGCGGCACCTTGAAGCGCAGATCGAGGGAGACGTTGTTGTCGTAGCTCCACTCATGGATGCCCATCTTCTGGCTGACCACGGTCACGCCCGGCGGCGGGCGCACGGACACGTCCTCCCCCTGGCAGAACTTGTGGAGCGAAATCGCCGCCTGATGGCCCTGCGCCACGGCCCAGATGATGTTCTTCGGGCCGAACGCCGCGTCACCGCCGAAGAAGACCTTCGGGTGGGTGGACTGGAAGGTCGTCTCGTTCACCACCGGCATGTCCCAGCGGTCGTCGAAGGTCAGGCCGATATCACGCTCGATCCAGGGGAACGCATTCTCCTGGCCGACGGCGACCAGAACGTCGTCGCAGCCATGGAACACCGGCTCTTCGCCGGTGGACACCAGATTGCGGCGGCCGCGGGCGTCGTATTCAGCCTTCACCTTGTCGAAGGTCATGCCGACGAGCTTGCCGTCTTCATGAATGAAGGCGATGGGCACGAGCATGTTCAGGATGGGGATGTCTTCCCCGATCGCGTCTTCCTTCTCCCACGGGGAGGCCTTCATTTCGTCGAAGCCGGAGCGGACAATGACCTTCACGTCGTCGCCGCCGAGGCGGCGGGCCGACCGGCAGCAATCCATGGCGGTGTTGCCACCGCCGAGCACGATCACGCGCTTGCCGATTTTGGAGATGTGACCGAAGGAGACGGACGACAGCCAGTCGATCCCGATATGGATATTGGCCGCCGCTTCCTGGCGGCCGGGGATCGGGAGATCGCGGCCACGCGGCGCGCCGGTGCCGACGAAGATCGCGTCGTAGTCTTCTTCGAGAATGCCCTTGAGGCTATCGACCCGCTGGCCCAGCCGCATTTCCGGGCCGAGCGCGGTGATATAACCGACTTCCTCGTCGATCACCTCTTCCGGCAGGCGGAATTTGGGGATCTGGCTGCGGATCATGCCGCCGGCGCGGGTATCACCGTCATAGACGACGATATGATAGCCCAGCGGCGCCAGATCGCGCGCAACCGTCAACGACGCCGGACCGGCGCCAATCAGCGCGATCTTTTTGCCGTTGCGAGTCGTGGGCGGCGGCGGCATCAGGCCGGACACATCGCCCTTGAAATCGGCGGCGACGCGCTTGAGGCGGCAGATGGCGACGGGTTCGTCCTCCACCCGGCCACGGCGGCAGGCGGGCTCACACGGGCGGTCGCAGGTGCGGCCCAGGATGCCCGGGAACACATTGGACTTCCAGTTGATCATGAACGCGTCCGCATAGCGGCCGTCCGCGATCAGGCGGATGTATTCCGGTACCGGCGTGTGTGCCGGACAGGCCCACTGGCAGTCGACCACCTTATGAAAGTAGTCGGGGTCGTGAATGTCTGTCGGCTGCAAGTCGGACTCCTTTTCCTCCGGCCGGGGTCGCCCCCTTGGCCCCGCGCGCGGGGGCTTCTGAGGCTCCTCGGTCGCGCAGTCAACTACTCTATTCGCAGGCCAGCCTGTCGGCAACGGGGGGCCGGGTTGCGGGGTCACGGCTGAGGGCAATCATTCGCGCCGTGCCTAGCTTCGCGGCGGAATCCAAGCGGTCTTTCACCGCGAATCAGCGCGATGAAGCAGCAGCGCTTTATAACATGGAACGGTGCCGGTGAGGCCGGCGCGATCAGGCGGCGCGGCGCAGCGACCAGGCGCGGCCGGCATTGGTGGCGGTGACGTAGCCCATACGCTGCAACGCCCCGAGCACGGCGGCGACTTTGGGGGCGATTCTGCGGCCCTGGCGGAATTGCAGCGCGAGCGCGTCGGTATCGAGTGGCGCGGTGGCGGAGGCGAGCGCGACCATGACGGCGGCGGTCTGGGCCGAGTCGTCGGTGGGGAACGTCGCCTTGGTCTTCGCGGCCTGGGGCGCACGCATCGCGCCGCCAGCGAGGTCGAGCTGGGCTTTCTGCTGCGCGGTGCCGAAGCGGGGGATCTGATACTCGGGGCGCAGCCAGCGAACGAGGCCGGTCGCTTCCTCCCGCACCCGCTCGCGGTTGAGGGCGACGAGACGGGCGAGGATTTCGGTGTCGCCGAGGTCGGCGGGCCAGCCGTAGGCGGCGGCGACCTCGGCATCCAGGCGGTCGTGGTACTCCTTGAGGATCAGCACGAGGCCGTCGTCAAAGATGCGGCGCTCGGCCCTGTCCAGGGCATCGGGCGGGGTGCCGGCGCGAAGCTTCTCCAGCACGTTGTAGAGGCCAGTGAGGGTGAGGTGCGGGTGGTCGGCGAGGACGCGCTTGCGGTGGGCATCCAGGTCTTCGGCGATAGTGCGGACGCGGTGTTTTTGGAGGTCGTCGGCAGTCGGGAACGGGAACGGATCAAAGCACAGCGACTTTGTGTAACGGGGCCGATCCTCCAATGTCCCGCCTTGCATCGCGGTCCAGACTCCATGGATGCGGGCGGACAGTACTCCCAGGATAAACCCGTCGTCCGATCCAATGGCGACGATCATATTATCCGGCAGGATCGATGCGTCGAGGAACTGGAAGACGCGATGCTTGGGCGTCTCCACCGTCGCGATGTAGCGCCGCAAACCATGCGTGAAGCCACGCATCAACGTGTTTTTCCGACCGAACAACCACCAGTTCAATCTGCCATATTCTTCGTTGTTGGTATCTCGTTCCGATTTGACCCGTAGATAGACATGCTGATACACTTCCGGAAATCTATCGCGAATCTCTTCGATTCCAAGCCCATCCAAATCGATCACCATCGCCCCGCGCGCCCGCGCCGTCAGATCGCGCCCATTCCGGTATTCCCGGATATGCTTCTCCAACCCCGCCCGGCGTCCGAGCCCAAGATACCCGGCCTCCGCTGGCGTCACAATAAACCCCGCACCATGCAATTTCACGCCGGGTGATGAGAGCCCTTCGTTGGCCCGCAGTGGCACCGCCTTGGTCACATCCACGCCCACCGTCAGATCGGAATGGATCGACCCTTCCGTTTCTGAAAATTCGATCAGCGGCGCGTCGGTGTCCAACGCATCCTCGCGCACGACTTCCAGCAGGCGCCCTTCCCTGGTGCCGGCTTCGGCCACGGTCATCGCGATGCGCACTGCCGCCGCATCCTTGCCGGCCTTGGTCCAGGGGTGGTCCGGCACCGCCATCACCAGGGAAATGGGCACCTTCGCGGTCAGATACCGCTCCATCACGCGGCGCTGGAACACCTGACTGATGGAGTTAGTCGTCACCAGCCCGAACCGGCGCAACACGGACGCCTTGCGAGTCAGCAAGCCGGCTGCGTGGTCCCACCAATACATGACGAAATCGGCGGATTCGTTCATCGCCGGGTGCGCCGCCCACAACGCCTCGGTTCGGTCGTCGCCCAACCGGGCACGAATATCCTTTCCGCCGATGAACGGCGGATTGCCTACGATGAATTCCGCCTCTGGCCAGGCGGGTTGGCGGGGGGCGCCGTATTCCTGCTCCACCGCCACACCGCCGCGCATGACGACGGAGCGATCGCCTTCCAGCACCGCGTCTTTCACCGCGATATTGCGGAACGCCTTCAGAATCGGATCGCCCGGGAACCCGTTCTGGGTGCGCAAATGCCATTGCAGATAGCCGATCCACAGCACCAACTCGGCGATGGCGGCGGCACGCGGATTGATCTCCAGCCCCAGGAACTGGTGCGGATCGACGGTATGGCCCTGCAGCCCGCTCAACGCCTCCTGCCCGCCGAGGTCGGCCAGCGCCTCCAGCACCTCGCCTTCCAGCCGTTTCAGCAACTCCAGCGAGACATACAGAAAATTGCCGGTGCCGCAGGCGGGATCGAGAACCCGGGTCCGGCACAACGCTTCATGGAAGGCGGTGATCGTCGCCACCGCGTCGTTCATGCGGCCTTCCGCCTTCTGCCGTTCGGCCGTGGACAGCGCGCGGTCCCAGTCGGCGCGCAGCGGTTCGATGACGGTTGCGACGACCAGCCGCTCGACGTAGGCGCGCGGCGTGTAGTGCGCGCCCAGGCGTTTCCGTTCCCCGGTGTCCAGCGCCTGTTCCAGCAACGTGCCGAAGATCGAGGGGTCGACCTCCCGCCAATCATACGATGCGGCTTGCCGCAGTTCTCCGATCTCCTCGCGCCGTAACGGCAGCACGGTGCGGTTCTTGAAGAACTCGCCGTTGAAGCGCCTGACCCGCGCCTCAATGGCAATCGCGAAATCGCCGCGATCCATCGCCTCCCAGAGCTGCCCCACCATCGGTTGCAGCCGATCCGGGTCCTGTTCGCAACGTTCCAGCAGGTTGCGGAACGACGCCTTGGGCAGCAGACCGACATCTTCGGCGAACATGGTGAACAGGCAGCGCATCAGGAACATCGCCACGTCTTCGGGCCGATGATGGTCCGCTTCCAGCGCCTTTGACACCGATGCCAGCCGATCGGCGATTTCGCGCGTAACCCGGGCAGATTTGCGCGCGGGATCGAGCGATAACGGGTCGGTCCAGATGCGGACCAGCCTTTCCCGGGTTTCGGGCTGGCGCAGATCCTCCAGATAGATGCGGAACGACTGGCGGTCGGGGAACTGGGCGTAGTTCTTTCCCTGGCCGGAGAAGTCGGCGTAGACCTCCAGCACATGGCCGACGTCGCAGACCAGGATGAAGGGCGGCCAGCCATGGTCCACGGGCAAGGCGCGGGCGTAATCCTCGGCCTGGCGGCGGGCGTTGAGCATCAGCACGTCCCAGGCACGATTCGCCCCGCGGGTGCCGCGTCGGGCCGGTTCGGAGCGGCCGAACAGGTCCGTCTGGCCGGTGATTTCCTTGCTGCCGCCGATCTGGCGGGATTGCTTGGCCTCCAGGACGAAGCTGCCACGCTTGTAGAGGTCGATCCGGCCGAGCGAGAGGCTGCCGTCGATGGATTTTTCCCGCACCGAACGCTCGAAAACGTAGTCATTCGTTTCGTGATTGGCGGAAGCTGGGTCGGGGCGCGGCACGCCGAGGACATCGCACAGTTCGGATAGGAACAACGCGTAATTCGCGCGCTCTTGCCCACCTTCCCCGCCCTGCCAGCGCGCGATAAAGGCCTCAATCGGAGAGGGCGGCGCCGGTCGGGCCGCTGCCCGCGCCCGCATTTCGCCCGGCGTACCACCACGGACGCCGGTGGACCAGTCCGCGATCACCGGAAGGTCATCGGTGTCAATAAGTTCATCAGGCAGCGACGAGAGCCGCAGCAGGCGTTCGCGTTGCGCGGCGTCAGATGCCTTGCTCATAGGCGCTCCGTTCCCTTCGCTCCGCCTTGCGCGCGCCAATGATTCGGACCCTCTCTTCGTCATTCGGGTCGGGGTAGGTGTGCCATACGACGAGAATGACGACGCCGTGCGCATAGCCGATGATCTGCCATCGTTCTTCGCCATCCTCGTGGCGATCCTGCCGCAGTATGTACCGTGGGTCGTCCCACACCATACACGCATCCTCGAACGCAACGCCATGCTTGGCGAGATTTGTCCTCGCCTTGTTCGGATCCCACTCGAAGCGGTTCACGCGTTCCCAACGCCATTAACGGATGCGGACACGCGGTCCGCCCCCTACGGCCGCATGCCGAATTTGGACTGTCCCGGGGTCCGCAAAGGCCCGGCCAGGTTCGCGAAATCGCACAGAAGGCGGCGGGTGTCGCGCGGGTCGATGATTTCGTCAACCCAAAAAGCCTCCGCCGTGCGGAACGGGGAACGGAGACGGTTCAAACGCTCCTCAATCTCCGCCAGTTTGGCCGCGGGATCGTCGGAGGCATCGATATCCGCACGATACGCGGCCTCGATTCCCCCCTCCAGCGGCAGTGAGCCCCAGCTCGCGGAGGGCCAGGCGTAGCGCAGCGCCAGCCGCCCCACGGGCTGATGCCCGAGTCCGCCCACGCCGTAGCAGTTGCGCACCACCATGCTGCACCAGGGCACGGTCGTCTGGTTGATCGCCGACAGCGCCCGCACGCCCCAGCGAATAACCGCCGAGCTTTCCGCCCGCAGCCCCACCTGGAAGCCGGGGCAATCCACGAGATGCACGACCGGCAGATGGAAGGTCTGCGCCATGTCCACGAAGCGGATGATCTTGCTGCACGTATCCGCCGTCCAGGCACCGCCCTCGAACAGCGGGTCGCCGGCCATGATCGCCACCGGCCAGCCGTCGAGGCGGGCGAAACCGGTGATGATCGATCGCCCGAACATCTTCCCCATCTCAAAGAAGCTGCCGCGATCGACCACCGATTCGATGATCCGGCGCATATGATACGCCTGCTTCTTGACCTTGGGGATGACCGAGATCAGCGACTCATCGGCCCGGTTCGGATCATCCCAGCCGATAACCCGCGGCGGCACATCGTGGATGGAACTCGGCAGATAGGACAGGAATTTGCGCGCGGCGTCGAAGGCCTGCTCTTCGGTATCCACCGCGTGATCGACGGCGCCGCAGCCGAGCTGGATTTCCCAGCCGCCCAGCTCCTGCTTGGTGCGGGGTTCGCCCAGCCGCTCCACCACCGGCGGGCCGGCCACGAAGACCGCGGCCATTTCCTTGACCATCACGGAATAGTGAGAGGCCACCAGCCGCGCCGCGCCCAGACCGGCGACCGAACCGAGGCCGAGGCCCACCACCGGCACCTGCGCCATCTGATTGGCGACCAGGTCAAAGGACGTTGTCTCGGTCAGCCCGCCCGGCAGGTTCGCCCGGCCGGTGGTTTCGATCGTCTTGACCGAGCCGCCACCGCCCGAGCCCTCAATCAGGCGGATGATCGGCATGCGGAACTCGGTGGCGATTTCCTCTGACATCTTGGGCTTGCCCTTGATGGAGGCATCGGCCGAACCGCCGCGCAGCGTGAAGTCGTCGCCCGCGATCACCACCGGGCGGCCATCGACGGTGCCGCGCCCGAAGACGCAGTTGCCGGGCATGAATTCGGTGATGTTGCCCTTGGCGTCGTAGGTCGCCTTGCCGGCGATGCTGCCGATTTCCTTGAACGTGCCGGGGTCGAGCATTTTGTCGATCCGCTCCCGCACGGTCAGGCGGCCGCCCTTGTGCTGGCGTTCGACGCGGTCGGGACCACCCATCTGGCGGGCGAGCGCCTGGCGCTGGCGCAGTTCGGCGAGCTCAGCCTCCCAGCTATCAGGATTGGCTTTTGCCGGCGGCACCTTGGTGGCACCCGGCGTGGTGGTGGTGTCGCTCATCCGTTTCCCGTCCTTGCCTGATGGCTTGCGTCTTTGGCTGGGACGGACGGTATGAAGGATCGCGGCCAGAGGCAAATCGCGGGGCTGGTCCGCTCCTGTCGGGGTCAACTCAGCGGCGGGGCGCAACGCGTCCAGACTTCCGGCGCGGCATCGCCGAACTGCACCTGCACCGCGGTTTCGCCCAGCAGGTCCATCACCACCGTCTTGCCCGCCGCGGCCTCCGGCGGTGGCACCACGTAGCTGAAATGATGCCGATCATAGAGGCCCTGAAGCTGGCGGCCGCCGGGGATGACGATGGCCGAACCGTCGATCTGCACGCGGCGCGCCCCGTCCGGGGCGCACCAATGGCCGTCGATCCTGTCCGCCAGGGCCGGTGTGGCCAGCAGCATGAGCGCAAGCGTCGCTTTCCCGAGGTTACGCATGGCATCCTCTCTCCGTGGGTGGGGTCCCCAGCTTACCCCACCACGGCCTCCGCCTCCATCGCGAGATTGCCTTGCGCATTGCGCGCCCACAGCGCCACCTGCCCGTTCTCCCCCGGGCGGCCGCAGACGGCGAAGGGGGCGATGTCGAACAGCGGGCTGACGGCGCGGAATTTGAACGATGCCAGGGGCGCGCTCGTGTTGCGGCGGAGCAGGTCCACCAACAGCGTCGCGATCAGCGGGCCGTGGACGATCAGGCCTGGGTAGCCCTCCACCTCGGTGACGTATTTCCGGTCATAGTGGATGCGGTGGCCGTTGAAGGTCAGTGCGGAGTAGCGGAACAGCAGCACGTCGTCGGGCACGATGTCGCGGTGCCAGACGGCATCGGCCGGCGCGGCTTTCGGCGCCGGCGGGGGCTCATTCGGCGCCGGGGCGTCCCGGTAGACGATGTCGTGCTCTTCCATCAAAGCCAGCCCGTCTTCGCCATGCACCTCATGGCGCACCAGCACGAAGCACAATGATCCGGCGCGGCCCTGCTTCACCGTCACATCCGCCACCGTCGAAACGCGCGTCATCTTCTCCTCCAGCCGGATCGGCTTGTGGAAGGTGAAGCGCCCGCCGGCCCACATGCGCCGCGGCAGCGGCACGGGCGGCAGGAAGCCGCCGCGCTGCGGATGCCCGTCGGGGCCGATCTGGCTCTGTCGCGCGAGGGGCAGGAAATACAGCCAATGCCACAGCGGCGGCAGCGGATCGCCGGCCTGGGGTGCCGGGTCGTCGCGGTCCAGCGTCGCCGACAGCGCCGCGTTCGGCACCAGGGTGGCGCGGTCGGTCAGGGTTTCCTGCTTGCCGATCCAGGAGCGGAGGTGGTCGATGTCTAGGGTCATGAGGGTGCTCCGGGTCGGGTGGCGTTGGGTGCCGATTTCCATGGTTGGGGGCAGGAAGGCAAGAGGCGATGGAACACGGTGGATATCGCGGAGGCTGATGTGCAATATGTGGTGAAACTACACACACAGGGCCACCATGCGCACGAATATCGAGATTGACGACGATCTTCTCGCCGATGCGATGCGGGCGGCCGGGCTACCCACCAAAAAGGCGACGGTTGAGGAAGCCTTGCGTGGCCTCGTCCAACGGCACCGGCGGCGGACCGCCTTCGCCGATTTGGTCGGACTTGGATGGGACGGCGACCTTGATGCGATGCGGGAGGGCCGCGCGGATCATCCGCCCGCATGATCGTTGTCGATAGCTCGGTCTGGATTTCGCATCTCCGCGGGCTGGATACGCCGGCAGTCGCCGCTCTCGCGTTGCTGATCGATCGGGATGATGATCGGATACTCATCGGCGATCTGATCCTGCTGGAGCTATTGCAAGGCGCGCGCGACGAGATCCATGCTGCCAGGATCGAGCTGGGCCTCCGGGCGTATCCGATCGCTCCCATGCTTTCGCCGGAACTCGCCGTGGCAGCCGCCCGGTTTTATCGAGCGTTGCGATCACGCGGGATCACGGTGCGTAAAACCGCTGATCTCATCATCGGGGCTTTCTGCCTCACGCACGGCCATACGCTGCTGCACGATGACAGGGACTTCGATCCAATGGAGGCTTTTTTGTCGTTGCGGGTCATGCGCGGCTGATCATCCGCGCTCACCGGAGCCGGATGATGCCAACAGCCCCCGAGCCATCCGAGACCAGCAGTAGCGCCTCGATCAGAGCAGGTGCGTCCCTACGCCGAGTGTGGCACCCGCTTCCGCCATCCGTCGATCCAGCGTGCAGCGAGGTGTCGAAGTAGACCGTCAATAACGCGCCTCATCCCGTTGCCGCCGCAGCCAGGCCCGGGCTGGCACTGCCTGCGGTGGCATCGACCCGGTCAGGATTTGCAGCAACCCCAGGTCAATCGGCTCGCGCGCGGCGCCAATTGCAGTGATTTCTGCTACCGGTTTGCCGCGGCGGGTGATCTGGATCGTCTCGCCGCGCACAGCCTGGTCGACCAACGCGCTGAGATGGGCCTTTGCGTCGGCGAGGGTAACACGGGTCACGGGCACTTCCTGACTATCCAGATGGTCATGTATCGCGAAAATCGACCGCGTGTTCACAGCCTTGGGTGACGCATCACGGAATAACCGCCTGCGCCTCGATCTCCACCTTCAGCGCCGGCAGCACCAGCGCCGCCACGCCGACCAGCGTGGAGGCCGGCCGATGCTCCCCAAAATACCGCTGCCGCGGCGGGTTGATCAGCCCGCGATCGGCGATGTCGGTCAGGTAGACGTTGACCTTCACCACATGCTCCGCCGCCGCCCCGGCCGCTTTCAGGCAGGCGTCGATATTGGCCAGGGCGACCTCCGCCTGTTCGGCGACGCTGTCGGGGATGGAGCCGTCTGGCTTCACCCCCACCGCGCCCGACACCCAGATCAGATTGCCGGCCCGCACCACATGGCAGTAGTGGCTGACCGGTTCCAGCTGCCCCGGCACCATCAAACGTTCGATCATCCCACCAACGCCTTCGCCGCTGCCCGGGCCCGCGCCGCGCCCTCCTGCGCCATCTCCGAGCACAATCCGGTATAGGCCGTCGGGTCCAACAGCGTCTGGATCGCCTCCGGCGTCATATGCGCGGTCACCCGTGGATCCGCCGTCAGCAGGCCGCCGAACGACACGCCCTGCTCCGCCGCCGCCATCGCGGAGTCGTACACCACGTCATGCGCGTGCTGGCGGCCCAAAGCTGCGCCGAGGTCGAGCATCACCGCCTCCGCCATGATCAGCCCGCCGCCAAGATCCAGATTGCTGCGCATCCGCTTCGGGTCGAGCTTCAGGCCCCGCATGATCTCCCCCAGCCGGGCCAGCATGTCGCCGGTGGCGATGCAGGCACGGGCCTCGGCGGCATCGAACATCACGCTGGTGGTGCGGTCCGCTTCATGCTCGGTGGTCATCGCCTCCAGCGCCAGGGGCACGCAGGAGCGGATCTCCGCCGCCGCGGCGATGATGTCCTGGCAGAGCTTGGGGTTCCGCTTCTGCGGCATGGTGGAGGATCCGACGGTGCCGGGGGGCACGGGCTCCTCGACCTCCCCATATTCGGTCTTCATCAGTGTGTAGATTTCGCGCCCGATCTTGCCGCAGGTGGCGGCCAGCATGCCCAGCAGGCAGATATTCTCCCCCAGGTGATCGCCGATGGCGCGCGACGGCACGGTCATCGAACCGAAGCCCAGCAGACGACCGATCCCCTGCTGCACCGGCGGACCCATCTTGCCGAGGGAGGCATAGGTGCCCGCACCACCGCCCAGCATGGCGACGAACAGGCGCGGCGCGGCCTGCTTGAAACGCTCGGTATGGCGGATGAGCTCGTCGATCCAGACCGCGACCTTGTAGCCAAACGTCGCCGGCACCGCGTGCTGCCCATGCGTCCGCCCGGCAATCGGCATATCCGCCCCCCGTTCGGCGAGGTCCGCCATGGCTGCCAGGGTTTCCCCGATCAGGCGTAGGAAGACCTGGTGCGCCTGGCGCAGGACCAGAAGATCACCCGTTTGGGTGATGTTCTGGGTGGTCGCGCCCCAATGGACCCAGCCGCCATGCTCTTCGCCGGTCACGCGGCTGAGTTCCCAGACCAGCGGTACGATGGTGTGGCCGGTGCGGGCAAAGCCCTCATCGATGCGGGCGCGGTCCATCAGGTTCAGATGCGCGGCCTTGGCGATGGCCTCGGCCGCGGCGGCGGGGATGATGCCGAGTTCGGCCTGGGCGCGGGCCAGCGCGGCCTCCACATCCAGCCAGGCCTGCCAGCGGTTTTCCAACTGATAGAGGGCGCGAATGCCGGGGTCCGACACGCGGGTGGCGGTCGGGAGTGCGTCGCTCATGGCGGCTCCTTGGACAAGGTTTGTGGGTGGGAGCTTAGGAAGCGGGGTGCCGGGCCACAAGGGCGGGCGTCATATCCAAATATTATTTCAAAACAAAAATGGTATATGATTTAAAGTCGTATGTTTATATCGATGTATTGGGGAATGCCCACCGCCGGACTCGAACCGGCACGCCGTTTCCAGCTGCGGATTTTAAGTCCGCTGCGTCTACCATTCCGCCAGGCGGGCACTGACCACCCTTCATACCATCCCCAAACAGGGACGGGGAGGGGGCAATTACGACCCCCCGGACGCCAACCCGCACGCAATGTCCATCGCCATCCGCAGCAGCTTGTCGCTGGCCTCCGGCGTGCGGAACGCGCTATGCGCCGACAGGGTCACATTCGGCAGGGTGGTCAGTTCATGCCCCGCCGGCAGCGGCTCGGTCGTGAACACGTCCAGCGCCGCATGCCGCAGATGCCCCGACCGCAGGGCCGCGATCATCGCCGCCTCATCCACCACCGCGCCGCGCGCCGTGTTCACCAGAATCGCCCCCGGGCGCATCCGGGCGATGTGCTCCGCCGTCAGGAAACCGCGGGTCTCGTCGTTCAGCAGCAGGTGGATCGACAGCACCTGACTCTCCGCCAGCAGTGTGTCCAGATCGACGAAGGTCACCCCGGGCGCGCTCTTGGGGGAGCGGTTCCAGGCCAGCACCGTCATGCCCGACCCGCCCGCGATCCGCGCCACCTCCTGCGCGATGCCGCCGAAGCCCAGCAGGCCGATGGTCTTGCCGGTCAGTTCCATGCCCTCGGTCCGCAGCCAGTTGCCCGCCCGCATGCCGCCGTCCATCGCCGCCAGCCCGCGCGCGGCGGCCCACATCAGCGCGATGGCATGCTCCGCCACCGCGGTGTCGCCATAGCCCTTGATGATGTGGACGGTGATGCCGAGTTCGGCCAGCTCCTCGGGGTTCATGTAGCTGCGCGCGCCGGTGCCCAGGAAGATGACGTGCTTCAGCCCGGTGCAGGCGCGCATGGCCTCCGTCGGCATCTGGGTGTGGTCGTTCAGCACGAAGTCGTAGCCGGCGATCAGGCCGGGCAAAGCGGCGGGGTCGATATCGCCCTGCTCGTTCACATCGACCGGCGGATCGCCCGCGCGGGACACGCGCTGGAACACCGAGGCCAGGTCGTCGACCGCGTCCAGAAACAGGCCCTTCATCGCACCACCCCCCTCATCGCACCAGCCAAAGCGAAATCCCCGGCACATAGGTCACGAGCATCAGCACGAAGAACATGACCAGATAGAACGGCCAGATCTCCTTCATCACGTCTTCCAGCCGTACCTTGCCCACCGCGCAGCCCACGAACAGGATCGCGCCGACCGGCGGGTGGCACAAGCCGATGCCGAGGTTCATGAGCATGATCATGCCGAAATGCACCGGATCGACGCCGAAGTTCATCATCACCGGCAGCAGGATGGGCGTGCAGATCAGGATGGCCGGGGCCATGTCCACCAGGCAGCCCAGCACCAGCAGCAGCACGTTCACCATCAGCAGGATGACGTTCTTGTCGTGCGAGATCGTCAGGAAGAACGCCGTGATCTGCGCCGGCACCCGCATCAGCGCCATCATGTAGCCAACCGACGACGCGAAGGCGATCAGCGTCATCACCATCGCCACCGTGCGCAGCGTCCGGTGCACCAGCCCCGGCAGGTCGCGCCAGCGATACTCCCGATAGATGAACATGGTCACGAAGAACGCCCAGACGCAGGCGACCGCGCCGGCCTCCACCGCCGTGAACACCCCGCCCAGAATGCCGCCGAGGATGATGATCAGCGTGATCAGCCCCCAGAACGCATCCACCGCCAGCTTCGCCGCCTGCCGCAGCGGGATCGGCTCCCCCTTCGGGTAGTCGTTGCGATAGGCCAGCACCAGGCACAGCACGATCAGCGAGAAGCCCAGCAGCAGCCCCGGGACGACGCCAGCCAGAAACAGGCTCAGGATCGAAATCGTCCCGCCCGTGGCCAGCGAATAGATGACCGCGTTATGGCTGGGCGGGATCAGCAGCGCCTGGACCGAGGCGCTGATGGTGACATTGGTGGAGAACACGCGGGGATACCCCACCTTCTCCATCTGCGGGATCATCACCGATCCGATGGCGGAGATGTCGGCGACGGCCGAACCGGAAATGCCGGACATGAAGGTTGTGGCGATGATGTTGACGACCGCCAGCCCGCCGCGCACGCGCAGGAACCCCACCAGCACATTGGCAAAGCCGACAAGCCGTCGGGCGATACCCCCTTCGGCCATCAAGGCCCCGGCCAGCACGAAGAAGGGAATGGTCAGCATCGCGAATTTGCTGACCCCCGATGACACCTGGAGCATCACCGCCTCGATCGGGATATCCGTCCACCAGGCCGCCGCCAGCGCCGCCAGCCCCAAGGAATAGGCGATCGGCATCCCGATGGTGATGCAGAAGAACAGAACACCGATAACGATCAGAACGTTCATCTCAGTGCCCCCCATGTCCGGTTTCGGAAGCGAAGGGATCCGGCGCCCGCCCGATCCAGACATGCTCAATCACGAACAGCATCAGGCAGATGCCGCCCAGCGGGATCGGCAGATAGGTCAGGCCGACGGACAGGGCCGGGAACTCCGCGATCGACTGGTTCCAGGTGGTCTGGCAGAGGGCGAAGCCGTTGACGGTCATGAACATCCCGACCGCCAGCATCAGGAGTTCAGCCAGCAGGTCTGACACTCTGGCGAGCGGCACCGGCAGGTGATCGCGCACGAAGGACACCCGCATATGCAGGCCCAGGCGGTAGCAGGCGGCGGCGCCGAAGAAGGTCAGGACGATCGACAGCAGGATCGCCATCGCCTCCGGCCAGGACGAGGCGCTGTTCAGCCCGTAGCGGGTGAACACGCCCCAGGGGACAACAACGGAGATCAGCACCATCGCGATCCCGGCCAGCAGGACGCAGCCCAGATAGAGCGCGTCCATCGCGCGGCGGTAGAGGTTGGTCATCGGTTTCGTTCCCCCGGTTCGTCATCCTCGGGCGTGACCCGAGGACCCGTTCCGGCACCGTGCTTGGGGTGGTCCCCGGGTCACGCCCGAGGATGATGGATGTGGCAGATGCGCCTTACTGAACCGCCTGGATCCGCTTGATCATCTCAGCGAATTTCGGGCCATACTTGTCCCACACCGGCTTCACCGCGTCCTGGAATGGCTTCTTGTCGGCGATCGGCTCGATGATGATCCCGGCGGCCTTCATCTTATCCAGCGCGGTCTGCTGATAGATGTTCCACAGCCCGCGCTCTTCCGCCTGCGCTTCCTTGCCGAATTTCAGCAGCAGGGCCTGGTCTTCCTTGGACAGCGTGTTCCAGACGCGCTTGGAGAACACCACCATCTCCGGCACGATCAGATGCTCGGTCAGGGTGTAGTATTTCGCGACCTGGAAGTGGTTGTCGAAGACGAAGCTGGGGGGGTTGTTCTCCGCCCCATCGACCACGCCGGTCTGCAGCGCGGTGAACACCTGGTCATAGCCCATGGCCACGCCATTGCCGCCGAGCGCGTTCATCATCTCCACGAACATGGGATTGCCCATGACGCGGACTTTCAGGCCCTTGAGGTCCTCGATCGACTTAATCGGGCGCTTGGTGTCGTACATGCTGCGCGAGCCCGCATCCATCCAGGCGAGGCCGATGATCCCGGCGGTCGGATGGTTGGTCACGGCGTCCAGCAGTTCCTGCCCGATGGCGCCGTCCAGCACGGTCTGGGCATGCTTGGTGTCGCGGAACAGGAACGGCAGGTTGAGCACGTTCAGATCATTCACCACCGGGCCCAGCGCGCCGACGCTGACACGGGCGATCGCGATGGCGCCGATCTGGGCCTGTTCGATGGCTTCCTTCTCGCCGCCAAGCTGCATGGAGGCATACATCTGCACGGATAGCCGCCCGGCGGTGGCCTTTTCCAGCTTGGTGCCGAGGCTTTCGACCGCGGTCACGGTCGGGTAGCCCTCCGGGTGCACGTCGGAGGCCTTGAAGACCATTTTCTGCTGCGCCAGCGCGGGGCTGGCGGCCAGAAGGGCGGCCGTGGCGAGGCCGAACGCATGGCGTCTGCTGAACATTGTTTCCTCCGTCTCCGGCCATTCTCGCCGGTGTGTTAACGCTACCATCAGGGTTAGCGAACTGTCGTGCACAGTGCAAGCATGGAGGCGGCGTGACAAATGGTTTCGGGTGAATGCGTCGCGCTGGGGCGCGGGTGGAATCCCCGCTTCGGCGCGCACCGGACCGTCGGTCTTGCTCAGGGCCCGGCACCGCGGTTACCCTGCGCCCGGCAGACGCCGTGATCATTATTCGCAAGCGGAATGGCCACGGACACAGGCGCACGGATGACCAATCCCCCTTCCGCGAGTCCCACGATCTGGGTCAGCGCCGCCTTCGTCCCGCTCTGGAGCTCGGCGGTCGTCATCGGGTCCCTCGCGCTCCGGCATGGTCCCCCTTTCGCCGTGACGGCGTTGCGCTTCGCCCTTGCCACGGGGCTTCTGACAGCGCTCGCCTGGCTGTTCCGCGCGCCCTGGCCCCGCGGCATGGCGTTGGTGCATGCCGCGATCATCGGGCTGCTGTTACAGGGCGGGCACTACGCGGGCATCTACGCCGGCCTCGCGGCCGGGATGCCGGCCGGTGCGGCGGGCCTGGTCGTCGGACTGATTCCCGTGGTCACCGCCGCCGGTGCGGCCCCTTTCCTGGGGGAGCGTTTCACCCGCCGGCGCGCCATCGCCTGCGTGCTGGGCGTCGCCGCCGTGTACGTGCTGATGGGTGAAAGTGCCCCCGCGGGGCGCGGGTGAAAGCGGCCCCGCCGGATCCGGCCTCGGCCTGGGCGCGTGGCGTGCGGAC
This sequence comes from uncultured Acetobacteraceae bacterium, assembly GCA_903918315.1. GTDB lineage: Bacteria > Pseudomonadota > Alphaproteobacteria > Acetobacterales > Acetobacteraceae > Rhodopila. The sequence goes on along the minus strand of CAIXEA010000152.1, from coordinate 26,534 downwards.
TGGCGGTGGTGTTAAGCTTCCGCCATGGCGAACGACCGAAGGAGGGTGCCGATGCCAGTCGCGGGGAGACGATACGGGGCCGTGGTCATCGGCCTCGGCGCGATGGGCGCCGCCACGCTCTATCAACTCGCGCAGCGCGGCATCGCCGCCATCGGGATCGATCGCTTCGATCCGCCGCATGATCAGGGCTCGTCCCATGGCGAAACCCGAATCACCCGACTCGGCGTCGGGGAAGGGCCGGCCTTCGCCCCTTTCGCCATCCGCTCCCATGAGATCTGGCGTCAGCTCGAAGCGAAAACCAGCGAAACCCTGATGGTCAATTGCGGCTGCGTCGTGATCGGGCAGGAGCAGGACGCCGGCGACCCCAACAAGCCCCGCTTCTTCGGCCGCTCGCGCGAAGTGGCGGAGACCTATGGGATCGAGCACGCAATCCTGGATCGCGCGGCACTGGCCGGCCGCTTCCCGCAATTCACCGGGCTCGATGACCGCGACGAAGCCTATTACGAACCTGGCGCGGGCTTCGTTTACCCCGAGGCCTGCATCCGCGTGCAACTGCAAGAAGCCCGGCGGGCCGGCGCCACGGTCCTTCCGAACACGGTCGTGTTGGACGTGACGCAGGGCACCCCGTGGGTCCGGATCGAAACCACCGCCGGTATGATCGAGGCCGATTTCGCCATCGTCACCGCCGGCGCCTGGACCGCCAAACTCCTCGGCGCCCCCTTCGATCGGCTGCTGCGCCCGACCCGTCAGGTCTTGCACTGGTTTGAGGCCGATGAGCCGTCGTTGTACGAACCCGAAAAATGCCCAACCTATATCCGCCATTTCGCGCATGGCGGCGGGCATGTCTACGGATTCCCGACGCCGCATGGCGCGACCGGCGTCAAGATCGCCGATGAGCGGCGCACCGCCTGGACCGATCCCGACGCAAGGAAGTCCGGCGTCACCGGCGGGGAGATCGCGGCCTTCCACAGCGCCTTCGTCGAAGGCCGGTTCGCTGGCGTGTCCCCCCGGCTGACGGCGGTGAAAACCTGCCTGTACACCGAAGCACCGGGTGTGAACTTCCTGATCGACTGGCATCCCGCCATGAGCCGGGTCATGGTCGTGTCCGCTTGTTCCGGTCACGGCTTCAAACACTCCGCCGGCATCGGCGATGCCATCGCCGGAATGATAGGCGACCCGAAGGAGCAACAATACGATTTGCGGCCCTTCGCGCTGGCCGGATTCGGCTGACCGGCTTACCCGAACAAATCCCCCTGCGCCGCGCGGCGGCGGGCCGCCTTGGGTCTGGGTGGTTCCCGCGTGCCGGCCGCTTCGGCGATGATGGCCTCGGCCTCCGCCAGCAGCGCGTCTTCGTTATCGCCGGTGCGCACGCTCTCCCGCCCGATTTCCAGCAGCACCGGCACCGCCAGCGGTGACACGCGCGACAGAACCATGTGCACGATGCGGCCTTTGACCCGCTTCAGCATGGCCGCGATGCGTCCGGCGTCGATCAGGCCGGACGCCGCGTCGGCCCGGGTTGCGCGCAGCAGAATGTGATCCGGCTGATGCTGACGCAGCACGTTGTAGATCAGATCAGCGTTCACCGTGACCGCCTTGCGGGTCTTCTCGGCCCCCGGATGGTTGCGCTGGATCAGCCCGGCGATCACGGCGACGTTGCGGAAGGTGCGCTTCAGCATCGAGCTGTCGGCCATCCAGCTTTCCAGGTCGTCACCGAGCATGTCCTCATCGAACAACCGGGCGACGTCGCGGGGCGGATGCACCGACCAGATCCCCAGGACATAGTCGGTGGCCACGAAGCCAAGCGGCGCGAAGCCGAACCGCTCCATGCGTTTGGTGATCAGCATGCCGAGGGTCTGATGGGCGTTGCGGCCCTCGAAACAATAGGCGACGAGGTACCACCGATCCCCGCGCGGAAAGGTTTCCACCAGCAAATCGTTGCGGCCGGGCATGCGGGAGAAGGCCCGCTGCATGCGCAACCAGTCTTGCACCTGTTCGGGGAAGACATCCCAGCGGCCGGGGTTCTGCAGCAATCCCCGGACCCGATCCGCGAGGTTCGTGGTCAGCGGCATGCGCCCGCCCTCATAGGCCGGCACCATCGGCTCCCCGGTGCCGCCTTCGCTGCATTCGACGACCATTTCATGCAGCCGTAGAAAGCGTAACAAGCGCCCCGCGAACATGAAGGTGTCGCCGGGGCGCAGCAGGCCCACGAAATACTCCTCGATCTCCCCCAATGTCGGTCCGATCCGCGATCGGCCTGACACCAGCCGTACTTTCAGCAGCGGTGCCTCGACGATGGTGCCGATATTCATGCGGTGCTGCGCGGCGATGCGGGCGGAGCGGACGTGCATCCGCCCCTCACTGTCGCGAAACAATTTGTGCCATTGTTCGTACGCCGCCAGCGCGTAGCCGCCATGTTCGACATAGGCCAGCACGTCGTCGAAGTCCGAGCGGGACAAGTTCGCGTAGGGCGCGGCCGAAATGACCTCCTGATAGACATCGTCCGGCAGGAACGGGGCCGCGCAGGCGAGCCCCAGCAGATGCTGCGCCAGAACGTCCAGCCCGCCGGGGCGCGGCGGATCGCCGTCGAGCTCATGCGCTGCAACACCCAGGATGGCGGCTTCGCACTCCAGAACCTCGAACCGGTTGGCGGGGACCAGGATGGCGCGGGAGGCCTCATCCATCCGGTGGTTCGAACGCCCGACCCGCTGCAACAGGCGGGACACCCCCTTGGGGGCGCCGACCTGGATGACCTGATCGACGCCGCCCCAGTCGATGCCGAGGTCCAGGGAGGACGTCGCCACCACCGCCCGCAGCCGCCCGGCCGCCATCGCCGCCTCCACCTTGCGCCGCTGCTCGATTTCCAGCGATCCGTGATGCAGGGCGATGGGCAGCGTGGCGTCATTGATCTTCCAGAGCGCCTGAAACATCAGCTCGGCCTGGGCGCGGGTATTGACGAACACGATCGTCATGGCCGTGCTGGCGATGCGGGCCATGACCTGCGGGGCGGAATCGAGGCCCATATGCCCGGCCCAGGACAGTTCGCCCGGTGGGATCATGACGGACAGGTGCGGCGGCGCGCCGTCGGCCACGGCGATCACCCGCCGCGCCCCCACGAAGGCCTGGATCGCATCGGGATGCGCGACGGTCGCCGACAGGCCGACGCAACGCATCCCCGGCGCCAGTGTCCGCAGCCGCGCCACGCCCAGGGCCAGCTGGTCGCCACGCTTGGTCCCGGCGAGGGCGTGGACCTCATCCATCACCACGCAGGACAGATGCCGGAAGAATGCCTCCGCGTCCGCCAGCGACAGCAGCACCGCCAGGCTTTCCGGCGTGGTCAGCAGGATCTGCGGCGGGCGCTCTTTTTGCCGGGCGCGGCGGTTGGCCGGCGTATCGCCGGTGCGGGTCTCGATGCGGATGGGCAGCCGCATATCGTCCACCGGCCGCATCAGGTTGCGCGCGATATCGGTGGCCAGCGCCTTCAGGGGGCTGATGTAGAGCGTGTGCAGGGTTTCGACGGGCGTTTCCGTGAGCGCCACCAGGCTGGGCAGGAACCCGGCCAAAGTCTTGCCGCCGCCGGTGGGGGCGATCAGCAGCACGCTGTCGCCCGCCCGGCTGGCGTCGAGCATGGCGCATTGATGCGCCCTTGGCGTCCAGCCCTGGGCGGCGAACCAACCCGCGAAGGGTTCCGGCAATGACCCTGTTAATGGTTCCGTCATGCGGCGGAGCATAGGCACAACGCGACAGACCCTGCCATTGCGGTCCATGATGCCACCCATGCCGCATCCCGAGACCTGGCTGAAGCCGCTGCCACAGGGCCTGTATTGCGAGCCCGGCGGGTTCTTCATCGACCCGGTGCGGGTGGTGGATCGCGCGATCATCACGCATGGCCATTCCGATCATGCCCGCCCGGGCCATCGCGCCGTGCTGGCCACGCAGGAAACCCTGGCCGTCATGCGGGCCCGCATGGGGGAACGCCGGGCCGGCGGAACCCAGCAAGCCCTGGCGTATGGGGAGGTCATCACCCTCGGGGAGGTCCAGGTCTGGCTGCAACCGGCTGGCCACATCCTGGGCAGCGCCCAGATCGCCATGGCCTATCGCGGCAGCCGCGCGGTCGTGAGCGGCGATTACAAGCGCGCCGCGGATCCCACCTGCGCGCCCTTCGAACCCATCGCCTGCGACGTGTTCGTGACGGAAGCCACGTTCGGTCTGCCGGTCTTCCTCCATCCGCCCGCGGCGGCGGAGATCCAACGGGTGCTGGACAGTCTTTCGCTGTTCCCGCGCCGGACCCATGTCATCGGCTGCTATTCTCTGGGCAAGTGCCAGCGCCTGATCGCCTTGCTGCGGGGCGCGGGTTGGGATCAGCCGATTTTCCTGCATCGCGCGCTGGCGGCGATGTGCACGATCTATCGCGGCTTCGGGGTTGAACTCGGCCGCACCCGGCTGGCCAGCGCCGCATCCCGGGACGAACTGGCCGGTGCCATCGTACTGGCCCCGCCCGGTTCGGCGCTCGATCATCTGACTGATCCGGTGATCGCCTATGCCTCGGGCTGGATGCGCGTGCGCCATCGCGTCCGGGCCAGTGGGGCGGAGCTGCCGCTGATCATCTCCGACCATGCCGATTGGGCCGAGCTGAATGCGACGCTGGACGATACCGGCGCGTCAGAGGTCTGGGTCACACACGGCCAGGAAGACGCCCTGATCCACGCGGCGGGGCTGCGTGGGATCAGGGGCCGCGCGCTGCGCCTTGTGGGCTTCGACGCCGACGATGCCTGAGATGTAAGGCGCCGGACTGTAGCTCCGCCCAGGTCTCATCCAGCGCCAGCCGGAGCCGCCGGCCGATTTCGTCGATTTCGGCTTCGGTGATGATGAGCGGCGGGGAGAAGGCGACGCGATCCCCGATCAGGCGGGCGATCAGCCCATGCTTGCGGGCGAAATGGTCGACTCTGGCGCCGACTTTGCGGGCCGGGTCGAACAAGGCGCGGGTGGCCTTGTCGGCCACCAGTTCGATGCCCGTGATCATGCCGATGCCCCGGACTTCCCCCACCAAAGGGTGATCCATCAGCGTCGCCAGGGTTTCCTGTAGATAGGGCCCGACGCGCTGGACATGCGCGATCATGTCCATTTCGTCGTAGATGCGGAGCGTTTCCAGCGCCACGGCGGTGGTCACGGGATGGCCCGCATAGGTGAAACCATGCGCGAAATTGCCGAGTTTGCGGCTTTCATCCAGCATCGCCTCAAACACCCGCTGATTGATCATCAGCGCCGAGATCGGCTGCATCCCGGCCGAGAGGGCCTTGGCGCAGGACACCATGTCCGGCTTCAGGTCGTAGGTCTGGCATCCCCACATGTTGCCGGTGCGGCCGAAGCCGCAGATGACCTCATCGGCGATGAACAGCAGGTCGTATTTGCGGATCACCGCCTGCATTTTGTCCCAATAGGTGCGCGGCGGGGGCAGGCCGCCGCCGGCGCCCATCACCGGCTCCCCGATGAAGGCGGCACAGGTCTCGGGGCCTTCGCGCAGGATCAGGGCCTCGAAGGCGTCGGCCAGGCGGGTGGCGTATTGCTCCTCACTCTCCCCTTCCTGATGGTCGCGGTAGTAGTGGGGGTATTCGGTATGGATGAAGCCCGGCAGGGGCAGGCCGAAATCGGCGTGCATGTCGGCTTTGCCGGACGCGCTGATCGCGGCGGTGGTGGAGCCGTGATAGCCCATCCGGCGGCCGATGATCTTGCGCTTGTTCGGTTTGCCGATGGCGGCATGGTAGTACCAGACCAGCTTGATGGCGGTGTCATTGGCTTCCGAGCCGGAGCACTGGAACAGCACCTTGCTCATGGGCACCGGCGCGATTGACAGGAGCTTCTCCGCCAGATCGACGCTGTTCTCGTTCGTGGTGCCGCGGTACAGGTGGTAATAGCCGAGCTTGCGCATTTGCTCATAGGCGACGCGGGCCAGCCGTTCGGATGCATAGCCGAGGGAGGCGCACCACAGCCCGGCCGCGGCGTCGAGAAATTCGGTCCCATTGTCGTCGGTCACGAAACAACCCTGGCCGCTGCCGATCACCACCGGTCCCTGGGTGATATGCGTGGCGAGGTTGGTCTGCGGATGTACGATGCTGGCGATATCGCGTGCCTGCACGGAGTTGGGGGCGACGTATGTCATGGCGGCCTCTCCTTGGGTTGGTGCCAGCGTAGCGCGTGCAAAGATGCGTTGACAGGGTGGGGCGCGCCAGTACCATCGATCCATGGAAACTCAGAAAATCAACCTGCATCTGGTCTCCGACGCGACCGGGGAGACGCTGAATTCGCTCGCCCGCGCCACCACGGTGCAGTTTGAGCACGCCGATGTCGTGCATCACCGCTGGAGCCTGATCCGCACCCGCTTCCAGTTGCACCGCGTGATTGAAGGCATCGAGCATGAGCCGGGCCCGGTGCTATCGACGATCGTCGATCAGGGGCTTCGTTCGGAGCTGGAAAAAACCTGCCAGCAACTGAACCTGCCGATCGTGAACGTGCTCGATCCCGTGATGAACATGTTGCAGGAATATATCGGTGAAACCGCCGCCGCCCGCCCCGGACGGCAATACGTTTTGAATGTGGATTATTTCAAGCGCATCGACGCCATGCACTACGTGCTGGCGCATGACGATGGCCAGGCCCACACCAATCTGGCGGAGGCCGATGTCATCCTCGTCGGGGTATCGCGCAGTTCGAAGACGCCGACGTGTTTCTACCTCGCCAATCGCGGGATCAAGGCGGCCAATGTGCCGCTGGTGCCTGGCACGCCGGAAATCCCCGGCCTCGCCACCGCGAAATGTCCGGTCATCGGCCTGACCCTGGACGACCAGGCCCTGATCGAAATCCGCCGCCATCGCCTCCGGCTGATCGGCGCGGGCGGCCAGGCCGGCTTCGCGCGGCAAGGCGGGACGGAATATGTCGATGAGGACGCGGTGAAGCAGGAACTGCTCTGGGCGCGCCGCATGTGCAACAGCCACGGCTGGCCGGTCATCGACGTGACCCGCCGATCGATTGAGGAAACGGCTGCGACGGTGCTGCAACTGATGGAGGGCTGGCACCGGCGGCGGGAAAAGGCGGCGGCGGCGAACAAGTGAAACATCCCCCCGCCGCCGGCCGAACTTTTGCCGCCCCTGGGAGGGGGGTTCCGGCCTCATCGATCGCGTGTGCCACCCCTTGACGCCCCCCGTGCTTTCCCGCGTAGAAGGCCGGCTTCACGGATCCTGAAACCCGCGATCCCCGCGGTTATCAGCAAAATACTCCAACTGGGAGACTCAAACGATGTCGCTTTCACGCCGGGGCCTGCTTGGCACCGCTGCCGCCCTCTCCTCCGTTCCGCTCATTGGCGCCCGCGCCCAGGGTCGGCCGACGATCAAGCTGGGGGTTTTGACCGATCTGTCCGGCACCTATCGCGACAACACCGGCCCGACCTCGGTCGCCGCCGCGCAGTTGGCGCTGGAGGAAATGAAGAGCGACCTCAGCTTCGACGTCGAAATCATCAGCGCGGACCATCAGAACAAGCCGGACATCGCGGCTTCGATCGCGCGCCAGTGGTTCGATCAGGGCGTGGACGGGGTGATCGACGTCCCCACATCCTCAGTGGCGCTGGCCGTCGCCCAGGTGGCGCGTGAGAAGGACAAGATGATGCTCAACGCCTCCGCCACCGTGGCGGCGTTGACGGATGCGCAGTGCAGCCCGAACTCCATCGTCTGGAGCTTCGATACCTACGAGAACGCCCATTCCACTGGTGGCGCGCTGATGGCGCAGGGTCACAAGTCCTGGTTCTTCGTCACCGCCAACTACGCCTTCGGTCAGTCGCTGGCCGATCTGACCAAGGAAGTGGTGCTCGCTGGCGGCGGGGAGGTGAAGGGCGACCTGCGCTACCCGTTCCCCGATACGACGGACTTCTCGTCCTATTTGACCCAGGCGCAGGCGAGCGGCGCGAAGGTGCTGGGCCTGGCGATGGCGGGCCTGGATACCCAGAACTGCATCAAGCAGTCGGCTGAATTCGGCCTGACCAAGACCATGAAAATCGCCCCGCTGCTGCTGTTCATGACCGACGTGCACTCGTTGGGTGTGGAAACCTGCGCCGGTCTGACCACCACCGAAACATTCTATTGGGACTTGAACGAACGTACCCGCGCCTTCACCAAGCGGCTGGTGCCGAAATCCCCGAAGAACTACCCGAACCAGGCGCATGCCAGTACCTACGGCATCACCCGCCACTATCTGAAAGCGGCGCAGGCGATGGGCGCGGTGGAAGCGAAAAAGAGCGGCCGGGCCGCGATCGCGCGCATGAAGTCGATCCCGACCGACGACGACGCCTTCGGCGCCGGCCGCGTGCGCGAAGACGGCCGTGGTGAGTTCCCGGCCTACCTGTTCCAGGTCAAGACCAAGGCCGAGAGCACGGGTGAATGGGATCTCTACAAGCTGGTCGCCACCACCCCGGTCGCGCAGGTGCTGCATCCGGTCAACGAGAAGTGCCACTTCCCGACCAACTGATGTGAAAGTGAGGGGGGTGGTCGCGCACCGCCCCCCTCGCCGTTCCCGGCGGAAAGTTTTACACACCGCCCATGCGCTATATTTCCACTCGCGGGCAGGCGCCCGCACGCGACTTCGCCGACGTTCTGCTCGCTGGCCTGGCCGAGGATGGCGGGCTTTTCGTGCCGGAATCCTGGCCCCATTTCACCCCGGCGGATTGGCGCGCGATGCGCGGCCTGCCGTACCACGCGCTGGCGGCGCGGGTGATGCAGCCCTTCGTGGGCGATTCCATCCCCTTCGACACGCTGCGCCAGATCTGCCGTGACGCCTATGCCGGGTTCGGCCACCCCGCCGTCGCCCCCTTGGTGCAGCTTGAAACCGGGCTGTTCACGCAGGAACTGTTCCACGGCCCCACCCTCGCGTTCAAGGACATGGCGATGCAGGTGCTGGGGCGCCTGTTCGACCATGTGCTGACCGCGCGCGACGCCCGGGTGACGATCGTCGGCGCCACCTCCGGCGACACCGGCTCCGCCGCGATCGAGGCCTGCGCCGGGCGGGATCGGGTGGACATCATGATCCTGCACCCGCATGAGCGCACCAGCCTGGTGCAGCGGCGCCAGATGACCACCGTTCTGGCGCCAAATGTCGGGAACATCGCGCTGGAGGGCACGTTCGACGACTGCCAGGACCTGGTGAAGGCACTCTTCGCCGACACGCCGTTCCGGACCGAGGTGCATCTGTCGGCGGTGAATTCCATCAACTGGGCGCGCATCGCCGCGCAGATCCCCTATTACGTCGCCGCGGCCCTGGCGCTGGGCGCGCCGGACCGGGAGGTCGCGTTCAGCGTGCCCACCGGCAATTTCGGCAATATCCTGGCGGCCTGGGCGGCGCGGCGCATGGGCTTGCCGGTGGCGCGGCTGATCGTGGGATCGAACCGCAACGACATCCTCTACCGCTTCCTGGACGCCAACGACATGTCGATGGTGCCCGTGGAACCGTCGCTGTCGCCCAGCATGGACATCCAGGTCAGCTCCAACTTCGAGCGGCTGCTGTTTGAACTGCTGGAGCGCGATCCGGTGGCCCTGACCCGGACCATGCAGGCCTTCCGGGAAACCGGCCGCATGCCGGTCGCGGATGCGGTGTGGCACCGCGCGCGCGGCGTGCTGCACGGGTTCCGGCTGGACGATGCGGGAACGGAGGCGGAAATCCGCCGGTTGCACGCGGATTGCGGCTATCTGGCGGACCCGCATACCGCGATTGGCATTGCCGCGGCGCGGGCGCATGCGCCGGGGCACGGCATTCCCACGGTGGCGATGGCGACCGCGCATCCCGCCAAATTCCCCGACGCGATGGAACGCGCAACCGGCCTGCGCCCGCCCCTGCCGCCGCGCATGGCGGATCTGTATGGGCGGGAGGAGCAATTCACCGTGCTGCCCAATGATCTGGCGGCGGTGGAGGCGAAGGTGCGGGCGCTGGTCGGGCGGAATCGGGCGTGACCGCTATTTCGTCTTGACGGCCGTCTTGCTTGCCGTCGCAAGGCGGGTGAGGCGATTGCGGGCCAGTTCCGCGAAGACGCCGTCGGGATATTTGTTCAGATAGGCCTGCACGTCGCGGGTGTCGTCGCTGGTTTTGACGGACTCCCAGAACACCACCTCCGCTTCACGGCCTGGCGGCGAGGCGGCCAGGCCGGACGGGGCGGCGGTCCCTGGCGCGGGCGGACGGAAATAGAACTCCCCTTCGAGGGACGAACTGTCCCAGGGTATTTGCCGGCCGCCGCTGGCTTTGCGGACCTCTTGGCGGACGTCGGACAGCATCTGGCGGACTTCCACGCCAGGCGTTTCGATGTGGCGGATCAGCGCCGTGGTGAAGGGGCTGTTCGGCCCGTGCCCATCCGCGGCCACCGTGCCGGGCGCCGTGGAATAGACGACCAGAGTGCCCACCGCGGCCCGTTGCGGGGCGAGTCCGGCGCTCATGTCGATCCCGCGCGACGTCGCGGCCAGGATGCGTTTGAATGGATTTTCCCGGCAGGAATCCAGCATCACCATCGACACCCGGGCCTGCCCGTCCAACTGTTCCAGAACGGCCTCGGTATCCATCGTTTCAAAGCGGACATCGCGCTCTGACCGCAGGTCTGCCTGGATGGGGATCAGCCAGTTGTGTCCGGCCACCTCCATCGCGTGGCCGGCATAGAAGAACAGCGCGGCATCCGCGCCCCGGGCGCGCTGACCCAGGCGGCGCACCGCGGCTTCCAACTGGGAGCGGTCGGGATCGAAGATGGTTTCCACGTCGAAGCCGACATGCGTCAGGCTGGCGCCGACGGAACGGGCATCGTTGATGGTGTTCGGCAGTTGCTGGATGTGCTGATAGGCGCTGACCCCGACCACCAGAGCGACCCGCGATTGGGCCTTGCCGTCGTTCGGGACCGGGTCATTCACCAGTGGCCGCAGCGGCGCCGGGTCGACCCGCCCGACCAGGCCTGGCGCGGTCTGCAACGTCGGTGGGCGTTGCGCGTCCGTCGTGATGGCGTCGGTGCTCTGCTGGTCGAGCCGCGGCGTGCTGCGCATCGGATCGCTGGGGCCAGCGGCCATGGCGATCTGGCGTTCCGCGGTCTGCTGCGCCGTCGCGATGGCCTCCGTGGTCAGCCGATCGGCTTTCGCGCGGGCCTCCGCGATGTCGCGCTCGGCGGCGGCCTGGGCATCCGCGATTTTTTGCGCCCGGGTGCGGGCTTCGGCCTGTTGCCGTTCGGCCTCCGCGACCTGGCGCGCTTCGGCGGCCTGCCGATCGGCTTGAGCGCGGGCGGCGGCCAGTTGTTCGGCCTGGGCGCGGGCATCGGCGCGCTGTTGGTCGGACTGCGCCTTCGCCTCGGCGGCCTGCTGGTCCGCCTTTGCTTTGGCGGCCGCCGCCTGCTCGGCCCGGGCGCGCGCCTCGGCGACCTGCTGTTCGGCTTTGGCCTTCGCCTCGGCGGCCTGCTGGTCCGCCTTGGCTTGGGCGGTAGCCGCCTGCTCGGCCCGGGCGCGCGCCTCGGCGACCTGTTGTTCGGCTTTGGCTTTCGCGGCGGCGGCCTGTTGTTCCGCTTTGAGCCTGGCGTCAGCGGCCTGCCGGGCCTTGGCGGCGGCATCGGCGTTTTGCTGATCCGCCCGGGCCTTGGCGTCCGGCGCCGGCACCGGTTTGGCCTCCGGCGGGGTCACTGGCGCGGCCACGGGTGCCGCAACGGGCGCCGCCGTCGCGACCGCCACGGTCGGCGTCCCGCCCAGGGCCGCGAGGCTCCCCGCGGCCGGCTTCACCGAGGTCAATGTCACCGCGCAGGTTCGCAGTTTGGCCGTGGCGGTTTGCTCCCCCGTCGCACGCAGCGCCGCGGTCGAGGTGCTTTTGCCGGTAAAATGCCAGTCCGCATGCCCGCGGAACGCGAGGTTATAGCTCTTGCCGACAAGGGTCAGATCGCCGTTGCTGATTCGTCCGGCCCAGTCGTATTCGGACGGGTTGGCCGCCCGGGGATTCAACCGTTGGGACACCGCGAACCGGCCATCGGTGATGACGACCTTGCCCATCTTACGCTCAAAGCCCGCCGCATCCGCGTCCGGCGCGGCGCCATCCAGGCGTTCCGAACATGTCAGCGCGAACTGCCACTCACCGTCGTAGTCGGCGGGGGCGGCCCGCGCGGTTTGCCCGGCCATGGCAGCCATCAGGGCGAGGGCCCATGGCGTACAGGTGCGGTGGACCTGGCGGCGGTGCTGGCTCACGGTCTCATGCCTTTGTTGCGCGGCGGCGAAGCGGCCTCGGGGGCGCACGCGATCCTGGCATCGTAGCAGAATTCCGCGCATTTTGCACGGATGGTCCAGGGGCACGCCGCATGATTTTGTCCACCGGGGCATGAGCGGTTGATTGCGCGCCGCCCCGCCGCCACCTATTGGGTGGTGCAATACGCCAGACCAAGGCTCCAGGAGTCCCCCCGCCCGTGACCGACCCTATTCAAGTGACCCGCCTCCCCTCCGGCCTGACTGTGGTGACCGAGCGGATGGACCGCGTCGAGACCGTATCGTTTGGCGCTTATGTCGCCTCCGGATCGCGCAATGAGACGGCGGAAGAAAATGGGGTTTCGCACTTCCTCGAACACATGGCCTTCAAGGGCACGGAACGCCGCTCCGCCGCCGCCATCGCGGAAGAGATCGAGGCCGTGGGCGGCCATATCAACGCCTACACCGCTCGCGAGCAGACCGCCTATTACGTCAAGGTCCTCAAGGAAGACACCGCCCTCGGCGCCGACATCATCGGCGATATCCTGACCCATTCGACCTTCGAACCCGAAGAACTCGAGCGCGAGCGCGGCGTCATCCTGCAGGAAATCGGCCAGGCCAACGACACGCCCGACGACATCATCTTCGACCATTTCCAGGAAGCCGCGTATCCGACCCAGCCGCTGGGGCGCCCGGTTCTGGGCACGGAGGAGGGTATCCGCACCATGCCGCGCGGCATGCTGACCGGCTACATGAAGCGCAACTACGCCCATTCCAACGTGGTCGTAGCCGCGGCCGGCAATCTGCAGCACGGTGCGATCCTGGATCTGGTCAACCGGCACTTCGCCGATCTGCCGGCGGATATGCCGCCGGCGGTGGCGCGGGCCGCATACCGGGGCGGCGAGTTCCGGGAGGATAAGGACCTCGATCAGGTCCATATCGTGCTGGGCTTCCCCTCTGTCGGCTATGGCGATCCGGACTACTACCCGACGCTGCTGCTTTCGACTTTGCTCGGCGGCGGCATGTCGTCGCGCCTGTTCCAGGAAATCCGCGAAAAGCGGGGGCTGGTCTATTCGATCTACTCCTTCGCTTCCCCCTTCGCCGATAGCGGGCTGTTCGGCATCTATGCCGGCACCGGTGAGAGCGAAGCGGCGGAGGTCATGCCGGTCACGCTGGAAGAGCTGCGCAAGGTCCAGACCGAAGTGTCGGAGGCCGAACTCGCCCGGGCGCGCGCCCAGGTGAAGGCGTCGCTGCTGATGTCGCTGGAAAGCACCGGCAGCCGCTGCGAACAACTGGCCCGCCAGATGCAGGTCTTCGGCCGTGTGGTCCCAACGCAGGAGACCATCGCCAAACTGAACGCCGTCACCACCGCGGACGTCCAGCGCGCCGCCGCGCGGACCTTCCGCGCCAGGCCGACCCTCGCCGCGATGGGCCCGGCCGAGCGGGTGCCGAGCCTGGCGGAGATCGCGACGACCCTTGCGGGCTGAGCACTGCCCCGGCCCGATTGCCGCTGGCATCGGGCTGGGTACAATGGCGCATGGAAACGCGACCAGGATCCTCATTGCCCTTCGCCCCGGCGGCGATCGAAACCGAACGCCGCGGCGATGGTTCGATCCTGCTGCGCTCCGCGCACAGGCTGCGGCCCTATGCGTCGTCCGTCGGCCAGTGGCTGGCCCGCTGGGCGGCGGACCGCCCCGATCAAACCTGGCTTGCCGAACGCGCCGGTGACGGCTGGCGCCGGGTAACCTACGCCGCGGCGCATGACGCCGCGCGCCGCATTGGGGCGGCCCTGCTGACACGCGGTCTTTCCCCCGAACGGCCCGTCGCGATCCTGTCGGATAATTCGGTGGATCATGCGTTGCTGGCCATGGGCGCGATGCAGGCCGGGGTGCCGGTGGCGCCGATTTCCCCGGCGTATTCGCTGATGTCGCGGGATCATGCGAAGCTGAAAGGGATCTTCGCGCTGTTGAATCCGGGGCTGGTGTTCGCCCAGGACCCGGATCGTTTCGCCCCGGCGCTGGCGGCGGTGGGTGCGGTGGCGACCCCGCTGGCGGACTTGCTGGCGCACCGGCCCGGCCCGCTGATCGATGCCGCATTCGCCCAGGTCGGCCCGGACACGGTGGCGAAGATCCTGTTCACCTCCGGCTCCACCGGCACGCCGAAGGGGGTGATCAACACCCAGCGCATGCTGTGCTCGAACCAGGAAAGCTGGGCGCAGCTATGGCCCTTCGTCGATGACCGCCCCATGGTGCTGTGCGACTGGCTGCCCTGGAACCACACGTTCGGCGGCAATGGCACGTTCAACATGGTGCTGCGGGCCGGCGGCACGCTGTATATCGACACCGGCAAGCCGGCGCCGGGGTTTATCGAGACCACCCTGCGCAATCTGCGGGAGATCTCCCCCAGCATCACCTTCAACGTCCCGCGTGGCTTCGACCTGCTGCTGCCGCATCTGGAGGCCGACGCGGATCTGCGCCGGCGCTTCTTCGCCCGCCTGGACGTGATCTTCTACGCCGGCGCGGCCCTGCCGCAAAATCTGTGGGATCGGCTGGACGCTCTGGCGCGGGCGGAAAAGGGCGGCGCGGTGGCGATGCTGTCCGCCTGGGGTTCGACCGAAACCGCCCCCATGGCGACCTGCGTGCATTTTCACGCCGAACGCGCCGGCCTGATTGGCAATCCGGGGCCGGGGAATGAGCTCAAACTGGTGCCCGCCGCGGGCAAGCTGGAGGTGCGGGTGCGCGGCGCCTGCGTCACACCAGGCTATTACCGGCGCGAGGATTTGACCCGGGACGCGTTCGACGATGAAGGCTTCTACAAAATCGGCGACGCCATGAAACTGGCCGATCCGGACGATCCCAGCCGGGGGCTGGTGTTCGATGGGCGGGTGGCGGAGGATTTCAAGCTGACCTCGGGCACCTGGGTGCATGTGGGTGCGGTGCGGGTGGCGCTGATCGCCGCCTGCGACCCGCTGGTGCAGGATGCGGTCCTCACCGGCCACGAACGGGCGGAGCTGGGGGCGCTGGTGTTCATCAACCCCGCCGCTCAGGCCGCGCTCGGGTTGGACGCCGATGGGGTGCGGGCGCATCTGCGCCGGGGCCTGGCGGCGATGCGGGCCAGCGGCCAGGCCGGCAGCTCCATGGTGCCGGGCCGGCTGCTGATCCTCGATGAGGCCCCTTCGATCGACGCCGGGGAGATCACGGACAAGGGCTATATCAACCAGCGCGCGGTGCTGGATCGCCGGGCGGCGCTGGTCGAAGCGCTGTATGCGGATGGTTCGGCGGTGACGCTCTGAGGTTCGCGCGCCGAACGAAAAAAAACGCGTCGTCATCAACGATTGGTTAACCTTTTTCCTCTTGAATGCCGCGAGGCCAAGGGGCTGAAGGAGTGGCTTGATGCGTGACAACCAGCCGATCAACGAGCGTGAGACCGAGGTGCCGGAGACGGAGCCGCTGGTTTCCCAAACCGATACCAGCGGCCGGATCACCTTCGCCAATGACACGTTCGTCGCCATCAGCGGCTTCACGCGCGACGAACTGATCGGCGCACCGCACAACCTGGTGCGCCACCCCCATATGCCGGAACGGGCCTTCGCCAATCTCTGGGACACCGTGAAAGCCGGCCGCCCGTGGGAGGCGCTGGTGAAGAACCGCACCAAGGACGGTGGTTTCTACTGGGTGCGGGCCAATGTGACCCCTGTGACGGAAGACGGCGTTCTGAAGGGCTATGTGTCCATTCGCGGCCGGCCGACACGCGCGGCCATCACCCACGCCGAAAGCGCCTATGCCAGCATGCAAGCGGGCGGCAAAGGCTGGGCGCTGCGCGATGGCGCGTTGGTCCGAACCGGCTTGTGGGCCAGGCTTGGTGTCGGCTGGCGGAGTATCGGCGGCCGGCTGGCGGCCATTTTCACGACGATGATCCTCGGCATCGTCCTGGTTGGCGGCGCGGGCCTGTTGGGCATGGCGGGGTCGAACGAGTCACTTCGCACGGTTTACGAAGACCGGGTCGTCTGCCTTGGTCAGCTCAGTGAGATCATGGTGCTGCTGCATGAGAACTCGCAGGCGCTCAATGCCGCCGTGGCGGCCCTTCGCAGCGATACCCCTTCGGTTCAGCGATACGACAAGCAGGTCAGGGCGAACCTGGCACGGATCGATCAGGTCTGGGCGGATTATACCGGCACCTACCTGACGCCGGACGAAACCATCCTGGCCCGCCGCTTCGAACGTGAGCGTGAGTTCTATCGAAAAACAGGCTTGCTGCCGGCCCTGCAACTGGCCGAACAAGGCGCCGGCGGTGCGCTCGAGGCGCAGATCTTCGAGCGGGTTTCACCGGTTCTGACGACGCTGCGCGGCACGCTCAACGAGCTTATCAGCCTCCAGCAGCGGGTCGCGGCGGAGGAATATACCCGCTCGGCCCGCGCCTTCTCCTATCGGATCTGGACCGTGGCCGGCACCGCGCTCGGGACCGGCCTGTTGGCGGTGGCCATGGGGTGGCTGCTGATGCGCGCGATCCGCCGGCCGCTGGACGATCTGACGCGGCACTTCGAATCCATCGCCGCCGGCGAAATGACGCAGGACATTCCGCAGCCGGCGGCGCGTGAATTCTGGCGGGTCGTCGACCTGCTGCGCGCCATGCGGGCCCGGCTGGTGTTCAGTAACGCGCAACGACAGGAACAGGAAGGACGGGTCGTGTCCGAACGCCGTGCCGCCATCATCGGAATGGCCGACAGGGTGGAGACGGCGGCGCGAGAGGCCATGGATGCGGTCGTGGAGCAGACCGGTGCGATGGCGACCGATGCTGTCGGCATGGCCGATATCGCCGCCCGCGTCGGCGTGCGGGCCGAGGGAGTCGCATCAGCCGCCGGAACGGCGCTGGTCAATGTCCAGGCGGTGGGGGCTGCGACGGAGGAACTGACGGCCTCCATCCGGGAGATTTCGGCGCAGGTCGCGCAGGCCGCCTCGGTGTCCAAACGCGCTGTCGACAACGGCCGCCTGGCGCAGGAGACCCTCGGCCAGCTCGTCGGCGTCGCCGACAGGATCGGAACCGTTGTGCAGCTGATCGGCGGTATCGCTGGCCAGACCAACCTGCTGGCGCTGAACGCCACCATCGAAGCCGCACGGGCTGGCGACGCCGGTAAGGGCTTCGCGGTGGTCGCCAGCGAGGTCAAAAGCCTGGCCCGCCAGACCGCGCACTCCACCGAGGAAATCACCCGCCAGGTCAGTGAAATGCAGGCCGCGACCAGCGCGGCGGTGGAACAGCAGGCAGCGGCGACGCAGGAAATCGCGCGCAATGTGACGGAGACCGCGACCGCCGCGCAGCAGGTGGCCGACAGCATCGCGGAGGTGTCGCGCGACGCTGTTTCCGTTGGCGACCAGGCGGGACATATGCGGCAAGGCTCATCGGCCTTGGCCAGCAATGTCGAAACCTTGCGGACAACCGTCGTCAGGGTCGTTCGCACGGCCACGGCGGATGCCGAACGGCGTATGCAATCACGGATCATCGTGGACGAACCCTGCACCGTGCAGACCCAAACCGGTGCGCGCCGCAAAGCGCGGGTCCGCAATCTGTCCCTTGGCGGTGCCTGGTTAACGGAGTGGGATGGGCCGCTGGATGGCCAGGCCACCCTGACGTTGGATCAGGCCGGCAACGATGCGACCGCCCCCTTCATCGTCCGCAGCCGGGAGAGTAACGGCGACCTGCATGTGGAATTCCAGGCCGAGGGCCGATCCCCGAGCTTCCAACGCCACCTGGAACGCATCCTGGGGCGGGCGGGAACGCGGGAGGCCGCCTGAACCATGGCGGGGCGAGCCCGCCATGGCAGCGCGCTATTATTGCACGGGCGAACGGGGAGTCGCGACGAGACGGGTCACCACGATGGCCGAACGGTCGATGTGATCGGGCACGCGCGGCGAAATCTGGGTCTTCCAGTATTCGCTCTCGTAGACGTCTTTGTACTGCTGCACGCGCTGCTCTTCGCTGTCGAAGCGGCGGATCCAGACATAGACGGATTCATCCGTCTCACCCTTGTAGCTGCCGCAGATCACCATGCCCTTGGAGACCTGGAAGGGGATGATTTCCTCTTCCATGATCTTCACCCAGGCGTCCTGCTTGCCGGGATGGGGTTTGTATTGGCGAAGTTCAAAGAAAGCCATGGACTCGAATCCTCCTGAGTGTGCCGGCTATGCGCCGACTGGCGCGAGTGTAGACCGGGCTGAAGCGTACCAGAAGTCTCACCCCTGCCGGTCAGGTCCGGGTCAGGCCGGCGCGCAGCGCGGCCGCGTCATCGCCCGTGATCATGCCCAGGCGGATGAACAGATCGATCAGCACCAGATTGACATTGAATTTGAATGCGCCGGTATCGCGCACCGTTTCGAACACCCGCCGGATCGGCCATCGTTCAAAGGATTCAACCTCCCCATCATGCACGACCGGAACGAAATCCGGGGGGAGGGTTAAGTCGTAGCAATAAAGATGGTCGCGGCGCAGTCCTTCCGGACGCTCCATCGCGTAGCGGATTTCACCGGTCGGGCGGGCCATGGCGGCGAGGGCGGGGGGGATCGAGGCCTCCTCCCCGCTTTCCTTGACGATGGTTTCCATCAGGCCATAGCCGGCCGGCACCCCGCCGGCGACGATGTGATCCAGCTTGCCGGGATCGAGCAGCTTATCGGCGGCGCGGCGGGCGACCCACAGATGCAGCCCGTCCGCCGTTTCCACCAGCCCGTTGATATGCACCCCCGTGGCTTCGATCCCGAAGGATGGGATGGCGCCACGGTCGATCTGACTCAGGACCGGGCCGCCCGACACGGCGTGGACGTCGAACGCCTCCCGCCGCCAGCGGAACAGGCCGCGGTCCGCCAGGGCTTTGGCGATGCCCGGCAGCGCGGCCGGGCGGGCCAGGTTGACGCCCGCCGCGTCGCGGCTGACATCGGGAAAAGCCAGCAACGCGTCCGCGAGGCCGATCCGGACCCAGCCCACGGGGGCGCCCGATAGCAGAAAGGGGAGGCGCTCCCCCGGCAGCACGGCGGTATTGCAGGCGCGCACGTGGCGCATGAATCCAGTGACTTCGGCCAAGCGGGTTGCCTTTCAATTGGGGCGCCAGCGTGCCACATGTCTGGTCATGCGACCACATCATGGCGGCGCCTCAGCGGCGGTTCCCCCGGTTTCCCTGCCCAAGGAGCTTCGGGTCAACAACGGCAGCATGCGGACCGTGCTGTCGCTGGCCCCGTACCTATGGCCAGCCGGCAATCCCGGCGCGCGGCTGCGCGTCGTGGTGGCGATGGTCTTCATGCTGCTGGCCAAGATCGTGACGGTCTATGTGCCGGTCCTCTATGGCCGGGTGGTGGATGCGCTGGCCCCGAAGGACGGGGCGATGCTGGCGGTGCCGGTGCTGCTGCTCTGCGCCTATGGGCTGGCGCGCATTGGCGCGGCGGGATTTGGGGAGTTGCGGGACGCGCTGTTTGCCTCCGTCCAGCAGCGGGCGGTGCGGCTGCTGGCGCTGCGCACCTTCCGGCATCTGCACGCGGTCAGCCTGCGCTTCCACATGGACCGCCAGACCGGCGGCATGTCGCGGGTGATCGATCGCGGCGTGCTGGGCATGCAGTCGGTGCTACGCCTGGCGGTGTTCAACGTCGTGCCGACAGCGCTGGAGCTGGTGATGGTGACCGTCATCATCTGGCAGATGTTCGATTGGCGCTACGCCGTCGTCACCCTGGTCGCCGTCATCGCCTATGTCGCCTACACCACGCTGCTGGCGGGCCGGCGCGGGCGCTACCGGCGGACAATGAACGACACCGACAATGACGCCTCCACCAAGGCGCTCGACAGTCTGCTGAACTACGAAACCGTCAAATATTTCAATAATGAGGACCACGAGGCCAACCGCTACGACGGCGCTTTGGCGCGCTATGAGCGGGCGGCGGTGCGGGTGCAGGTGTCGCTGAACATGCTGAACCTCGGCCAGGCGGCGATCATCGCCATCGGCCTGACGGCGATCATGCTGATGGCGGCCCAGGACATGCACGATGGCGGCATGACCATCGGCAAGTTCGTGCTGGTGAACACCTATCTGATTCAGCTGTATCAGCCGTTGAACTTCCTCGGCATGGTCTACATGACCATCAAGCAGGGGCTGGTGGACATGGAGCAGATGTTCGCTTTGCTGAAGGTCGAGCAGGAGGTCGTGGACCGCCCCGGCGCGGTGGTTCTGCCCGCCCATGGCGCGGCCGGGGAGGTCCGGTTCGAGGACGTGCAGTTCGGCTACCAGCCCAACCGCGCCATCCTCAAAGGGGTCAGCTTCACCGTCCCGGCCGGCCACCGGCTGGCCATCGTCGGGCCGACGGGTGCCGGCAAATCCACCATCAGCCGGCTGCTGTTCCGCTTCTACGATGTCACCGGCGGGCGGGTGCTGGTCGATGGCCGCGACGTCCGCGACATGACGCAGGACAGTCTGCGCGCTGCCATCGGCGTGGTGCCGCAGGACACCGTGCTGTTCAACGACACCATCCGCTACAATATCGGCTACGGCAGACCCAGCGCCTCCCAGGAGGAGATCGAGGCCGCGGCCCGCGCGGCCCAGGTGCATGATTTCGTGCTGCGCCTGCCCGAAGGCTACGACACCCGCGTCGGTGAGCGCGGCCTGAAGCTCTCGGGCGGGGAGAAGCAGCGCGTCGCCATCGCCCGCACCATCCTGAAGAACCCCCGCATCCTGATCCTGGACGAGGCGACCAGCGCGCTGGACACGAGAACCGAGCAGGACATCCAGACCGCCCTGCGCGCGGTGGCGCGCGACCGAACCACGCTGGTGATCGCCCACCGCCTGTCCACCGTCGTCGATGCCGATGAGATCATCGTGCTGCAGGATGGCCGCGTGGCGGAACGCGGCAGCCACGCCGCGCTGCTGGCCCAGGACGGGCTTTACGCCCGGATGTGGATGATGCAGGCGGCGGAACAGGACGAAACAGAATCAACAGGAGCGAACTGATGGCTGCCAATGACGACGACACCCCGCCCGCCGAACTCAGCCTCGCGGGGTCCGTGGTGGACAAGGCAATTGAATACATGAGCGGACAGAACGTGCCGCCGGTGGCGATTGCGTCGGCCCTGCTGGGCGGGGCGATGGCGCTGCTGTCGCGCAGCGTGTCGGACGAGGTGATCGTTCAGGTGCTGACGAACGCGATCGCCAGCGTGAAGGCGGGGGAATTGCGGGGGTAGTCGAGCCCCCTCAGGCCGCCAGCTGCGCCACCGTCATACTTTCCCCGGCGATCGTCGTGCGGCGCATGTCGCGCACCTTGGTGTCGTCGAAGCGGGTAACGCGATGAACGGTGCTGCGGTTGTCCCACATCACCAGGTCGTATTGCTGCCAGCTATGGGCGTGGAAGAACTGCTTCTGCGTCGCATGCTCCAGCAGATCGCGCAGGAAGGCCCGCGCCTCCGGCACTGGCCAGCCGATGATGGTTCCGGCATGCGATGACAGATAGAGCGACTTGCGACCGGTCACCGGATGCACCCGCACCAGCCGCTGGCGGACGGGCTTGAACATCGCCCGCTCCGCCTCCGACAGGTCGGTGAAGCCCAGCGTGCCGCGCGAATAGATCAGCGAATGCTCGCAGATCAGGTTCTCGATCTCGGCCTTGGTGGCCGCGTCCAGCGCATCATACGCGGCGCGCATGTCGCAGAACTGCGTCTGCCCGCCCTGATCGACCGTGATCCGCCCCGACAGCAGCGAGTATTTCGCCGGCGTCGCGCGAAATGAGCTGTCAGAGTGCCATAGCTGATTGCCCAGATTGAACAGCCGCTTGCGGTCGTCGCGGGCCAGCGGCTTGTGGTCGGGGCCGAGGTTGGACACATCGGCCATGAACGCGCCGAGCCGCTTTTCCGAGGCCTTGGTCACATTGCCGCCGGTGGTATCCTCCAGCGACCCAAAGTTCAGGCTGAACGCCTTCTGCTGCTCGTCGGTGAAGGGCTGGCCGTGGAAGATCAGCACCGCGTACTGATCCATCCCGGCCTCGATCGCCGCGGCCTGCGCCGGGGTCAAAGGCTGGGTGATGTCGATACCAGAGACTTCGCCGACGAAGCCGGGATTGAGGGCGCGGATTTCCATGGTCATCTCCGAATCATTATTCCGCCGCCAATGGCACTTGCGCGGCGGTGGTGTCAGTCCCCGCCACCGTCGTGCGGCGCATGTCGCGCACTTCGGTGGACACGAAGCGGCGGGCGCGGTGCATGGTGCAGCGATTGTCCCACATCACGAGGTCAAAGGGCCGCCAGGCATGGCGGTAAACGAAGGCGGGCTGGGTCGCGGCCTCCGTCAGATCGCGGATGAAGGCGCGGGCTTCCGGCACCGGCCAGCCGATGATCTTGCCGATATGCGACGCCAGATAGACCGATTTGCGGCCGCTGACGGGATGGGTGCGCACCAGCGATTGGCGCACCGGGCGCATGGTCGCCCGTTCGGCCTCGCTCAGATCGCCGAAACCCAGCGTCTCCCGCGAGTAGATCAGCGAATGCTCGCAGATCAGGTCTTCGATCTCCGCCTTGGTGGCGTCGTCGAAGGCGTCATAGGCGGCCCGCATATCCGCGAACTCCGTCTCCCCGCCCTTGGCCACCACCACGCGCCCCGACAGCAGCGAATACGTCGCCGGGATCGGCTTGAACGACGAATCCGAATGCCAGAGCATGTTGCCCAGGCTGTAGAGCCGCCGCCGGTTGTCGCGCGCCAGAACGGTATTGTTGACGTCGAGGTTGGAGACATCGGCGAAGGCGGGGTGCAGCCGTTGCTCCCCCGGCTTGCTGATGCCGGTGCCGCCGGTGTGTTCCAGATCGCCGAAGCGGCGGCTGAAGTCGAGCTGCTGGTCATCGGTGAGGCGCTGATCGCGGAACACCAGCATGGCATGCTCCGCGATCGCGGTTTCGATGGCCGCGACCTGCTCCAACGCGATCGGTTGCGTCAGGTCGATGCCCGAGACCTCCCCCACGAACAGCGGGTGCAGCGGGCGGATGGTGAGTGTGTCATTGGGCATGTTTGAGTCCTGACCGTTGCGGCACGGAGGAGGCAAAGAAAGCCCCCCCTTACTCCGCTGCTTGCAACGCCGGACTGTCCGCGATCGCCAGGCCCGTGCCCTTGATCGAGGTCCGGCGCAGATCGCGCTTTTCCTGCAGGTCGTTGAAGCGCGTAGCGCGGTGCATCACGGTGCGGTTGTCCCACATCACCAGATCGCCCACCTGCCATGTGTGGCTGTAGACAAACTGCGGCTGCGTCGCATGCTCGGTCAAATCGCGCAAAAACGCCCGCGCCTCCGGGATCGGCATGCCCTCGATCGCGCCGATATGCGACGACAGATAGAGCGTCTTGCGCCCGGTCACCGGGTGCGTCTCCACCAGCCGGTGTCGGACGGGCGCCAGATGCGCGCTGTCGCCCTGGACGGCGACGCCGATCTGCTCACGGGAATAGACGATGGAGTGGAGGGCGATCATGGAGTCGATGTCGCGCTTGGTCGCTTCGTCCAGCGCGTCATAGGCGGCGCGCATATCGGCGAACTCGGTGTTGCCGCCCTTGGACGGGTTCACCCGTGAATGCAGCAGCGTGTAGCCGGCGCCGACAGCGCGGAATGACGCGTCGGAATGCCAGAGCCGGTTCGCCAGCGCATACATGCGGCGGCTGTCTTCCCGCGCCCGCAGCGCTTCCGTATTGGCGCCCTGGAGGTTGGAGATATCGCCCAGCTCCAGCTGCTGGAACCGGCGCATTTCCGGCTTCATCATCTGGCCGGCGAGGGTGATCTCCAATTCGCCGAAATTGGCGCTGAAGGTTACCTGCTGCTCATCGGTCAGCGGTTGACCAGGAAAGGACAGAACAGCGAATTCGTCCATGCCGCGCTCGATCGCCGCGACCTGATCAGGGGTGATGGGCTGGCAGATATCGATGCCGGTGACTTCGCCGACAAAACCGGGCTGAACCGGGCGGATGTTGATCGTCATGAACGCAACCCTCCTGTGTTGGTATGGTTATGCGGCTTCCTGCGCCTGCTCCGCCGTCAACCCTTCGCCGCGAATGGTTGTCCGGCGCATATCCCGGATGTCCTTGAGGTCATTGTACCGGCGCGCCCGGTGCATCGTGGTGCGGTTGTCCCAGATCACGAAGTCCCAGGGCTTCCACTGATGCGCGTAGACAAACTGGCGCTGCGTCGCGTGTTCCATCAGATCGCGGATGAAGGCGCGGGCTTCCGGGATCGGCCAGCCGAGGATGGCGCCGATATGGGCCGACAGATACAGCGTCTTGCGCCCGGTGCGGGGATCGTGGCGCACCAGCCGGTGGCGGACGGGGCGCAGCTTGTCCTGGTTCTCCGCCCCGTAATCCTGCCGGGTGAAGCCGATGATCTCGCGGGAGTAAGCGTTGGAGTGCTCGGTGATCAGGTCCGCGACCTCGGCCTTGGTGGCATCGTCCAGCGCGTCATAGGCGGCGCGCATATCGGCGAATTCGGTATTGCCGCCGGTGGGCGGCACGATGCGGGCCGAGAGCATGGAGTATTTGGCGGGAATGGCGCGGAAGGAGGCATCGGAATGCCAGAGCTGGTTGCCCAGCGCGCCCAGGCGCTTACGGTCATCGGCCGCGCGCAGCTTGTTGTCGGCATCGAGGTTGGAGATATCGGCCATTTCCAGCTTGAGCCGCATCTCCCCCGGCTTGCTCATCTCTCCGCCGGAAGAGATTTCGAGCGGCCCGAAATTGCGGCTGAAAGCGAACTGGCTCTCATCATCGAAATGCTGGTCGTGGAAGACCAGCACGCCGTAGCGGTCCATGCCGTCGTCGATGGCCTGCACCTGCCCGGGTGTCAGCGGCCGGGTCAGGTCGATGCCGGCGACTTCGGCGGCGATCGTCGGGGTCAGCGGGGTGAATGTCATGCTCATTGTTGGACCCTTCCCGCGACGGCTGATGCGTCGATGCTACCGGCGAGTATAGCGGCATTTTCCTCCCGCTTGCCAATCCCTCGATGATGCCGCGATGATCCGGTCAATGCATACCAGGGGAGGAACCCACTCATGCGGCTCATGACCGGGCTATGGCTCGCCGCCAGCCTGCTGTTCTGCACCGCCGCGCACGCCGAGGTGCCGGAGGTGCGCTTCGCCCAGCAGTTCAGCATGGGCTATCTTCAGTTCAACGTCATGAAGCACCAGGACCTGCTGCAGAAGCATGCCGCCGCTTTGGGCATTCCGGAGGTGAAGATCAGCTACGTCACCTTCAATGGCCCGGATATGATGAACGACGCGCTGCTGTCGGGGGCGGTCGATATCGCGTCCGGCGGCGTGCCGGGGCTGCTGACGATCTGGGCCAAGACCCGCGGCACGGCGCAGGAGGTGCGCGGCCTTTCGGCGATGTCGCAGCAGGTGGTGCTGCTGACCTCCAGGGATCCGAACATCCGGTCCATCCGCGACTTCAAGCCGGGGGATCGCATCGCGCTGCCAGCGGTGAAAGTGTCCGCGCAGGCGGTGATGCTGCAAATGGCGGCGGCGAAGGAATGGGGTGATGCAGCGTTCGACAGGCTCGACGCGCTGACATTCTCCATGGCACCCCCGGACGCCACGGCGTCGCTGCTGTCCGGCGGCAACGATTTTCAGAGCGCCTTCACCGTGCCACCCTTCCAAAACATGCAACTGCGCGATCCCGCGATTCATATCGTATTATCGTCGGAGGATGTGGTCGGCCCCTCATCGGGCGGCATGGCCTGGTCCAGCAAGCGCTTCCATGACGGCAATCCGAAACTGTACCAGGCCGTGCTGAATGCGATGCAGGAAGCATCCGACTTCATCGCCGGCCATCCGCGTGAGACGGCGGACTATTACGCCGCGGATTCCAAAGGCAAAATCGACGTCGACCTGCTGGTCAGCCTGATTACGGACCCCCGCTACAAATACGTGCTGGTGCCGCGCTCGATGACGACATGGTCGGATTTCATGTTCAGGATGGGACGCATCAAAAGCAAGCCGGACAGCTGGAAAGACCTGTTCTGGCCAGAGATCCACGGGCTGGATGGCAGCTGAGACCAATAGACATAACCAGTGCCGCATGCCCTATCCGTCATGGCCCGGACAAGGAGAGGCGGCCGTGACAATGACATGCGATGATGTGACGCCGTCTGATCGGCCGCCCTGGCGGCCTGAGCCCCGACAGCCGCCACCGCTCTGGCAACGTCAAACCGGGGGTAAGTCCGCGTGTTGACCACGGAGGACGCGGAGTGTGCGCGGCGTTGCGCGGAGGCCTCCCCCGGACCCGTCTGACAAGCCGGTCCGCCGATGATCCCTTTTCTGTGCCCCCCTGGCTGC
>CAIXEA010000151.1 GCA_903918315.1 uncultured Acetobacteraceae bacterium | reverse complement strand
GCGTCCCCGAGTTGAAGGACCATATCGACAGCTTCATCGCCAGCTACAACGAAGAGGCGCGACCTTTCGTGTGGACCAAGAGCGTCGTCCATCAAAAGAGGATGAAACCGTGTTTCGCGGTCTAGAGATTCTGGGTACTAGACGGGCCCGAAGCAACGGAGGATACGATGAAGCGACTCTTTCTGATGGCCAGCCTCATGCTGGCCGCCGCAACGGCTCGGGCCGAGGTGCCGGAAGTGCGCATCGCGCGCCAGTTTTCGATGGGCTACCTCCAGTTCAATGTGATTGAGCATGAAAAACTGATCCAGAAGCATGCCGCCCTGTTGGGCATTCCGGAGGTCAAGGTGTCCGCCTTCCGCTTCAACGGGCCGGCATCCATGAACGACGCGCTGCTTTCGGATACCGTCGATATCGTTGGTGGCAGTCCGCATGGGATGTTCACGCTCTGGGCCAAAACCCAGGGCACCAGGCAGGAGGTTCGGGCGATCACCGCGCTGGTGACGCTGCCTTTCATGATCACGTCCAACGATCCGGAGATCAAAGCGATCGCCGACCTGGGGAAATGTAAGAAAATTCCGGTGCCGTCGGTGCGGGTGTCGTCGCCCGCGGTGGCCGTTCAGATGGCAGCCGCGCAGCTTTATGGGATCAAGGACTATAACCGTTTTGATACGGCGACGGTGACGATGTCACCGGCGGATGCCACGGTCGCGCTGCTGACCGGGGTGGGTGATGTGAATTGTACTTTGGCGCTGCCGCCGTTCATGCAGCAACAGCTCGAACACCCCAATATCCACGTCGTGGCCAATTCCTTCGACCTGATGGGGGGGGCGAACACGTATACGCTCGCTTACACCTCGGCGAAGTTTCACGACCGGAACCCGAAACTCTATCAGGCGGTCTATAATGCGCTGCAGGAAGCGACCGATCGCGTCAACCAGGACATCCGCGCCGCCGCGCAATACTGGATCGAGGACAGTGATTCCAAGCTGACGGTCGACTTCGTGGCCGCGGCCGGCAGCGGCAAGGACGTGAAATGGACCACCATCCCTTCGCGGACCATGCAAGGCGCCGATTTCATGTATGAAGTCGGGACCATCAAGGTCAAACCCAAATCCTGGCAGGATTACTTCTTCCCCGAAGCCTATGGCATGCCGGGCAGCTGAGCCCCCTCCGCGTTTGAAAGGACATCCTATGTCTCTGCCGCAATCCATGACCCATATCCAGGCCGACGGTGCCGGCGCGCCCGACGTGCTGAAGCGCGCGACCGGCCCGCTGCCCGTCCCGGCCGCGGATGAGGTGCTGATCCGGGTCGAAGCCGCGGGCGTCAACCGCCCCGATGTCGCGCAACGCCAGGGCTCCTATCCGCCACCGCCCGGGGCCAGCCTGCTGCTGGGTCTGGAAGTCGCCGGGGAGGTCGTGGCCCTCGGCGCCAACGCCACCGGCTATGCCATCGGCGACAAAGTCTGCGCCCTGACCAACGGCGGCGGCTACGCGGAATTCTGCACCGCGCCCACCGCGCAATGCCTGCCCTGGCCCAAGGGCTACGATGCCGTGCGCGCCGCGGCGCTGCCGGAAACCAGCTTCACCGTCTGGGCCAATCTGTTCATGGCCGGGCGCCTGGCGGCCGGGGAGAAGACCCTGATCCACGGCGGCACCAGTGGCATCGGCGTCACCGCCATCCAGCTCGCCCACGAATTCGGCGCCACCGTCTATGCCACCGCCGGGTCGGACGAGAAATGCGCCGCCTGCATCCGCTTCGGCGCCGATGGGGCGATCAACTACCGCACCCACGACTTCGGCGCCGAGATCCGCACCCTCACGGCCGGCAAAGGCGTGGACGTCATCCTCGATATGGTCGGCGGCCCCTATATGCAGCGCGACATCCGCTCTCTGGCCATGGATGGCCGGCTGGTGCTGATCGCCTTCCTGGAAGGCTCGGTCGCGCAGAGCTTCGACTTCCTGCAGATCATGACCAAGCGCCTGACCGTCACCGGCTCCACCATGCGCCCGCGCACCACCGCCCAGAAGGGGGTCATCGCGGCCCAGCTGCGCGACAAGGTCTGGCCTGTGCTCGATGCCGGCCGCTGCGCCCCGGTGATCCATGCCACATTCCCGCTCGCGCAGGCGGCCGAGGCGCACCGGTTGATGGAATCCAGCCAGCATATCGGCAAAATCATGCTGACCCTGGGATGATTCTGAACGCCATCGTGGCCGGTGAGGGCCCGCCCGTGGTGTTGCTGCACGGGCTGTTCGGCGCGGCGCGCAACTGGGGGGCGATGCAGCGCGCGCTGGCCCCCCGCTTCCGGGTGATCGCGCTGGATATGCGCAACCACGGCGCCAGCCCGCATGCGCCGGATATGCGCTATGCGACGCAGGCCCGGGACGTGCTGGACACGCTCGATAGCCTGGGCGCCCTGCCGGCGGCGATCGTGGGCCATTCGATGGGGGGCAAGGCGGCGATGGCCGTGGCCCTCATGCGGCCGGAAGCCGTGGCCCGCCTGCTGGTGTCCGACATCGCTCCGGTGGTCTATCAGCATGGCAATACCGCCATCGCCGCGGCGATGCGCGCCGTGCCGCTGGAACCGGGCCTCACCCGCGCCCAGGCCGGCGTCGCGCTCGAAGCGGCGGTGCCGGACCCCGGCGTGCGGGCCTTCCTGTTGCAGAACCTGACCTTCGGCGCCGCCCCCGCCTGGCGCATCGGCCTCGCTGACATCGCCGCCGCGATCCCCGACCTCGAAGGCTGGGAAGACGCCGCGCCCAACCACTACGATGGCCCGGCGGTCTTCGTGACCGGGGCCAGGTCGGACTACGTCCTGCCCGAACACCGCCCGGGCATCCGGGCTTTGTTCCCCGCCGCCCGCTTCGTCGCGGTCAAGGGGGCGGGCCATTGGGTGCACGCCGACAACCCCGCCGGCTTCCTGTCGGTGCTGGAGGCCTTCGTCCATGATTGGGGAGCATGATGCGCTCTAAAAACAAGCGGTTATACGCATGAGCGTCACCGCCGCACCCGCGGCCGCGCGGATGGGGGGCATGCTGCCGGCCTTGACCGCCGCCATGTCCTTCAGCGTCGCCGATATCCTGCTGAAGCTCATCTACGCCTCGGGGATGAACGTGCTCACGCTGCTGTCGCTGCGCGGCACCCT
The DNA here is from genome assembly GCA_903918315.1 of uncultured Acetobacteraceae bacterium. GTDB lineage: Bacteria > Pseudomonadota > Alphaproteobacteria > Acetobacterales > Acetobacteraceae > Rhodopila. Next base: position 14,057 of record CAIXEA010000151.1, on the reverse strand, counting down.
GGTGGTAGTGTTCTTCTTCACCTGGCTGCGCCTGTCGCCGCCCGCCCGCTGGCACACGCGGCGCGAGCGGCTGGTCGCGCTGGGGCTGGGCGTGCTGTTCGCCGCCGTCATGTTCGGGCTGCTGAAGGCGATCTCCCTGCTGCCGGTCTCGATCGCCATTCTGGCCTATTTCGTCTACCCGCTGCTGACCGGCATCGCCGGTGCCGTTACGGGGGTGGATCGGTTGGGCTGGCGCGCGCTGCTCACGGCCGCGGTCGCGTTCGGTGGCCTCGCGCTGATGCTGGGCCAGCAAATCGGCGACCTGTCCTGGGAAGGCCTGGCCTTCGCCTTCGGCGCCGCGGTCTGCCGGGTGACATCGCTGCTGGGCACCCGCGCCTGGCTGGCCGGCACCGATGCGCGGGTGACGACCTGGTATTCGATGGTGCCATCGACCGGCTTGTTCATCCTCGCTCTGCTGATCTCAGGGGAGGTGCAGTTCGCCCAAACCGCCTGGGGCTGGGGCGCGTTCATCGGCGCGGCGGTGACGACCACGCTGTCGACGCTGTTGATCTATATGTCCACCAATACCGTCGGACCGTTCCGCACCGCGCTGGTGATGAACCTGGAGCCGCTGCTGACGCTGATCTTCAGCATGCTGCTGCTGGGGGAGGTTTTGACCCCGGTGCAGGTCGTGGGCGCGGCAACCATGATCGCGGCGCTATGCGCATTTCAGTTCGTGCGGGGCCGGTAGGCGCATGGCCTGATCGCGGCAGTCCGGCCGCCGGTGCTGCCACCGGCGGCCATCGCGCCTCAAGCCGTCGCCGCGTCCAGCGCCTGGCCCAGATCGGCCAGAATGTCGTCGATATGCTCGATCCCCACCGACAGGCGGACATAGCCCGGCGTCACCCCCGTGGCCGCCTGCTCCGCCGCGGTCAGCTGCGAATGCGTGGTGCTGGCCGGATGGATCGCCAGGCTGCGCGCATCGCCGATATTGGCGACATGGTAGAACATCTTGAGCGAGTCGATGAACTTACGCCCCGCATCGAGACCGCCGGCGAGTTCGAAGCCGCACAGACCGCCCATGCCTTTGGTCAGATACCGCGCCGTCCGCTCCGCCGCCGCGCCGCTATGCTGCGACGGGTGGATCACCCGGGCCACATCCTTGCGGCTCGCGAGGTATTTTGCCACCGCCAGCGCATTGTCGCTATGCGCCCGCATGCGCAGGGCTAGGGTTTCAATGCCCTGCAGGAACAGGAACGAATTGAACGGTGCGATCGCCGCGCCCAGGTCACGCAGCAAGGTCACGCGCATCTTGAGGATATAGGCGATCGGGCCCAGCGGCTTCACCGCCTGCGACCAGACGGCGCCATGATAGGACGGGTCCGGCTGGTTCAGCATGGGCTGGCGGGCGGGATGCGCCTCCCAATCGAAATTGCCGCCATCGATCACCACGCCGCCGATGGAGGTCCCGTGGCCGCCGATATACTTGGTGGCGGAATACATCACGATCGCCGCGCCATGATCGAACGGGCGCACCAGCAGCGGGGCGGCGGTGTTGTCCATGATCAGGGGAATGCCGAGCGGGCGGCCAATGGCGGCCACTTCGGCGATCGGGAAGGGGATCAGCTTCGGATTAGGCAGCGTTTCGGCGTAATAGGCCCGCGTGCGGTCATCGGTCGCGCGGCGGAACGCCTCCGGATCCGTCGGATCGACGAAGCGCACTTCGATGCCCTGATCCTTCAGCGTATTCGCGAACAGATTCCATGTGCCGCCATACAGATCGGTGGAGCTGACGATATTGTCACCCGCCCGCGCGATGTTCTGAATGGTGAAGGCCGAGGCCGCCTGACCGGACGCCAGGGCCAAAGCGGCCACACCACCCTCGAGCGCGGCGATCCGCTGCTCAAACGCGTCCTGAGTCGGATTCATGATGCGGGTGTAGATATTGCCCAGCTCCCGCAGGCCGAACAGGTTCGATGCATGCTCAGTGCTATCGAACTGAAACGAGGTCGTCTGATAAATCGGCACCGCCACCGCGTTGGTCGCGGAATCGCGCCGCCAGCCGGCATGGAGGGCCAGGGTCTCAGGATTCTTGGATGTCATGGCTTGGTCTCCTGCTAGAGCGTGATCGGCGGAGGTGGAATCACCAGAGCCGTGAATCACGCGATTAAACAATCGTTTAGAGCCTGTCCAGTGCACCATTGTGCACCGGACAGGCTCTAGAGCGATATTGGGCTCGGTTGAATCATGCGGCGATCAGCACCCGCCGGCGGCGGGTCAACGTTTCTTCTCGTAGACAACCACGCCCTCCTTGGGCATCGGATGCTCCGTATAGTTGGCCTGGATCGGGTCCAGCACCCGCGGCACGAAGCGGGATGTCGAATATCCCGGTTCCAGTTCGATCGTCGCGTAATAGCGGGCGGTCAGACGATCGGTCAGAACCCGGGGATCGAGCGCGCCGGTTTCGATGGCCTGACCGACATTGAACGAGTCGACCTCCGCCGATTTTCCAGCCCAGTAGCAATAGATCTGCGTCGCGCACAAAGCCGGGCCCGGCCGGGCCGAGATCCAATGCACGACCGCCAGGGTTTCCGCCTCCTGCTGGTGTTGAAACGCCAGCCATGCCGGCAGATTGAGTACGGGCAGCACATCCTTGAGCGTGGGGCTGATGAACGTGCAGCCGGCGAGCACGATCAGGCACACGGGTCTCGGCACCGTCCGGCGCGCGGTGTCGCCCATCGCGAGCAACTGCAGCACGCGGCCCGACAGCAAGGCGCTCGCGATCGGAAGCTCGAACGTCGCCGAGACGATCGTGCCTTCGCCCATCAGCACGATCGCCGCGACCAGCGCCGCGACCATCACGAACAGCGAAAACAGGACGATGTAAGCATCCCGCCGGAACGCGGACCAGGCCAGCACGGCAAACACGACGAACGGCTTGGCCGGATCGATCAGGTCGAGCCAGTTTCGGATGCCCATGCCAACCGAATACCGCCGCGGTGACAACAGGCTGGTGATGAAGGCGTCCCCGAAGGCGGCCCGGCAGACCGCCAGGCCGAGCACCGTCAGGATCAGCCCCGCCAGCACGAAACGCAGGCACTGCGCCCGGTCCCGCCAAAACAGCCACAGGGTCAGGGAGAGCGGGAGTGCGATCGAGTTATGTTTGATAAACAAACCGACCACGATCAGCGCCGCCGCCCCGACCGCCGCCCCACCGCGCGGCTCCTGCCGCAGGTAGAAGGCCAGACCGGCGGTCATGCACGCCAGGGCCAGGAAACTCGGGTCATTGGCGATGAGATAGGGCTGAAAATTGGCCACCGACCAGGTCAGAAAGACCAGGGCCGCGGCGATGGCGGACCCACGATCCCGGGCCAGCCGCCCAATGATGCCGGCAATGGCCGCCGTGATCCCGATCAGGGCCAGCCCCGCCAGGATGCGGCCGCAGAAGACCGCGTCGGGGATCAGATATAATAAATACGATGTCAGTACAAAAGACAGCGGCGGGTAGTTATTCGTCAGCAGCGCCCCGGCCGGATGATAGAGCGGCTCCCCGGCATGGAAGCCGGCCGCATGAAACGCGTTCCAGCCTTCATTGAACAGCTTCGATACGTGGAACGTCGCCCGCAACACCAGGCCGGTGATGATCACGAGCACGGGCAAAGCCCACAGGATCAGGCAAGCCAGCCCGAAGCGTCCTGTTTCGGATGAGCGGTCCGATCCGGTGCTCACGCGGCCTGTGGTCGCCGGGCCTATCGTCACTGGGCCGAACCGGCATGCGGGGCGGAATCACGCCCCCCCTCCGCCTGCGCCCGCAGGACCTGCTGACCGCGGCGGAACGCCTGGATCATATGCTCCGCCGGCATGGCGCCGGAGAACACGCTGTACCCATCCAGGAAGAAGGACGGCACGCCGCTCACACCCGCCTCGCGCGCCGCCTGATCGGCCGCGCGCATCTCCTGGTCCGCGAGCGCACCGGCGAGGAATGCCAGCACCTCCGCCCGGTCGAGGCCACCGGCCGCGGCGCAGTCCGCCAGCACCGCGTGATCGCCAATATCCCCGCCCTGCATGAAATAGGATTGGAACAGCGCTTCCACGACCGCGTCCTGCACCCCCTGCTGCCCGGCGAACCAGATCAGGCGATGCGCGTCGATGGTGTTCGGCGTGCGGGTCATCAGATCCTGGCGGAAATTCAGCCCCACCGCCTCCGCCGCCCCCTGAATGCGGGCGTCGATTTCGCGGGCCTTCTCGGCGCTGCCGAACTTCCAGGCGCGGTAGGCGGCGCGATCGCGGCCTTCCTTGGGCATGTCCGGATTGAGCTGGAACGGGTTCCAGTGAACCGTGAACACCAGTCCCTCCGCCCGCAGCGCGTCCAAGGCCCGTTCCAACTGCCGCTTGCCGATATAACACCAGGGGCAGATCGCGTCGGAGACGACGTCAATGCGGGTGCCAACACCCGTCTGGGTCTCGATCCGGGTTTCGTTGTCCATCAGCCTGTCCTCCCTGGAGGCGGCCAGCATGCCGGTATCAGGCGGATTTGTCACCCGGCTACTCGTGCGCCAGGACCCATCCGTCGATGAAACTCGCCAGTCCGTTGGCGTGGAAATCGCGCTTCAGCGCGACTTCATCGTAATCGTCGCGCAACCAGTCCAGGAAAGGCTTCTTGCCTTCTCCCTCCCGCTGATAACGGAGAAAAAACGCATCCAGGATGCCGGTCTTGGCCTGTTTGATATGGCCGAACCGCAATGACAGCTGGCGCAGCGCCGCCGCGGCGGTGCCGCCCTCGAATAGCACGAACAACCCGGCCGCCAGCCCGGCGCGGTCCGCGCCCGACTTGCAATGGATCAGACCGGGCCCGCGCATGGAGCGGAAGATATCGAACAGCCGGTAGATCCGGTCCTTCTGCGGCGCCCCTCGGCTTTCCAGCGACAAGTCATGGAAATCCATGCCCAGGCGCAGCGCCGCATCGCGTGACAAGGCATAGGACCCGCTTTGCGTCGCACCCCGCAGATTGATCACCGTGGTGACCCCATACCGGGATTGGGCGCGCCGCAGCCGCCAGGGCGTGGGATGATTGCAGCGATACAGCCGCCCCGGGGCCACGGCCGCCCAATTGTCCCAGATCAGCCGCAGCACGGCGTGATCGATGAACAGGGAGTCCACCCAGGCCAAGGCCCGGCCGCCGGGCGTGGCGACATCGCCGCGAAAAATGGAATTCATGATGGGATGCGGGACAGACCGAAGCTGCGGAGGCCCCTGTTATGCCTTCGCCGCGATGGCCTGCGCAACCTGCCCCGCCAAATCGGCACGCCCCTCGGCCTCCAGGCCCGCGATGATCCCCGCATGATCGGCTTGCGGGCGGTTCTGGCTCATCTTCACCTTGCCCTCCAGCCGGGCGATCGGGATGCTGACACCAACGATGGCCCGCAGCATGCCCTGCACGAAGTCCGCCGGCGCGTCGGACACAGCCCAGGGCAGCGGGCGGGGCGATTCATACTGATCGGTCAGCCGGGTGACCACATCCAGCAACCGGTCCGCATCGTCGAAGAAGTCCAACCGCCCATAAGCATGGATGGCGATGTAGTTCCAGGTCGGCACGACCTTCTCGGTCGCCGCTTTGGTCGCGTAGAGGGAGGGGCTGATATAGCCCTCCGTCCCATGGAACACGACCATCGCCTGCACCGCGGCATCGGTTTGCGTGACCTGCGGATTGGCCCGCGCGAGGTGCCCGACCAGCGTGCCCTTCGGCCCCGCCGTGGGATCAAGCAGCAACGGCAGATGGCTCGCCACCAACCCATCCGCGGTCATGGTCACCAGCGTCGCCAGGCCCCCGCGCCGGATGGCATCGTGCAGAACGTCGAGCCGATCTTCGTTGAAGGCGGGGGGGATGTACATGATGGTCCTTTCCTGCATCCGCTATCCGCGGGGCCCATCAGCATTGCCCGCCCCCCAAAAGACCGCGGGAGGGACTCCTGCGACAGGGCCTATCCGGCCCTGTCCGTTCAGACCAATCAGGCCGCCGCGCGGAGCGCCGCCGCTTTTACATCCGCACCCACACCGGCCTCGAAGCTGGCGAAGTTCTTCTCGAACCGCGACAGCAGCTCGCGCGCCGTCTGGTCATAAGCCGCCTTGTCCAGCCAGGAGTGGCGGGGATCGAGGACTTCGTCCGGGACGCCCGGCACGCTTTGCGGGATCGACAGGCCGAAGAACGGTTCGGTGCGGAATTCCACCTTCGCCAGGCTGCCATCCAGCGCCGCGCTGATCAGCGCCCGTGTGTGGCGGATGCTCATGCGCTTGCCCACGCCATACTTGCCGCCGCTCCAGCCCGTATTGACCAGCCAGCAATCGGCGCCATAGCGCGCGATCAGGTCGGACAGCATCTGGCCATAGACTTCCGGCCGGCGCGGCAGGAATGGGGCGCCGAAGCAGGTGCTGAACGTGGCAACGGGTTCCGAGCCCAGGCCCTTTTCGGTGCCCGCGACCAGCGCCGTGTAGCCGGACAGGAAGTGGTACATCGCCTGCGCCGAGGACAGCCTGGAAATCGGCGGCAGCACCCCGAACGCGTCGCAGGTCAGCATGATCACGTTGTTCGGCTGCCCGCCGCGGCCGGACAGGTCCACACGGGGAATGAATTCCACCGGATAGCACGACCGGGTGTTCTCGGTCAGTGAGCCGTCATCGAGGTCGATATGCCCGTGCGCGTCGGCCACCACGTTTTCGAGCACGGTGCCGAAGCGGTTGGACGCGGCGTAGATGTCGGGTTCGGCTTCGCGCGAAAGATTGATCACCTTCGCATAGCAGCCGCCCTCGAAGTTGAAGACGCCATTTTCGCCCCAGCCGTGCTCATCATCGCCGATCAGGTTGCGATTCGGGTCGGAGGACAGGGTGGTCTTGCCGGTGCCGGACAGGCCGAAGAACAGCGCGACGTCGCCGTCATTGCCGACATTGGCGCTGCAATGCATCGGCAGCACGCCCTTGGCGGGCAGCAGCCAGTTCATGACGGTGAAGATCGATTTCTTCATCTCCCCGGCATATTCGCTGCCGGCGATCAGGATGATCTTCTGCTCGAACGACAGCGCGATGGTGGTGGAGGACCGCACTCCATCGGTCACCGGATCGGTCGCGAACATCGGCGCGTGCAGGATCACATAGTCGGGCTCGAACCCCGGCAGATCCTCGGCCGGCGGGCGGATGAACATGTTGCGCGCGAACAGGGCATTCCAGGCCTGGGTCGTGACCAGCCGCACCCGCACGCGATGCGCCGGGTCAGCGCCGGCATAGAGGTCCTGGGTGAACAGTTCCTGGCCCTGCAGATAGGCCTGAACCCGGCCCTTCAGCGCGTTGAACCGGTCCTGCGGCATCTTCTGGTTGATGTTGCCCCACCAGATATCGGCGGTGACCGAGGGTTCATCGACGACGAACTTGTCCTTGACCGAACGCCCGGTGTGTTCCCCCGTTTCCACCATCAACGCCCCGTCGGCGGATAGCCGGCCTTCGTGGCGCCGCAGCGACTCGGCGACCAAAGCGGGGGGCAGCAGGTTGGCATGCACCGGGCGGGACGCACGCACGCCGGTTCCGGCGAGGGCGGCGGCCCGGGCTTTGGGCGATTTGTGCTCGAGATGAGCGATAGTGGCAGCGGTCACGGGGAAGCTCCTGCGGGGAAGGCGTCGCTGATGGGTCGGATCAGCCGGCACCGGCTGCTACCGGAGAGTAGGAGCCTGATTTCCCGCCAATCCGCAAGGGAGTAACTGTGCAGTGCAGCATTGATCCCCAACCGGCGGGACCACCCGCCGGGAACGGCGGGCGGGCGAAATGACCGGGATTCATGGCAGCATCATGGCACGCCAACAGGGCGTGACCCGCGCGGCACCCTGGGCTAGAACACCCCACCTATCGCCCTGACCGGAGACGCGCCGCGTGAACCAACCGCTTCCCCCCGCCGCCTTGAACAGCCTGCGCAGCGGCCCCTCCGACCGCGGGCGCTTCGGTGAATTCGGGGGCCGCTTCGTGGCCGAAACCCTGATGCCCATCGTTCTGGCCGTCGAACAGGCCTATGCGGAAGCGAAGAAGGACCCCCAGTTCCAGGCCGATCTGGCCTGGCATCTGACCCATTATGTCGGTCGGCCGAGCCCGCTGTGGTTCGCCGAACGCCTGACCAAACGCCTCGGCGGCGCCAAGGTCTATTTCAAGCGCGATGAGCTGAACCATACCGGCTCGCACAAGGCCAATAACTGCATGGGCCAGATCCTGCTGGCCCGCCGCATGGGAAAAACCCGCATCATCGCCGAAACCGGGGCCGGGCAGCACGGCGTCGCCACCGCCACGATGTGCGCCCTGTTTGGGCTGCCATGCACTGTCTACATGGGTGCCACCGACGTCGAGCGGCAGGCGCCCAACGTGTTCCGCATGAAGCTGCTGGGGGCCGAGGTGAAAGCCGTGACCTCCGGCGCCGGCACGCTGAAGGACGCGATGAATGAGGCCATGCGCGACTGGGTCGCGAACGTGGAAGACACCTTCTACATCATCGGCACCGTCGCCGGCCCGCATCCCTATCCGATGATGGTGCGCGACTTCCAATCCGTCATCGGGGAGGAAGCCAAAGTCCAGATGCAGGCCGCCGAGGGCCGCCTGCCGGACGTCGCGGTCGCCTGTATCGGCGGCGGCTCCAACGCCATGGGCCTGTTCCATCCCTTCCTCGACGATACCTCCGTCCGCCTGATCGGCGTCGAAGCCGGTGGCCACGGGATTGAGACCGGCCAGCACGCCGCCAGCCTGACCGGCGGCCGCCCGGGCGTGCTGCACGGCAACCGGACCTACCTGCTCCAGGACGAAGACGGCCAGATCATCGAAGCGCACAGCATCAGCGCCGGCCTGGATTACCCGGGAATCGGGCCGGAACATTCCTGGCTGCACGATATCGGCCGGGTCGAATACGTCTCCGCCACGGATAACGAAGCCCTCGACGCCTTCCAGCTCTGCACCCAGACCGAAGGCATCATCCCGGCTCTGGAGCCGGCCCACGCCCTGGCCTATGTCACCAAGCTCGCCCCCACCCTCGATAAGGACCAGATCATCCTCATGAATTTGTGCGGACGCGGGGACAAAGACATCTTCACCGTTGCCGCCCATCTGGGGGTGAAGCTGTGAGCCGCATTGCTGCCCGCTTCGCCGCGCTGAAGGCCGACGGCCGCGGCGGGCTGATTCCGTTCTTGGAAGCCTGGGACCCCGATGGCGCGACGTCCATGGCGCTTCTCCGCGGCATGCCCGCCGCCGGCGCCGATCTGATCGAGATCGGCATGCCCTTCACCGACCCGATGGCGGATGGCCCGATCATTCAGGCAGCAGCCCGGCGCGGCCTGATCGCCGGCGTGAAGGTGCGCTTCATCCTTGATATGGTGCGGGAATTTCGGAAGGACGATCAGGCGACCCCGATCATCCTGATGGGCTACCTGAACCCGATCCTGTCCTATGGGCCGCAAAAATTCTGCGAGGACGCCGGCCAGGCCGGGGTCGATGGCATGATCATCGTCGATCTGCCGACCGAGGAAGCCGATCTGATGCTGCCGCATGCGACAGCGAACGGGATCGATTTCATCCGGCTGGTGGCGCCGACAACCGATGATGTGCGCCTGCCGCATGTGCTGAACGGATCGTCCGGCTTTGTCTATTACGTCAGCATCACCGGCATCACCGGCACGCGCAGCGCGTCGTCCGCCGATCTGGCGGCGGCGATCCCGCGCATCCGTAAGGTGACGGACCTGCCGATCGCGATCGGGTTCGGGGTGCGCACCCCGGCGCAGGCGGCGGAGGCGTCGAAGGTCGCGGATGCGGCGGTCGTCGCCTCGGCCCTGATCGAGACGATGGCGGCTCATCTGGACGAAGATGGGAAAGCCAAACCCGGCACGGTGGAGCTGGTGCTGGCGCAGGTGCGGGCTCTGGCGGACGGTGTGCGCGGGCGTTGAGGCGCCCGTTCATCCTCGGTCCGGTCACCGGGCGGATACGCGAAACGCCGCCTTGTTCCCGGTTTCGAACAGGGCCGCGATCGCCCGGGCCTGATTGCCGCGGCTGACCAGGACGAGCCCATCCCCATCCTCGATCATGGTCGCTGGGTTGGGCCGTGTCAGAGTCTGACCGTCCCGCCGATCGATCTGGACGATGAAAAAGGCGCCGTGGGCCTGCTGCTCGATAACCTCGATGGTTTTGCCGATGGCGGCGCTTTTCGGGGCAGCCACCACGACCTGGAGATCGAGGCCCAGCGACAGCAGCACCTTCTCGAAATCCCGCATCCGGTCGGAGCCGCGGATGAAGCGGGCGGTTTCCTGATACAGGATCATCTCCGCGATGCGCTCCGCCCCGATATGGGTTGGCAAGACCACCTTGTTGGCGCCGGCGCGCAGCAGCTTGCTTTCCGTGCTGGGCAGTTCGCCGCGGGCGATGATCTCCAGATCTGGATTCAGGCCGCGGGCACTGAGGGTGATGAACACATTGGCGGCGTCGTTCGACAGCACGGTCGCCAAGACGCGGGCGTGCTGCACCCCGGCCACACGCAATGCGGTTTCGTCGGTCGCATCGGCCTGAAGGCAGAGATAGCCGAGGTCATGCGCCATCGTGACGGCATCCGGGGACTGCTCCAGGATCACGAAGGCGGCGCCCCCGGCTTGCAGGCCCTGGGACAGCATCATGCCGATACGGCCGAAACCGCAGACGATCACATGGTCGCGCAGCCGCTCGATCTGCTGGTGCATGCGTTTGGTCCCGAAGAGCTGGTTGAGTTGATTGAGGGTGATGAACTGCACCAGCCCGCCGGTCAGGTAGATCATCCCGGTGCAGCCGAGCACGATGGTGGTGATGGTGATGCCGCGCAGCAGCGTGGTGTCGACCGGATGCACCTCCCCATATCCGACGGTGTAGACGGTCATGATGACCATGTAGACCGCGTCGCCCAACGACCAGCCGGCCCGGCAATAGGCGATCGTGGCGGCTGCCATCACCACCGTCATATAGGCCAGGCCCAGCACCAGATGGCGCAAAGGCGAGTTCAACAGCCGCCCGGAGACCTGCGCGACGGTTTGCCGGGTTGTGTGTCGTTGTGTGCTGGTGTCTGGATGGGGCGGCGGGCCTATGGCCGGGATCCTCGAAATGCTGCGTTGCAACATTAGCGCATGCGAAGCCGCTGCTTCACAAGCCCGAAAGGCGCCGCCCATGCGGGCTTTGCCGGGCGGCGCGCGCGGGCGTGAAGGCGTCCGTTCCGCCCGGGGATCGACGGGTCCCGATCAGTACATGCGTAAGGGACGCCCCGCACCCCGGCGCGGCGTCCCTTTTTGACTCAGTATCGAAACCGCGTATCAGGCGTGGCGGCGGCGCGACAAACGCAGGCCGATCAGGCCGGAGCCGAGCAGCGCCAGGCTGGCGGGCTCGGGCACCCCGGTCGGGGGCGGCAGCACGATCTGCGCATTCGTCACGAACCCGTGATTACCAGTCAGGTTCCGGAACTCACCGACCAGCACGCCGGTGTCGTTAATGCCATAAACGAAGGTGCCGAATGAGGTCGACGCCAGAGCCAGCGGATCGTTGATGGTGGTGAACACGCCGCCGATATCGACAAATCCATGGCCGCCGCCGGTGCCCGCGTTATCCGTGTAATAATATCCCGCGATCTGGCCGGCGGTGTTGATGGCCTGGCCAGCCTGATTGGTCGTGCCCGTCACCGCGAAGGTTGAAAAAACGCCACCGGCGTCGGAAAATCCGCGGTTCGTCGTGCTATTGTTGTACTCTCCAACGATGACACCTGCGTTATTGATTCCGAACGCTAATGTGCTGCCCGCGAGTCCGCCCGGCACATTGATGGTCGTGAAGGTCGCGCCAGCCAATTGGAATCCGTGCGAGCCGGTCCCGTCATTAAAAAAACCCGTCACCACGCCGGAGTCATTGATCTTCTGGGCGGTTGTCGCGCCCGCCACACCCGGCACATTGAACGTCGAGAACACGCCACCCGTGTCGACGAAGCCGTGGGTTCCGGTGGCATCGATATAGGAACCGGAAATCTGCCCGATATTATTGATGCCATAGGCATAGGTCGCAATGGCGCCAGGCACATCGAACGACGTGATCACGCCGCTCGTATCGATGAACGCATGCACGCCCGAGCTGTCGTTGTAATGCCCGACGATTTGCCCGGCATTGTTGATGCCCGAGGCTATCGTGTTGGTCGCACCGGACACATTGATCGTCGTAAACGTATATGCCGCGAACGACTGCGCTGCCGCGAAGCCGGAAAATAGAACCGCGATCGTCGCGGCCGTGGTGAAACGCATGGGCCTCTCCCGATTAAATATGGCTGGCAATTGATTTCTGATAAACCAAGTGAAATTTAGCATGACGAAATGAAATCGTAGGACCGTCGATATGGACCGTCAATAATGATTCTTAATAATTTTGCATGATTCGACCATTTTTTCGGAACTATATCGAACCAGTATCATTAAAAATTCATGGCTTTTCCATATTCATGAAAACGCCGCGGCTCTGTGCGGTGATTCGGCGGGTTGTGTGACGGTGTCTGGCCTGTGCGTCGGGCCAAGGTAACCTGATGCGCGACGTGGGGAGGCAGCATGACACAGACCCGATTCGGCCTTGCCGCGACGCTGACCACGCTCGCGATGGCCGGTTTCGCCAGCATGGATGCCATGAGCAAGTGGCTGGTGCGGGACTACCCGATCACCCAGACGCTCTGGGTGCGCTATGTCATCTTCACCGGCTTCGCGCTGCTGGTCGCGCGCCCCCTCGGTGCGCGGGCGGCGCTGCGCAGCGCGCGGCCCTGGCTGCAGGCCGGGCGGGGCCTCCTGGCCCTGATCGAGAACGGGGTGTTCGTGCTGGCCTTCGCCTTCCTGCCGCTGGCCGATACGCATGCGGTGGCGGCGACGTCCCCGTTGATGGTGATCGCACTGTCGGTGGTGGTGCTGGGGGAAAAGGCCGGCCTGCGCCGCTGGCTGGCGGTGCTGGCGGGGTTCGGGGGGGTGCTCATCATCATCCGCCCGGGGTTCCAGACGCTCAATCCGGCGCTGCTCATTCCCTTGTTCGGGGCGGCGCTGTGGGCGCTGTATCAGGTGCTGACCCGGCTGACCGGACGCACCGATCGGGCGGAGACGACCTTGCTCTGGTCCGCATTATCGGGGCTGGCGGTGACAAGCCTGCTGGTGCCCTGGCAATGGGTCTGGCCCGACGCCGCGTCCTGGGCGCTGCTGGCCGCGGTGGGCCTGCTGGGCTCGCTGTCGCATTACGCCTTGATCAAGGCGCTGGACCATGCGGAGGCCGGGGCGGTGCAGCCTTACAGCTATACATTGCTGGTCTGGGCGGCCATTCTGGGCGTCCTGGTGTTCGGGGATGTTCCGGATGCCGGGACGATCGCCGGTGCCGTCGTGGTGGTACTGAGCGGCCTGGTCACCTGGTTCCACGACCGCCCGAAAGCCGCGCAGGATGGATGACTCGATCAGGATCGTATTCGAACCGCTGCCCGACGCGGACCTGCAACGGTATCTCGAAGACAATGTCGTCAACCTGAGCTTCGCGCGCACCGGGCTGACCGAATGGTTCCCCGTCGGCTACTTCCTGCGCAGCGAACGCGGGGAATGGCTGGGCGGCTGCACCGGCCATATCTGGGGCGGCTGGCTGCATATCCGGTGGCTCTGGGTGTCGGAAACCCTGCGCCATCGCGGTTTCGGCACCGGCCTGATGGACGCCGCCGAGGCTTATGGCTGGGAGCGTGGCGCCCGCAACGCCACGCTGGAGACCCATAGCTACCAGGCCCCCGATTTCTACCGCGCCCGCGGCTACACCGTGTTCGGCACGCTGCCCGATTTTCCCATCGGGCACAGCAAGCTGTTCATGCGTAAGGCATTGACGCCGTAGACCAACGCGCCTGAATCTTTGACCGATCCTGCCCCGCCCGCATTGTGCCGTGAGCGGTGGCCCGGACAAGCCGGGCCATGACGAACAGGACATGTGTCAACGGTTCACACCAACCGCCTGAACCTTTGACCGATCCCACCCCGCCCTCATCGTCATGGCCCGGCTTGTCCGGG
>CAIXEA010000150.1 GCA_903918315.1 uncultured Acetobacteraceae bacterium | reverse complement strand
CTACTCCGCAAAGCCGATGAGCGCTCCATCGCCGAGGTTTGGCATCGTATCGGAAAGCTCATCGACCATTTCACGCCAGAGGAATGCGCCAACTACATCCGACACTCAGGATATGAACGGATATAAGTCGGACATGCTCTAATGCGGTTTTTCACCGGCAGTTGATGCCAGCGCGAAAGGGCAGTCCGTGTGCTCCGCCGCGCAGAGGCGCCTGCCGCCATGGCTGCACAGGCCGGGACCAGCGTCCAGACTTCTGCGCACCAAACCGGCCAAGGCTTCGATGAACGCGGGATCGGTGGTTTGCGTTGGCACTCGGAAATAGCCTTTGACGCCGGCCTTTTCCGCCAGATGCCGGTATTCGATATCAAGTTCGACCAGGGTTTCGGAATGCTCTGACACAAACGCGATGGGAATGACCAGGACCGCGACGCCGTCGCGTCCGGCGCGCTCAATTTCTTCATCCGTGCTGGGGCCGATCCATTTCACCGGGGTGGCGCGGGATTGATAGCAGACAACGGTATCAAGGCCGGAGGCACCCCAATCGGCCAGCACGGCCGCCGCGGTTTGCTCGATCTGCGCCTGGTAGGGATCGCCGGCTTTGACGATCTTTTCCGGCAGCCCGTGAGCGGAGAACAGGACTCGCAAGGGCACGGTCGGATCAAGCGATGCGCGCGCGCGGTCATAGGCACCGCGGACGATCGCGGCGGTGGCGGCGACATAGCTGCTATCGGTCGCGTAGCAGCATAGCGTCGTGGTGCGCGCCGCCAAACCAGCCTGAGCCGCCGCCGTTCGCCAGGCCGTCAGCGAACTGCCGGTGGTCGTTGAGGAGTACTGCGGATACAGGGGCAGCAGGACGATCTCGTCCGGACCCCATGCCTTCACCGCGCGGGCGGTCTCCAGACTGAAGGGGTGCCAATAGCGCATCGCGATGAAGCACCGCGCGTCCATATCGTCCAACGCGCCTTGCAGCGCCGCCGCCTGCTGTTGCGTCAGTTCCAGCAACGGCGATTTGCCACCCAAAAAAGCGTAATTCTCCGTCGCGGGTTTCAGGCGGGCGCGGGCAATGATCCGCGCCAGAAAGAACCGTATGAAAAACGGCACCCGCAGAATGGCGGGGTCGCTGAACAGGTTTTGCAAAAACGGCTTGATGGCCTCGGGGCGATCCGGACCGCCGAGGTTGAACAGGACAATGGCGATCTTACGCGCCACGGACGCGCTCCACCAAGGCAGCGACATGATCCGGCGGGGTTTGGGGCACGATCCCATGACCAAGGTTGAATATGAACGGCCGCCCCCGCATCGCAGCCAGGATCGCATCGGTCTCGTTCGCCAGCGCAACCCCACCGGCTACGAGGGCCATGGGGTCCAGATTGCCTTGCAGCGCGACAGAAGCGGGAATAGCACCGGATGCGCGGGTGAGGTCCATCGACGTATCCATCCCGATGGCATTGACGCCGGTTGCCGCATAGTCACCCACCATCAGGCCGGCCAGACGTGGGAATCCGATGATGGGGATACCAGGATGGCGCTGCCGCAGCGCGTTGATGATCCTGGTGGCAGGGGCGATCACATGGGTCCTGAACAATCCAGGGGCGAGCACGCCGGCCCAGGAGTCGAATAACATCAGGACTTCCGCCCCGGCATCCACCTGGGCTGACAGGTACACGATGGTCGCTTCCGTCAGCGTATCCATCAATCGTCCGAACAGCGCCGGATCGGCGTAAGCCATGGCCCGCGTGGCGGCGAAGTCACGCGAGCCGCCACCTTCGACCATGTAGCAGGCGACGGTGAAAGGCGCCCCGGCGAAACCGATCAGCGCGGTCTGGGAAAAGCCTTCCGTCGTCAGGCCGGCCGCGACACGGCGCACCGTTTCCATCACCGGGGCCACCGCGGCGGCCACCTTAGCCGGGTTCAACGCGTCGACACCGGCGGCATCCCGAAGCTTCGGCAGGACCGGGCCTTCCCCTTCTTTGAATTCCAGCCCGTGGCCGAGCGCCCAGGGCAATACCAGGATATCGCTGAACAGGATCGCCGCGTCGAAGCCGTACCGCCGGATTGGTTGCAACGTGACCTCGGCGGCCTTTTCGGGGGTAGTGCAAAGCGCGATGAAGTCGGTAACGCCAGCCCGAATGGCCCTGTATTCCGGCAAATATCGTCCAGCCTGTCGCATGAGCCACATCGGTGGCGGCCACACGGCCTCTCCCGCCAATGCACGCAGCAAGGGCTTTGCGGTATCAGCCATGAAGGCACACAAGGCGGAGTGTCATCGATGTCCCTTGAGTTGCGACCCTGGCGTTATGGCGGAACCCATCACACGGACACAAGGCCGCGTTAGTGCGGGATGGCCGGAAGTGGAATCACCGAAAGTTTGAATCCCGCGAGCAGGCAAGAGTTGAGAGCATGATGACCGCGCCTATCAACGGTCATCATGCTCTAAGTCGCGCCAGGATACACATGATCGCCATAGACCGCCCGGATATCTGCGAGAAGCCGACCGGTCGGGGGGGCGTACATCATCCGCTTACTCGTGAAACCGCCGGTGAGTTGGCGAACCTGGACCGCCATTTCCGCCATTTTCAACAACGCGATCAGCCCGTTGACGATCGGCACGCCATCCACGGCGTGAACCCCGGCATGGGCCAGAATGGTCATGACGATACCGCCGGCCGGGATAATGGTTTCAGCGCCTTTGGCGATACCCAGGCGGGCTGCCGCACTGAATTGGGCCACCACGCTTTGACACACCGCCTCGTCCTCAAAGGCCAGATCGACCGCACGACCGCCTTCGATTTTCATCTCGTCGATGGAAATCATGCGCGATCCCAGGCCTGTGCTGTTGATGTTCTCGGTGACCCTTCGGGTGAACTTGGGGTTCACGTTGACGATCGAGTAGCTGGCCCCCATCAGGCACGCCATATGCACCGAGGATTCCGCAAGGCCCAACACCGGAATGTTCAGCACCTCGCGCAACGCGTGCAGGCCTGGCTCGAAGACATTCCCGATCAGAAACCCGTCATAGCCCTCCTGCTCGGATCGCAGGCCGTTTTCCAGGATTTCGGCGGTATCGAGATATTCGAGATACCGATACTGATCGGCCAGTGCCTTGCCTGGCGCCAGCCCGAATACGGACACTTCGGTGCCCGGTGCGGCGGCATCCCGCAGCACCTTGGCCAAAGCGCGCGCATACGGGCCGGATTCCGACCTGCGCGCCACCCCCATGCTCTGATAGAACAGCTTCATCCCGCGCCCCTTTTACCTCGTCACAGTCGCCAGACCCGGTTGTCGCCGATCCAGGCCCGTCACGGAAGGACCAGGGACCTCGGCAACCGATGGTGGCATCCGGTCAGGGTTGGAGGACACGCTCGATCCGACGATCAGGGATCAACCACAACAGTGCCACCGCGACAAAGAGGGCCTGAGCGATCCAGACCGCGAAATAGCTGGCGGCGATCGCGATCAGATAGGCCAGGATCGACGCCTTGCCCTTGATATCCCGGCCCAGCGCTTTGGCCAGCGGGCCCTGTGGGCCTTGCTGTCGAACGATGGTCGCCTGCAACAGGAACCAGGCGATGCCAGGCATCAGCAAAGAAAACCCGTAGACCGTCGTGGGAACCTGGCCGAAGTGGTTCTCACCCATCCAGGCCGTGGTGAACGGGACCAGCGACAACCAGAACAGCAAGTGCATGTTGGCCCAGAGTATGCCGCCGTTCACGCGCGTTGCCGCATGCAACAGGTGGTGATGGTTGTTCCAGTAAATCGCGACATACACGAAGCTGAGCGCATAGCTGAGGAAGACCGGCAGCAGCGGCCGCAGATCAGCCCATCCAGCGCCGCTTGGCACCTTCAGGTCCAGCACCATGATCGTGATGATGATCGCGATAACACCATCCGTGAAAGCTGTTAGCCGCCCTTTGGGCATATTGCTAACGACCCTCTCGCCGCCAGGCGATGAGCAAAAGTCCCAAAATCACCGGAAGCGACAGCCAAGCAGGCAGCAACGGGACCGAGGCGATACCCGTGACGATATGATCGTGACGGCGCTGTAGCCCAATCCAGGACCCGCCAGAGGCGGGGTGATCGGCTTCCGTGCGCCGAAGGTCGGGGATATCCGGAGCCGCGGCTGTCCCCAGCCAATGCACGCCCCCGCCCGAACTATGGGCCAGCGAACCGATCACGGTCGCAGTGGCCCGCAAGTCCGCGATCTCCATGGGATTGGCGGTATCGGAAGCTGCATAGGCAACGTGCTCTCCATCGGTCACCTGCCAGACCCCGGGGAGGGTCGCAACGGTTTCACCGACGGCCTTACCCGGGCTCATATCACGCAAAGGCACCGTTTCGGTCCGGCCATCCGGGTCGATCACCCGCGCGACACGCACCGCATTGGGGTCAAGCGCGCGTCGCTCGATCCTGAGTTGACCGCCCTTGATATGCGCGGTGAGCGCGCTTTCCTCCAGCGATGGTTCTTGCATCAGCCAGTGGGAAATGCGGCGGAGCAATTCGGCCTGGGGGCCGCCGCCCTCGTGTCCACGCGACCATAGCCATATCTGGTCCGACAGCAGCAGCGCCACGCGCCCTTTGCCCACACGGTCCAACAGCAGCAATGGCTCGTCGTTGGCGGTCCGCAGCAGGGTATCGCCATGGGCTTCGTTCAACTGGATCCGGCGGTACCACGGGCCCCAGGTGGCGGGAGCACCCGGGGTATTACCGCCGGCGAGCCCTTCCGTGACAGGATGGCGCTGGCCGAGATCAGTGACTTCGGGGCGGAATTTCTCCTCAATGACCCCATGCAGCCGCATTGGTTTGCCGGGCAGAATGCTGCCCAGTGGCGTGCTGGCGAGGCTGGTCGCACCGCTGAATTCCGGCCCGGCACTCATCAACAGGGCGCCACCATCGCGCACGCGCTTGGCGATATTCGCAAGATACAAGGGGGGCAGGAGCCCACGGTTCTGGAACCGGTCCAGAATCACCAGATCGAACTCGCCGATTTTTTCCTGAAACAGCTCCCGGGTCGGGAATGCGATCAGGGCCAATTCGCTGAGCGGTGTCTGATCGTCGCGCTCCGGTGGCCGCAGGATCGTAAAATGCACCAGATCGACCGCCGGATCGGCTTTGAGCAGCCGGCGCCAGGTCCGTTCGCCGGAATGGGGCTCACCGGATACCAGCAGAACACGCAAACGATCGCGTACACCGTTGACTTCGATCACCGCACGGTTGTTCAGCGGGGAGACCTCGCCCTCCAGGGCATTGACTGAAAGCTCGACAATGCTCGGGCCTGCCCGGTTAATCGGCAGGGTGATCGTTTGCTCTTTTCCGACCACGACGCTTTGACTGCGCGGCGGTTCGCCATCCCGGCGGATGGTCAATACGGCGGGGGCTTTGCGGGTTGTGCCGAGGTCTTCAACCACGATGCGCATGGTGACCGGCTTGCCGACAATGCCATAGGACGGGGCTTCGATGATCCGAAGCCGGCGGTCGGACTCTTCACCCTTCGCGGGGATCAGCACATTCAGAGGCGCGCCGCCCGGGCCGCCGGTTGTCTCGCCGGCCGGACTGTCATGGACCTGGCCATCGGTGATCACAATCGTGCCTGCGAACCGGCTGCGGGGTATGTCAGCCAAGGCGCGCTCGATCGCGGAGAACAGCTGGGTTCCCGCGTTGCCGCTTTCGGGCACGGTGATGGCGCGCAGTTCGAGGTCCCGCATCCGTCCGGCGCGATCCATCAGTGTCGCGCGCGCCGCTTCCGCCAGTTGCCTCCGATCACCGATGAGCATGGATGCGGTCTGATCAACCACCAGAAGGCCGATATCTGGCAGGGTTTCGCGGGTCTCACTGACCAGTCGGGGGCCTGTCAGCCAGAACAACAGCACGGCGAAAGCCGCGAACCGCACGAGGCTTCCGCTCGCCCGCCGCCACAGAGCAAGGCCGATGACGATGCCCGCGAATGCTCCCAGCACGAGGAGGATCCAGGGTGGGATCAGGGGATCGAAACGCAGCGCAGCGATGGCATGCTCGAGGTGCATGTCCTATTGCCCCAAACGCTGCAGGATCGCGGGGACGTGGACCTGGTCGCCTTTGTAGTTGCCGGTCAAGGCGTACATCACGAGGTTAACGCCAAATCGGTAGGCGAGCGTCCGTTGTCGCTGGCCGCCCGGAATCGTGGCGAAAGGATACCGCCCTGACGTATCCACCGCCCAGGCGGCGGCCCAATCGTTGCCGCCTATGATGACGGGGCTCACGCTGTCGTTCGCCCGGTCCTGTTCCTGCTGCGCCCAAACGGGATCACCCGTGAAACGCCCCGGGAAATCGTTTAAAAGGTAGAAAGAATGCGACAGAACGTGATCGGTTGTCAGCGGCGTTAACGCCGGAATCGTCAATCCCTGGGTGAGCCGCCGCAATGCACCGGTGGTTCCGGGGGCGAAGCCCGCGCCCGTTCCTCCATTGCGGGTATCGATCAGCATGATCCCGCCTCGGTTCATATATGTGTTCAGCGCCCGGGTCTGTTCGTCCGACAACGGCGTCGCATCCGCCACAATCGGCCAATAAAGAAGCGGATAAAGGCTCAGATCGGTCTGACCGGGTGTGACGGGGTCCGGCTGCGCGAGTGCCGCCGCGGTCCGACGGTTGACGTATTCCGAAAGCCCGGCCAGGCCCGATCGCGACGTCGCATCAACCTGACCATCACCGGTTACGATGTAGCCCAGCCGGGTTGCCAGGGCTGGGTTCTCCACGGTCTCCAACGCATTTGCTGGCGCTGCCAAGGCCAACAAAACGGCGATCGCCGGACCGGTCACATGCGCCCGTATCAAGCCGCGCAGGACCAGCGAAATGAATAAATCAACGATCGACAGCAGCAGCGCGACGGTCAGCAGCGAGGGGCCCAGAGGCTGTTCCCTCGTGTCCCCCGTCAACGTCTCAAGCCGCGCATCCGCGATGATCGGCGCGGCCTCCAGCGTCGTGATCGCGTTTCCAAGATTCAGCGCACGCCGGCCATTTTCAGGCCCATAAAGGCCAGGGGGATGGGAGGCCGAAACCGGCGTGTGCCCGAAGGCGTCCCCTGCCAAACCCACAGCCGCACGAGCCGGGGGCGTGAGGCTGCCGAAGCCGTTCAAGGTCATGGCCGGTGCCAGGATCGTCGCATCCTGGCTGGGTGCGACGCCGGCGGACAAAGTGGTCAACCGGCGCAGCATATCGACGAACAGGCCGGACAAAGGCAGGTCGGACCAATCCGCATTGGCAGTGACATGAAACAGCACGATATGACCGGCGCCGCGCGCTGTCGCGGTAACCAGGGGCGTGCCGTCTGAAAGGGCCGCCCAGGTGTGACCCGCCAAACCTGCGCCTGGTTCAGCCAGCACCTGACGGGTGATTTTGACCTCCGCGGGCACCGGTAAGCCAGCGAAAGGGGAAGAAGGAGGGAAGAACGCCAGGCCGGCCGGTTCGCTCCAGGACAATGCCCCGCCCAATTGGCGATCCCCGCCCAGCAACGGAACCGGCAATAGCCCGTCGTCGGCATCAGCGGCCGCCATGCGTGGTCCAGCAAAGCGAATGAGAAAACCGCCTTTCTCGATCCAGGCTGCCAGCATGGTCCGCTCCGCGGAATCAGTGACCGGTCGGTCCGCGAGCACCAGGACTGACAAATCCCGGGCGATCAGATCGGACAGCGTGCCGGTTCGTACCTCCCCAAACGGCGCCAAAGCGCGATTCAGGTAGTAGAGCGCTCCGGCAAATGGCGCGTCCGCGCTGGCCAGATCACCCGATAGCAGCCCGACCGGGCGGCGGCGCCAGCGCTCGTCCAGCAGCATCACCGCGCCCGCTGAGGCAGGGCCCTCCAGCATCAGTCGTGACAGACGGTTACGCAATTCAATGGGCAATGGAATGGTGCCGGACGCCGTCTTCGCCCCCGCAGGAATGGGGATGACACCGCGCGCCAGCGTACGTCCATCACCGGCCTGAGCGAGCACGACCGCCTGGGTCGGGATCGTTTGTGGCACCTGCGCCAGGCGCATCGTCAGACCTTCATGATCGTTCTGCGCCGGCAGCAGCACCCTGATCGGAGCCGCATCGCAGCAAACCTGAATCATCGGACCAACGGCGGCGAGCGCGGCCGCGAAGGTGTTATAGGCGCCGTCGTTCAGCCCATCACCGACATAAACGGTGGCTGACCCCGGATGATGCCAGGTTCGGAGTGCTGCCGATGCGCCGACCCGGTCGGTTGGCCAAGGTACCGGCCGCAGAGCGGCGATACGCGTCCGGATGTCCGCGACCGGCGTTGGCTCGATCAACCTGGGCGCAGCGCCCCCCTCATCGGTGGCTGTGGTCAGCAGCGCGACCCCGCGGCCCGCCCGTTCGGCTCGATCCAAAATACCGTCAATCGCGAGCACCCGCTGCTGCCATCCAGCCGCCGCGGCCCAGCTGTTATCGACGACCAGCAAGATCGGCCCAGAGCCCGGCAAGGCGGCGCCGGCGTCAAGCACCGGCCGGGCCAGCCCGCAGATCACGAGGCTCGCCACAACGAGCCTGAGTGCCAGAAGCCACCAAGGTGTGCGAGCGGCCGTTTCCTCCGTCGCGCGCAGCCCGAGAAGCAGGCGGAGCGCGGGAAATGATTCGGTGCGTGGGGCCGGGGGGGTGACCCGCAGGAGCCACCACAGCAAAGGCAACCCGACCAGCGCCGTCAGGACCCAGGGCGCCGCGAAAATCATGTGCGGCCCAGCGCGGTGTAAAGAGACAGCAAAGCGGCCTCCGGCGGATGGTCTGTCTGGTGGACGCCAAAACCGAAACCGGCAGCGACGCATAAGGCGGCCAGCGCCTCTTGCTGCGCTTTGAGTGCCCGTCCGTAGTCGTCGCGAATAGCCTCAACACGGGGGATCACCGTCTCCCCTTCCCGCTCTAGTCCCCGGAACCGAATGCGGCCGGCGTAGGGAAGCGCGACTTCCGCGGGGTCGAGCACCTGCAGCAAATACCCGCTGGCCGGAGTCGCGGCGAGCCTGGCAATCAAAGATTGAATGGCCGCCAGTGGTGACAGGAAATCACCAATCAGGACGACCGTCGCGTGACGCGGCAGGGGTAAGCTGGGCGGGAGGCCTTCCGCCGCGGCGGGTTCGGCAAGTGCGGCTGCGATCTGTTCCAACCCAAACCGCCCAGCCACGGGGCGGGCCCCGGGCCGCATCAGCGCCACACGCTCCCCACCGCGAAGCATCAACGAAGCCAGGGCCAATAGCAGTAAGCTCGCGCGTTCGCCTTTCTCGGTCGTGCCGCCTCGCCGCCAGCGCATGGAATCGGACGAGTCCCGCCAAAGGCACACGGTTTGGGCCGCTTCCCATTCGGTCTCGCGGATGAACCAGCCCTGAGCGGGGGCTTGCCCTGATTTGGCTGATTGCCGCCAATCGATCCGGTTCACCGGATCACCGGCCACGAAGGGCCGGAACTGCCAGAAGCTGTCGCCCTGACCCACGCGGCGCCTGCCGTGGACACCCTGAGCGACTGTGGAAGCAACGCGCTCAGCCTCCACCATCAGCGGCGGCAGCCGGCTGCCGAGGGCCTCGGCACGGCGCGCTGCGGATACGGGATCAGCCAAGACGCTCCACCAACCGATTGATGATATCCAGCAGCACGATGCCTTCAGCCCGGGCGGAGAAATTGAGCGCCATACGATGCCGCAATACCGGCCGTGCCAGAGCAGCAACATCCTCCAGGCTGGGTGCCAACCGTCCCTGGAGCAAGGCGCGCGCGCGGCTGGCCAGCATCAAGGCCTGGGCCGCGCGCGGCCCAGGGCCCCAGGCGACATGACGCCTTACGGCATCATCCGCCGCGGTTTCTGGGCGTGCCCCCCGAACCAAAGCCAGAATGGCATCCACGACCGTATCGCCGACCGGCACCAGTCGAATGAGGGTTTGTGCAGCCATCAGTTGTTCGGCCGTCAGCGTCGCGACCGGGGTCGCCTGTATACGCCCACTGGTAGCCAACAGCATCGCGCGTTCTGCCCCGAGGTCTGGGTATTGGACGTCGATTTCCAAAAGAAACCGATCGAGCTGCGCCTCCGGGAGCGGGTAGGTGCCTTCCTGTTCGATCGGGTTTTGAGTTGCAAGGACATGGAATGGCCGCGGCAGATCGTGCTCGATACCGCCCACCGCGACACGGCGTTCCTGCATCGATTGCAACAGCGCCGATTGCGTGCGCGGGGAGGCACGGTTGATTTCGTCCGCCATCAACAGTTGACAGAACACGGGACCGGGCACGAAGCGGAAGGCGCGGCGGCCATCGGCCTCATCCAGGACCTCGCTGCCGATGATGTCCGCGGGCATGAGATCGGGTGTGAATTGCACGCGTTTGGTTGCCAGACCTAAAACGATGCCCAGCGTCTCGACCAAGCGGCTTTTTCCAAGTCCCGGAACACCGACCAGCAGCGCGTGGCCGCCGGACAGCAGGGTGATCAGGGTTTGGTCGATCACATCGTCCTGACCAAAGATGATCTGGCCGACAGCAGCACGAACCGCCGCGATGCGGGCGCCGAGCGCCTCCACATCCGCCAGGATGACCCGGGGATCGGCGGTTTCGGTCACGGCCTGTGGCATGGTCGCCATACCGGACGGCATATGGGGCACTCCTGAGCGGTTTTGCGTCGCCCGGCCCCTATAGGCTCTTTCCGGCGCGGGGGCATGCTACCTATATCCATGGGCGGAGAGGAAGCCTTCCTGTCCAGGGGAGTTGGGTCCGTGAATGACGCAAGCGCCGGTGCGGGAAGTGTGACGATCGGGGGTGAGTGCCCATCGCCCAGGCGGCCGCCGATCGAATGCGGCGATCTGCCGTTCGTGATTCGGCGCGATGGGGTTTGGTTCTATCGTGGCAGCGCGATCGAGCGCAAAGAGATGGTCTGCCTGTTCGCCAGTGTCCTGAAGCGCGAAACCGACGGCAGTTGGTGGTTGGTTACACCGGCCGAACGCGGCCGCATCGTGGTCGAGGATGCGCCCTTCGTCGCGGTTGAGTTGAACTGGGCCGGCGATGGCGCGGAGCAGGTGCTCTCTTTCCGAACCAACATCGATCAGGTCGTCACGGCTGACAGGGCGCATCCCATCCGGGTTGCTTTTGAACCCGGCAGCGAGGATCCTGTTCCCTATATCGTGTTGCGCGATGGGGCGGGGGCTTTCGCCATCGAGGCCCGAATCAATCGTGCGACGTATTATGAACTCGTGGCTTTGGCCGTGCCGGAGCGGGTTGGAGATCACGACATGGTGGGCGTCTGGAGCCGCGGCGTTTTCTTTCCTTTGGGGGCGCTGCCGCCAGAAGAAACCGATTGGGATGACGCGTGAACGCAGATCAGCTGCGGACCCGCCTGATCCAGGTCGCGACCATGACCCCGCATCCACCGGTGGTCTATGGTGAGGAGATCATCGGTGCGTTGGAAAAGCCCCCAACCCCTGCCGCGGTCCTCGTGCCGGTGATTTTGGGTCCGGCGCCTGGCATTCTGTTGACCAAGCGCACGGCTCACCTCAAGAAGCACGCTGGGCAGGTGAGTTTCCCCGGTGGCCGAATCGACCCCGACGACGCGCATGCCGAGGCCGCCGCCCTTCGTGAGGCGGAGGAGGAAATCGCGCTCGATCCCAGCCGGGTCGAAATTCTGGGCCGTATGGCCGATTATGTCACGGGCACCGGATACCGTATTACCCCAGTGCTGGGTTTGCTGCCGCCCGGTTTGGTCTACCGGCCGTCACCGCATGAAGTGGAGTCGGTTTTCGAGCTTCCGATTGGTGTTCTGCTCGACCCGCAAGCGCCGCGACGGGAACTCCGTCAGGTCAACGGCCGCGATCGTGAGTTCTGGGTCTGGCCGCACGCCGAGCACTTCATCTGGGGCGCCACGGCCGCAATCCTGGTGCATCTGGCAGAGCGCTTGCGGGGCTGATGGCCGCACCGCATCCTGGGCCCGGTCGAACCCTGAGGCGCAACTCATGATCCGTTTCGCCGAAATCGCCCTGCTCCTGACGCCACTTGCGGCCTTCATCGCGTGGCGGGTGATGTTCCCTGACCGGCCGCTGGGGCGCTGGCCCATCATCGTCGGGATGTTGATGGTTCTTGTTATGGCGGGAGGTTTGGTGTGGTTGCGGGCAGAGGACGCAGCACCTCCGAATTCGATCTACATCCCCCAGCATATGGAGAACGGCGCGATCGTCCCGGGACGCGCCGTGTCAAAATGATACGGCCCGCGTTCCTGTCCGACCCGGCCCTGGTGGCGATTCTCGACGTGCTACCGGATGCGAGAGTGGTGGGAGGGGCCGTGCGGGACGCCTTGGCGGGGCGGACCGTCGCCGATATCGATCTCGCGACACCGTCGCGCCCCGCTGAGGTCGCCGCGGCGCTGACACAGGCCGGCATTCGATCCGTTCCAACGGGATTGGCTCACGGGACCCTTACCGCCATCATTGGAAATCAGAGCTTCGAGATCACCACGCTGCGCCGCGACGTCGAAACGGATGGGCGTCACGCCGTCGTCGCCTTTACCGACGATTGGCGGGAGGATGCCGCCCGGCGCGATTTCACGATCAACGCCATGTCCATGACCCGCGACGGGACCGTGTACGACTATTTCGGGGGTCAGGCAGACCTGGCGGCCGGGATCGTGCGGTTCGTTGGCGACCCTACGACCCGCATCGCCGAGGATTACCTGCGCATACTGCGCTTTTTCCGCTTCTTCGCGCGGTACGGCGGGACGCCGGATGCGGCGGCGATCGCTGCGATCCGGCATGGTGTGCCGGGCTTGGCTGGATTGTCGGTCGAGCGGGTGTGGACTGAACTGTCTCGCATTTTGGCTGCCCCCGACCCTGGCGATGCCGTCGATCTCATGGCCGAATTGGGCGTGCTGCCAGCCTTGTTGCCGGAAGGGACGAATGCGCCAGGGCTGGCCCGCCTGCTGGCGGCGGGGGCACCCAATGACTCGCTGCTGCGATTGGCGGCGCTTTTGACAGGCGATGCCCTGGTCGTCGCGACCCGGTTAAAGCTTTCCGCGGCCGAACGTGATCGCCTCATCGCTTTGCGGCAGTCCTGTTCGCTGGTCCCCGCGGCTGATGATGCCGCGCTCCGGCGCGCCTTGGCTGATACCGACAGGGCTGTACTCGTGGGTCGAACCTGGCTGGCGGGCGGTGACCAACCGGGCTGGGCCGGGTTGCGCGCGCGCCTGAACCGAATGCCACATCCTGTGTTTCCCTTGGAGGGGCGCGATGTGCTGGCGCTCAAGATCAGTCCAGGCCCACGCGTGGGCGCCTTGCTGCGTGCCGTCCGTGCCTGGTGGTTGGAGCGGGGGTGTGTCGATGGACCGGAAGCCTGCCGTGCGACGCTCGCAGCGCTCGCGCCTGTCGATCGCTGATTAAGCGGCCACTGCACGATGGCCCATCCTCGAACCACGAGCGTCGCGTCTGGCTGGCCGTCTTTCGCGAAACATGGGACATTCATCCGCAACCAAGCCACGTTGAAAGCCCCGTCCATGGATTTCGCCCTCACTGACGCCCAGCAACAGATTCGCGATCAGGTTCTCCGCATCTGCGCCAGGTTCGATGATGCTTATTGGCTGGAGCGTGACAGCACCGCGACCTTCCCGCATGCATTCTTTGACACCATGGCCGAATCAGGCTGGCTCGGCATCGCGATGCCGGAAGCCTATGGCGGCTCAGGATTGGGGATCACCGAAGCGTCGATCATGATGCAGGCCGTGGCGGAATCCGGCGCCGCGATGTCCGGCGCCTCTGCCATCCATATCAACATCTTCGGCCTGAACCCCGTCGTCGTGTATGGCAATGACGAACAGAAGGCCCGCATGCTGCCGCCGCTCATCGCTGGCAAGAACAAAGCCTGCTTCGGCGTCACCGAGCCCAATGCCGGTCTGAACACCACCGAGATCACCACCCGCGCCGAACGCCATGGCGATCATTACCGGGTCTTCGGCAACAAGATCTGGACCTCCACCGCGCAGGTCGCGAACAAGATTTTGCTTCTGGCCCGCACCACCCCACTCGATCAGATCAAGCGCAAGTCGCAAGGCATGACGCTGTTCTACACAGACCTGGATCGCACCCGCGCCGAGGTCCGGCTGATCCACAAAATGGGCCGCCACGCCGTGGATTCAAACATGGTGTTCTTCGACGACATGCGCATCCCCGTCGAGGATCGCATCGGCGAGGAGGGCGAAGGGTTCCGCTACCTGATTCACGGCCTTAACCCCGAGCGCATTCTGATCGCCGCCGAGGCCGTGGGCATGGGCCGCTGCGCGATTGACCGCGCCGCCCGCTACGCCCGGGAGCGTGTCGTCTTTGGCCGCCCAATCGGGCAGAATCAGGCGATCCAACACCCGCTGGCCAAGCTTTGGGCAGAGTTGGAATCCGCTAACCTCATGGCCTTCAAGGCCGCCTGGCTTTACGACCAGGGCCTTGAATGCGGCGTGGAGGCGAACGCCGCCAAATACCTTGGCGCCGAGGCCGGCTATCACGCCTGCGAACAGGCCGTGATGACCCATGGCGGCATGGGTTACGCGCAGGAATACCACGTGGAACGGCTGTTCCGGGAAAGCCTGATCCCGCGCATCGCCCCGGTCAGCCGAGAGCTGATTCTGTCCTATCTGGCCGAGCGCGTGCTTGGCCTGCCCAAATCCTACTGAGGAAATCAACGTCATGGCTTCCATGTTCTCCCGCCTGTTCGGTGGCGCGGCCAATCCGCAACCCGGCTGGATTGCCGCAGCGGACCTTGCCCCGCATCTGACCGGAGACAACGCGCCGTTGGTGCTCGACGTTCGTGGCGTCGGGGAATTTATGGGGCCCCTGGGTCACATCGAAGGCGCGCGCAATATCCCGCTGGACCAACTCGCGGGTGAAACCGCGGCGCTCGTCGCGCATGACGGCCCGATCGTCTGCGTCTGCCATACCGACCGCCGATCGGCGGCCGCAGCCGCGCATTTAAGGGCGGCCGGGGCGACGGATGTGACGGTACTACGGGGCGGCATGCTCGCCTGGCGATCGGA
This sequence comes from uncultured Acetobacteraceae bacterium, assembly GCA_903918315.1. Taxonomy (GTDB): domain Bacteria; phylum Pseudomonadota; class Alphaproteobacteria; order Acetobacterales; family Acetobacteraceae; genus Rhodopila. The sequence goes on along the minus strand of CAIXEA010000150.1, from coordinate 26,600 downwards.
AGGACGTTGACCCCGGACGCCGCCTGCTTACAGTCCGCCCAACCTTAACCAGAGGAAACGCCCTGATGTCCGTCATTCGTTCGTCCAACCGCAAGACCAACGTGCAGCCGCAGACCAATTTCGTTGGGACCGTGTTCGCTGATGAGGTCGTCGCCGGCAAAGCTCCGTCGCGGATGCGCGCCACCGTTGTCTCGTTCACCCCCGGCGGGCGCACCAACTGGCACACACATCCCGTTGGTCAGACCCTGTATTGCCTGTCCGGCGCCGGCCGCATTCAGTTCGAGGGCGAGCAGGTGCAGGAAATCCGCGCCGGCGACACCGTGATCATTCCTCCGAACGTGCGGCATTGGCACGGCTCCGCGCCTGACAAGCTGTTCTCGCATCTCGCGATGTCCGAAACATCCGATACCGGCGAAGGCACTGCCTGGTTCGAACCCGTGTCTGAAACCGACTACACGGCCAGCGTCGCTCCGATCACCTGAACGGGCAAAGGGGCGGGGCCGCCCAATGGCACCGCCCCCAATCGACTGCGGCGGCGCGGGCCGACCCACTGTGGATGCGGGCTGTATCGCCAGAGGAAGGCCCTGCGCATGACGATGTTCGAGATGATCGCCACCTTGCTCACCTTGGTGGCGATCCTTGGAATCATCAACCATCATACGCTACGGCTGCCGCGAACCATCGGCCTGATGGCGGGATCGCTCGCCTTGTCGGTGGTGATTATTCTGATCGATCGATCGGTCGATGTGGTGGAACTACGGCAGGCTTGGCGTGATCTGGTCGATGACATGGACCTGCCCCATGTCTTCCTGGATGGCGCCCTGGGCTTCATGCTGTTCGCAGGCACATTACATGTCGACATGACCGCGTTGCGGGCACAGAAATGGATCGTGCTCGCGCTGGCAACGATCGGGGTGGTACTGGCAGCCGTTGTCTACGGCGCCGGCATCTGGCTGATCTTCGCGGGGTCAGTGCCTTTCACGTGGTGCCTCGTGCTGGGGACAATTCTGGCGCCAACCGATCCCGTCGCGGTTGGCGGCCTGCTGCGGGAAGCCGGTCTACCCGCCGCCCCGATGGCAATGGTGATCGGGGAGAGTCTGTTCAACGACGGCGTCGCGCTGGTTCTGTTTACACTCAGTGTCAACATCGCAACCGCCCAGCCTTCGACCCTGGGTCATGCCATGCTGGATCTGATGCGGGAGGCCGGGGGCGGCATCGGCATCGGTCTGCTGCTGGGCTTCCTCGCCTATCGCGCGCTGCGGCTGGTGGACGACGTCGCGCTCGATCTCACAATCACACTGGCCCTTGCCACCCTTTCATACAGCCTGGCGCATGCGGTGCATGCTTCCGGCCCCCTGGCGGTGGTTGTCGCGGGCATGGCGATGAATCACAAACGCGCCAAGGCCGCCATGTCGGAGGCGTCGCGCCGCCAGGTGATCGCGTTTTGGGACATGATGGACGAGTTGTTGAATGCGCTGTTGTTTCTGTTGATGGGCTTCGCCCTGCTGTCACTACAGGTCGATGGCAGGCTGGTTCTGGCGGCGGCCGCCGGCATCGCGCTGGCCCTGGCGACGCGCCTTGTCAGCGTCGCGCTGCCAACGGCGCTGTTACATTTCCGGGACACAAATCTGCTGAAGAGCATCACCGTGCTGACCTGGGGCGGCTTGCGCGGGGGCATTTCCGTTGCCCTGGTATTGACATTGGACCCGTCGCCCTATCGCGGGGCCTTGCTGGTGGTCTGCTACGCGGTGGTGGTGTTCACCATCCTTGTGCAAGGCCTGACGATGCCCCGACTGGTGCGGCGTCTTTATCCCCGCGCTGCCTAGGCCAGGCTCATATCCAGCCCAGCGCGACCCCCAGGCCAAAGCCGCCAGCCGTGAATCCGATCAGTCCCGCGGCGATGGTCAAAGGGCGAATGCGGGTGACGACGGACGCGGCGGACAGCACGATCGCGATCTGCAGCGCGCCCGAGACGAATTCATAATGGTGGTAATGGTGGTAGGCGTGGGCGCGCTCTTCCTCCTTGTGCTTCGCTTTCTCGGCCAACTGCTTCATGCCTTCACCGCTGGCGGGATCGTCGCGCATGCGCGCCTGGTAGTCCCGCGCATCCTGTATGCGCTTTTGGATCGCTGGGTCAGCGGCGTTCGTCAGACTTTCCAGAATGGTGATTTCCGATCCACGCACGGCCTGGCGCAGATTTTTGGCCTGGTAGAACGCCCAGCCATCCGAAAGTTCGATATGATGGGTCAGGTAGCTCGTCTGCGCCGATTTCCCGGCCACTTCAGAAATCGCGAGCGCCGCCGCGAGGACCGATACCAGGACCGCCGTACCCCGAGCCCAGGAATCGCCATGGGCATGCGCGTCATGATGCATCGTCTCATGCGCCCGTTCCATCGATTCAGACATGCCTGACTTCTCCCCATCGTGATTGCACGGCAAGCTAGCCCACGAAAGCGGAGGAACCAAACCGATGAAAGTACTCAGTGGCATTCGGGTCATCGATCTCAGCCGCGTGTTGGCTGGTCCCTATTGCGCCCAGATGCTGGCAGATTTCGGCGCCGAGGTGATCAAGATCGAAAGCCCGGAAGGCGACGAAAACCGCCGTTGGCCGCCCATGAGCCGGGAAGGATGGAGCGCCAATTTCACCTCTGTGAACCGCGGCAAACGCAGCATGGCGCTGAACCTGAAACATCAAGGCGCACGGGATGTGCTGAAGCAGCTCGCTGCCACCGCGGATGTGCTGATCCACAGCTTCCTGCCCGACACCGCGACCCGCCTCGGCATCAGCCTGGAGGCGCTGCAGACAGCGAATCCGAGGTTGGTCGTCTGCACCATCTCCGGCTACGGCGCCCATGGACCACTGGCGGAGAAGCGTGGCTATGACCTCATGGTGCAGGCCTTCGCCGGGCCGATGTCCACCACGGGCTATCCCGGCGGGACACCGATCCGCAGCGGCGTGAGCTTCATCGACATGTCGACGGGCATTTCCTGCTATGGCGGCATCGTCACGGCCTTGCTGGCCCGTACCCAGACCGGTCGCGGCACCTGGGTGCGTGGGTCATTGCTGGAAACCGCGGTGGCTCTGATGGGCTACCACGCCGTCGGCTGGATGCAGGGCGGGCACATGCCGGAACCGCAGGGCTCCGGCAGCGGCCATCTGGTCCCCTATCAGGCGTTCAAATGCGCCGACGGCTACATGCTGGCCGGCGCGCCCAATGACGGCGCATGGAAGCGCTTCTGCGACGCGCTGGACTGGCCCGACCTCGCGCTTGATCCGCGTTTCGAGGGTGCGGTGAAGCGCATGGAACAGCGTGCCGTGCTGATTCCGATGCTGGAAGAGCGGTTTGGTCAGCAATCTGTCGCTTACTGGGTGGATCGGTTCGAGGCACGCAGCGTCGCCTGCTCCCCATTGCACACGGTCGATCAGGTGATGACGCACCCGCAGGTGCTGGCCAATGACATGCGCGTCCAGGCGCGCAATGCTGATGGCACGATGCAGGACCTGTTGGGCACCCCGTTCAAGCTGACCGAAGGGGGGGGCGTCGCCACCACCGCGGCGCCGATCCTGGGATCGGAAACCGAGGTGCTGCTGCGCGAGGCCCTCGGCTATTCCGAGGCGCAGATCGCGGCATTGCGCGACACCGGCGCCTTCGCGATGGGGTGATCTTCGGGCACGGCCCCGCTATACGCCGCCCATCCACGGGAACCATCGCATGCGCATTCTCTACAGTCACCGCATCCAGTCGCATGACGGCCAAAGTGTGCATGTGGAGGAGCTGATCCGCGCCTTCCGGGCCGCCGGGCATGAGGTGATGGTGGTCGGGCCAAGCTTCTACGAAGAGTCGTCCTTCGGCGGCGAGAGCAAGATGGTCGCCCGCCTGCGCCGGCTGCTGCCGGGCGTGCTCGGCGAGCTCGCAGAACTCGCCTACAACATCCCTGCCTATCTGCGGCTACGGCGGGCATGGCGCGATTTCAGGCCGGATTTTGTCTACGAGCGGTGCAATCTCTATTTCCTGGCTGGCGCATGGCTGGCGCGGCGGCATGGCGTAACGCTGTTTCTGGAAGTCAATTCGCCCTTGGCCCGCGAACGTTCACTGTTCGGCGGCCTGCGCCTGACCGGTCTGGCTTTCGCGCTCGAACGCTTCACCTGGCGCTCCGCGACCAAAGTACTGCCAGTCACGCGCGTGCTCGGCCATATCCTCGCCGCCGGCGGGGTGCCAGAGGATCGCATCCAGGTCGTGCCCAATGGCATCGTGCTGAACCGCTTTCCACCCAACGCCCGGCGCCCGGACGGCGCGGCGGTGTCGCTCGGATTCGTGGGATTCGTGCGCACCTGGCATGGGCTCGATTCAGTCGTGGCCGCCATGCCCGGCCAGAATATGACCCTGACCGTTGTCGGGGACGGCCCCGCCCGCCCGGAACTGGAGGCCCAGGCTCGTGCTCTCGGCGTCACCGACCGGGTTCATTTCACCGGGATCGTGCCGCATGAAGACGTGCCGGCGCAGGTCATGCGCTTTGACATCGCCTTGCAGCCAAAAGTGACGGAATACGCATCACCTTTGAAGATCTTCGACTACATGGCCGCGGGCTGCGCCATCGTGGCACCGGATCAGCCGAATATCCGCGAAATTCTGACGCACGAGCAAACGGCGCTGCTGTTCGACCCCGGCCATCCAGACGCCATGTGGAACGCGATCCAGCGTCTGGTCACAGACGAGACGCTCCGCCACCGCCTGGGTCAGGCGGCACGGGCAGAACTGGAACATCGGGATTTCACCTGGGACGGCAATGCCAGACGCATCGCCGAATGGGCTGCCATCCCGATATAGCCGGGTCTACTGGGTATCGCTGATCTTCTGCTGCGCTTTGGCGATCGCACCCGTCATCGGGATGAAGAACACCCCCATATCGCGCTTGGAGTGCACTTTGCCGTCGGCGTCCTTGGTGTAGATGTACAAGACCTGACCGCGCTTGAAGGGCTGGCCGATGGGGATGACCATGCGCCCGCCGGGCTTCATCTGCTTCAGCAGTTCCTGCGGCACGAAGGTCGCGGCGCAGGTCACGATGATGATATCGAACCCCCCTTCGACCTCAGGCCAGCCGTAATAGCCATCACCCACCTTGGAGTGGACGTTGTCATAACCCAGCGGAGCGAAGATCTTACCGACCGCCTTGCCGAGCGGCTCGATGATTTCGATCGAGTAGGAGTCCTTGACGATGCGCGACAGCAGCGAGCTTTGAAAGCCGCTGCCAGTGCCGATTTCCAGCGTCACATCGCCGGGTTTTGGCTGACACACCTGCGTCATATAGGCCTGCCCGAGATAGTCGGACAAAGCCGAACCATAGCCAAGCGCCCACGGCTTCGGCGTGTCTTCGTAGGCTTCACCCGGCGTGGCGTGATGCTCGGGGTATTGATAGTGGTAGTATTCGCGGGGCACTTCTGAGAACGCGCGCAGCACCGCTGGATCCGCCGACCCCAGACGCTCTTTCAGATAGGCCTCGATCCGTTTCAGCGCCGCTGGACGGCGCTTCTGAATGGCGTCGAACTGACCATCCGTCAGGCTGACCGGTCGGCCGGAGTCCTTCATGGCCTGCTCATAGGCAGCCTTGGTCCAGGAAGCCGCATTGGCCGCGGCACCAGCCGAACCGGGGCGCAGCAAAGTCGCCGCGGCGGCCGATGCAATCAGTCCGCGACGGGTAGGGAAGAAATCGGTCTTGGCCACGTGCGGCTTGTCCTCATCACAGGGAACGTTAACAGCGCGACCCCATACAGGATCGCCGCACACAAAAGAACCCTGTCAAAGCCGGCTTCACGGGCAATCAGGTTTGCGAGCGGCGTCGCGACGACGGAAAACGCGCCGTTCAGCCCCCAGGCCCAGGGCAGCATCCCGCCTTGCCCGGCCCGGCTCAAGCCCAGCGGGAACGGCAGACCCAACATCACCGATACCGGGGCTATGACAGCCAGCAGTGCGGCGGCTCGAAACAACCAAGGCCAGGACAGCGTTGCCATGATCATCGGTTGCAAGCCGGCCAGCACCAGCACGGACCACACAACCACACTGGCCGCGATCAATCCCATGGCCATTCGGGGCGTGCGGGACAGTCGCTCCGCTGACAGGCTGCCCAGCCCGGAAAACACCAGCATTCCCGTCAACACCAGGGCGAAACCACTGGTGCGGTCGTTCAGCCAAACGCTGGCCTTCTCGATCAAATAAATTTCAACAAACAGAAAACCCAATCCGAGGGCCGGGAAATAGACCACAGCCTGCCAAAGCGGTTGGCGCGCCCCGCTTCCGTCATGCAGACGCCGTCGCGCCGCCAGCGGTACCAGCAGCACAACGACGGCAATCACCAGCGCTTGTGCCAAAACCGCCAGATTGACCAGTGCGCCAACCTCCTGTTGCGGCAGAATTTCCAGGCGCCTCAGGATGGTGCCAAGCTGATCCAGGCGCAGCGCGGCATAAAAGAATGGCCGATCAAGTGTAATGGGGCTGAGATTGAAAGAGGCAGCGGATTGGGTATCCCGTCCGGACAGGATCGCTTCGGCCTCATCGGCGATGGCATCATCGGAGCCCGTGGCCTCCACCTCCCCCAGCGCAAAGGACGTGCGGGGCAGATCATTGTAGATTTTCGCCCGCGCGGCGGCGACGTCCATGCCCGGATACCAGGAGACATCGAATGACCGTTGATCGCAGAACGCCCTGACCGCCGCGAGCCGTGCCTCATCCCAGGCCGTGGCCGATAGCAGAATTCTGACTGACCACGCGGAGCGATAGACCACGGTATGGAGCGCCGGATCATTGACCCCCGCCGCCACCAAGCCCGCACGGGCCGCCGCCAACATGCGCAGTGCGTAGACCGGGAAATCACGGATCGAAACCGGGATGGACACAATCCCGCCGGGCGGCAATGTCCGCACGTAGAGGGCGATCGCTTCCGCGCTGTACGCAGTGACATTGGCTTCCGCGGTATCGATGAAATCGGCCGATAAATCGACAATATCGGCCTGTCCGAGATGCGCGGCCATCGGGCTTTCGCCACTGATGGTCACAGCCGGATCCACCGGCAAATGCGGTGACGGGCCCAGCCCCTTCTCAAGCGCACCGCGCAGGATCGGCTCAGGCTCCAGCACCCGCACGGACCGGGCGCCCAGGGCAAGAGCCTGCCGGGCGCGAAATCCGCCCGACCCGCCGGCGATCAGGACACGCGCGTGCGGGATCAATGTGTAGGGCAGCGCATCGAGCGTTGCTGGCGCGTAGCTGACGTCCCAGTTTCCATCCTTCGGGAGCGCCGCGATCCGGTTACCGTCGCGGTACAGTCCATAGGTCTGGGGCGGTCCGCCGACCCCAAGCAGTCCGGCATTGTTGGAGATGTCGGTGTCAACCCGCTCCTGAAAATCGTCGAGCAGCACGTAATCGCCGCGGGGCGAGAGGACTTCAGCCACCACCTGGGCGTCTTGCGTGTGAAGGGGTGCGTAGATCGCCTTGAAGTCATTGAACGCGGCATGCGGATCGGTGAGCAGTCCGGCCTCCCCGACCAGCAAGGCCAACAGCGCTGTCACGACGGAGCGCATGCGCCAACGGCGGTCGGTGAACAAGGCGCTGGCCGCCAGCGGCACCAGCAATAGCGGCACGAGGTTAAAGGCGTGGACACCAAACATCGCCACGAGCACCATGGCGGCCCCGGCGCCCGCACCCGTGAGATCGTAGCCATAAACCAGACCGATGCGATTGGCATACAGCACGAAATTCAAGCTTATGAAGACCCCCGCGAGGAAGAAAAATGGCAGCAGCGCCGCATAATAGAGGCCGATGTTCCAGAGCTGCGGTTGCCAGGTGGCGGGATTCTGTAGTTGCAGGGGATTGAATGGATTGATCGTCACCAGCCAGTAGCCGATCGCGGCCGTCGCGACCAAGAAAGGCGGTAAGGTCGCCAGAAGGCGCTCCCCATGACGGGCAAACGCGTCACGCCACAGAGCCAGTACTACCCCACTCAGTGCGAAACCAACCATGACGATGGAGATCACCCAGTAGCCATACTCCGACCACTTCGCCACGGCGAAATAGCGGGTCAATGCCGTCTCGTAGCCGACAGCAGCGCTCGAGACCAGGAACAGCGCCCACAGATTCATGGCCAGACTCGTCGCCGGATAAAGCTCTCAACCACGGCGTTGAAGCGCGTTGGTTCGTCGACGAACAGGGCGTGGCCAGCTTCCTTGAAAATTTCCGTCTCCGTACCAGGGCGATGCAGCGCGAGATTTTGGGCCTGAGGGACCCACTTCGGCCGAACCACATACAGGACCGGGCGGCTCACCGCATAGACCGCTTCTTTCCAATATGTACGCGGAACAGGATAGGCCAGCAGCGCGCGGGCCGCCCATTCCGGGGTTCGCAGCGTCGCTGAGGTCAACCGGTCCAGATAAGATGGATCACGATCCGTATGGAACATGCTTCGCACAAAGCGGCGCATTTCCTCAGCGTGCGGCGGTTTCGGCGGTGGTGTCTGGCCGGGGGGCAAGGCCGGCGGCATCGGTGGCGCCGGCTCCTCACCCACCGAGTTGTCGACCAGGACCAGACCAGCGAGGCGGGTGTCGCCCTGCGCATGGACATAGGCAAGCGTGTCAAGCACGCCCAGCGACCAGGCAACAACCATGACGCGCGCAATACTGAGATGCGCGATCAGGTCTCCAATGTCCTGCCCCCGGCGATTGGGCTCGTAGCCGCTGGCGGCAATGGCAGATTGGCCCTGGCCCCTCGGGTCGAAAGCGATGACACGATGACCTTGGCTGAACGCATGAATTTGCGCCTCCCAGATCCAGGCAGGCATGGTCCAGCCCGGAACCAGTAGGATGACCCGATCGTGGTGAACCGGACCGGCATCCAGATAGTGAAGCCGCGTGCCATCGCTGGCCGTAAAAAACCGATCCCGCGTGCTGGTGTCGGACGCATCGCTGCCGGTGGGTATCACCAGGGACGACAGCCCAGTTAACAGCGCGCGTTTCGAAATCATAACCGGAAGAACGCAGACCAGACCGGCCGCTGTCAACTGATGAAAATCGCTCCATCGAGATCCGCAAAAACCCGGCCCGCTCGTGCACAGTCGAGCGGGCCAGGTTGCGCATGGTTCAGCCGCCGCCACCCTGGAGACCGTAGGTATAAGCCGGCATCTTCACCAACGCGACCTTCTCACCGTCGGCACCCGGCATCATCACCTTGTCGCCCTTGCCATGCACATGGCTGAGCGGAACCTCCACCATTTTTGTGCCGCCGACAAAACCACCGACCGACAGGACCGCCATCGCCTCGCCGCCTTTCTCCGGCACCACCACATCGTCGATCATCCCGATCTTTTCGTTATGATCGTTGTAGATCGGCATCCCAATCAGTTTGCTGGCACGCATCTCGTGGCCCGACGTCATATAGAACATCTGCGCATGGGCCGAACCCGAGACCCCGAGGGCAAGCACCGACGCGGCCAGAATGGACCGGAATTTCGTCATGTCATTCTCCTTTGCATGAGATGACAACTGGATTTTTACCACGTTGTCACAAGCACCAGATGCGGTGCCTGCCGGTCAGACCCGGCAGGCGGCACGGTGTTACGCGCAAAGGCGTGACAATTTATCCATGTTCAAACCAGCACCGCGAGCGTCTGGAATTCATGCGCTTCCACGCCCCGGCTCGCCCGTTCTGCCCACGGATCGTCCTGCAGGAAACTCTGGGCATGCACGAATTTTTCATATAACGCCCGCCGCCCTTCTGGGTCGTCAACGATGCGGGTGCGCACATAAGCAATCCCGACCCGCTCAATCCAAGGCGCGGTGCGATCGAGATACCGGGCTTCCTCCCGATACAACTGCATGAAGGCGGCGCAGTATTCCAACACCTCCGCCTCCGTCGCGACATGGCAGAGCTTGTCGGTGCCACGGAGTTCGATCCCGCCGTTACCGCCAATCAGCAACTCGAAACCGGAGTCCACACACACCACGCCGAAATCCTTGATCGAGGCCTCCGCGCAGTTCCGCGGGCAACCGGATACACCCATCTTGAATTTATGCGGTGTCCAATTACCCCAGGTGAGGCGCTCCAGCTTCTTGCCCAAAGTCGTGGAATCCTGTGTGCCGAAGCGGCACCATTCCAGCCCGACGCAGGTCTTCACCGTGCGCAGACCTTTGGCGTAAGCATGGCCCGAGACCAGCCCGGCCGCGTTCAACTCAGCCCAGACCGCCGGAAGGTCCTGCTTGCGGATGCCATACAGGCCCAACCGCTGCCCGCCGGTGATCTTGATCTCCGCCATGTCGTATTTCTGCGCGACACTAGCGATCGCCGCCAGTTCGGCGGGAGTCGCGGTGCCGCCCCACAGACGCGGAATCACCGAATACGTGCCGTCTTTCTGGATGTTGGCGTGCATCCGCTCATTCACGAAGCGCGAGCGGCTGTCATCCTTGTACTCACCGGGCCAGGCACACAGCAGATAGTAGTTCAGCGCCGGGCGGCAGGAGGCACATCCATCCGGCGTCTTCCACGCCATCGCCACCCGCACGGCCTCCTGCGTCTTCAGCTTTTGTTTGACGATCTGCGCCCGCACGTCTTCGTGCGTATGGTCGGTGCATTTGCAAACCGTCGGGATCGCGGGACCGGAGACTTCGATCCCCAATGTCTGAGCCAAAATCTGCCGCACCAAGGGCGCGCAGGTGCCGCAGGAGGCGGAGGCTTTGGTATGCGCCTTGACCGCGTCATAGGTCGCAAGCCCCTTGGACCTGATCGTATCGACGATGGTCCCCTTGCAGACACCGTTGCAGCCGCAAATCTGCATGTCGTCCGGCATGGCGGCCACATCGACCGCCCCCGTCCCGCCGCCCGCCTGCGTCGCCGCCTGCCCCAGGATCATCCGGTCGGCCACATCCGACACATCGGTCTTGCGGCGGATCAGATCGAAATACCAGGCGCCATCCGTGACATCGCCATACAGCACGGTGCCGACGACCTTGCCATCACGCATGACCAGTTTGCGATAAGCACCACGGCGTGCGTCCCGCAGGATGACTTCGTCCTCATCCTCCCCGGCGGCCAATTGCCCGGCAGAGTAAACGTCGATGCCGGTGATCTTCAGCCGCGTCGCGGTGGCCTGGGCGGCATAGATCATCTCCGCCCCTCCCGCCAAATGGTGCGCGCACACCTTCGCCATATCCCATATCGGCGCCACCAGCCCGACCACGGCCCCGCGATGCTCGGCACATTCCCCGACAGCGAAGATGTCTGGATCGGAGGTCGCCATATTATCGCCGACGACGACACCGCGATTGACCTCCAGCCCGGCCGCGCGGGCGAGCGTGGTTTCCGGCCGGATGCCAATGGCAACCACGACCAAATCGGCCGGAGCCTCCCGGCCATCCGCCAGTCTGACGCTGGAAACGCGGTCCGTACCGGTGACTTCCTCGGTTTGGCCGTTGGTAAAAAAAGCGATCCCTCGCTCGGTCAGATCGCGCTGCAGCAGTTTGCCCGCGGTCTCATCCAACTGACGCTCCATCAGCGTCGGCATCAGATGCACGACCGCGACCTCCATCCCACGGCGCTTGAGGCCCCAGGCCGCTTCCAGTCCAAGCAAGCCACCGCCAATCACGACCGCGCGCTTATGGTTGGCAGCGGCGTCGATCATGGTATCGACGTCAGCCAGGTCGCGGAACGCACACACGCCCGGCAAATTCAACCCTGGAATCGGCGGCACGATTGGCTTGGAGCCGGTGGTCAGCAGCAGCCGATCATAGGGAACGGTCAGGCCTGATTGCGCGGTGACGGTATGGGCAACCGGGTCGATCGCGACCACGGGATCACCGGCATGCAGCTCGATGTCATTGTCGTCGTACCAGGCGCGGGGATTGATGACGATGTCATCGACCTGCTTCTCCCCCGCGAGAACCGAGGACAGCATGATGCGGTCGTAGTTCACGTGCGGTTCCGCGCCAAAGACAATGATGTCGTACCGCGCGGGGTCCAGCTTCAGCAGTTCTTCGACGGTTCGCATGCCGGCCATGCCGTTGCCGATGACAACGAGGCGTTCGCGGATGGTGGGAGACAACATAATTGCACCGTGATCGTGACAGCGCATCGTCATTGATGCGCGGGGGGATCGCCGTGAGAGTAAGCCGATGGCTCACTGCCCTGGCGCCATTGCCAAGGCCTGGAAACCTGCGGCAACGCGCGAGGTGACCGCTTCAGCCACGCAAACAGCGTACCAACAAGGCATCTCGCCGAGATCGACCACGCACGCGGCAAATACCAAGCGGAAGCGCTGATTTCGAGGCGCGACGGCCGGCTGATATGCGTATTATTAATGCAATAGGCTAATTTTTAACCTGCTCGCCGCACCCGCCGCCCATCACCGTCTTTGTTCACGCCACGCGATATACAGACCGGCCGAGACAATCACCCCGGCACCCAACCAGGTCATCGCGTCGGGCAGGTCGCCATAGAGGGCGAAGCCCGTTCCGGTCGCCCCAACCAATTGCAGGTAGTTGAAGGGGGATAAAAGTGACGCCGGGCCGCGTTCGAAAGCACGCGCCAGCAGAAAGTGTCCGGTGCCTCCGATCAAGCCGAGCGCGATGAATAATGCCCAGATCACGGGCTGGGACGGCGTGGACCATACAAACGGCACCAACAGACTGATCGATCCACCGCTGACGACACCGGACCAGATCGCCGTGGTCTCCGCCCGATCCTGGCCAGCGACCTTGCGGGTCAAGAGTTGGTAGAAACCGGTGCAGCAGGCGCTTCCCAGCAGCATCAGGGCACCCCAGCCACTCGCGCCACCGAAACCGGGGCGGACGACGATCACAGCGCCGGTGAACCCGACCAACACGGCGCCCCAGCGGTGGATATCCACCTTCTCGTGCAACAGGGGACCGGACAATGTGGTCAGCACCAGCGGCGCCGTGAAACTGATCGCGGCCGCCGTTGCGAGTGATGTGGTCCGGAGCGCCGAGAAATACAGAACCGAAGACACGATCGCGAACAATCCCCGCGCGATCTGAGTGCGGGGCCGGGCTGCGCGCAGAATGCGCCAGCCGTAGCGAGATACAAAAACCGAAAACATCAACAGACCCGCCCCCGCGTGACGGAAAAATACCACCTGCAATGGATCGTGGTATGCGGTCAGAACTTTGCCGATCGCGTTAACGCATACGATCAGGCCAACATAGAGGCACATCAGGACGATGGCTGAGGCGACACGATCGACCCGCGTGGCGGCGGCGAGGGGGTGCTGGGTCGATTTCATCATCATGTACCGCCACAATCTCCTTTCCTGGCGTGACCTGCATCACAGCATGGTTAGGCCAAGCCTTGTCATGCTGGCCTGTATTGGAACGGGGTCCGAACCGGTCCCCGAGGAGAGCCCAGAGGGAGGCACCATGGCCAGTTGTTCGCCCATCGATACCGCCGCGGTGTTGCGCAACCAGTTTCGCACGCTCGAACTGGTCAGCCAACCGCTGATGGTCGATGCAGACCGTCAGCGTCGCATGCTGCTATTGGACCGTGGGGATTGGGTCCGCTGGTCAAATTTCCGCCATAACGGGGCGCTGCCGCCGCATCCCGACGCCTCTGTCATGCTGCGGCGTCTTGGCACCGCGACATTCCGCCTTGCGTCACTCGCCGAACGGTCAGCCGATTAGAACAGCGAATAGCCACCGTCGATCACGAAGGTATCGCCGGTATGGTATTTAGACGCAGAACTCATGAGATAGACCGCGATACCTCCGAAGTCGTCACCCGTGCCCCACCGCCGCATCGGCACACGGGGGAGGACCTTGGTTTGGAAGCCGACGGTCGAGACCGCATTGGCCGTCATATTGGTCTCAATCCAGCCGGGCAGGATCGAATGAGCACGGATTCCATAGCGCGCGAATTCCGCTGACATCGCGCGCACCATTGAGATCATGCCCCCTTTGGTGGCCGCGTAATGCTCACTGCGCGGTGCAGCCTCAACCGCGGCGAGCGAGGCTGTGCCGACCAGGACGCCGTCTCCGCCACGCTCAACCATATGCCGGGCGGCGGTGCGGAAGGTGTAGAAGGCACCATCCAGATTGATGCGCGTGACGCGGTGCCATTCCTCGCTGCTCATTTCAAGGAAGGTCTTGCCGCCGCGGCCCGAAACGCCAGCATTGGCGAAGCAGCCATCAACCCGCCCGAACTCCTCCAGCGTGCGTGCGAAGGAGGCTTCGACGGCGGATTCTTCGCCCACATCGCATTCCAGCGTCAGCACTTTGCGGCCGATTGGGGCGAGCGCCTCTTTGGCGGCGGCGTTTTTGGCCGCATTGGTGCCCCAAATAGCGATATCCGCGCCAGCCTCGGCCATCGCGCGGGCCATGCCCAAACCGATACCGCTGTTGCCGCCGGTGATGAGGGCGACCTTTCCGGTCAGGTCGAAGGGGCTGTAGGCCATCTGACGTCTCCTGCAATGCGTTTATGCGCAGGAAACTGGCAGCGGTGGCGCGACCGGGCAAGCCCGGGTGTCAGCGTCGGGTCACGGGCACCACGACCTCATTCCGTTTCAGGAAAGGCACCGCGAACGGAGGATCGTAGTTCAGCGTGTAGGGATCGCCATTCGCGTGCCAATCCGACGCCGCCAGCCGCTCCAACAATATCTTCTGGTGGGCAACGCGCGAGGCCTCGCTTGGATTACCGGTATACCGCAACGCTGCCACGGTCACCGCGGGTGCCGTCACCAATCGCACCCGGGGATCGCTCGGAGCGGGCGGGTTGGCCGCGGTTTTCGCCGGCAGGGAAAACCGCATCGCGATCCGCGATTGCGTACCGTCGGTGGTGACATCAACCCGGACGGGCGTCGTCATCTCGATCAGGGTCGGGGCCTGCTGCACCGGGGTTGTCATGGCGATCATCTGGCTGCCGGTATTGGCCCCGGTGATATAAGCGAACAGCAGTCGAAATGCGGTTTCGGAGGCAGCCTCACGCGTTGCCGCGGTAACACTGGCCTCAGCGGCCATGGTCTGCTCGTAGTCCCGGATTTCGAGCCCCGCGCCCAGCGCGGCGCGCACGGTATAGGGCGGCTGCTCGAACGTGCCGCGCAGGCCGAAGATGGCTGGCACGGTCTCAACGAAAGTCTTGGCGTAGTAGACGGCCTGGTCAAACATACGATGATCCTCCGTTGATCTCTGGAGATGGGTATGCCGGACGGGTGGGGCAAGCCGCACTTTGCGCCAGGCGGTACATGGGTATAGGCTGCGCCCGAACTGACAGATCAAGGTAGGGATCCATGCTCGAGACCGCGGACGCCTCCGTCCAACTCGCCACCCGCCGCCGTCGCACGGCCAATGGCTGGAATACGCCGTTTATCGGCAAGAACCGCAATATCCTGCAGGAAGGCGAGGCCCCACCGCCGGATAACACCGTCTACCCCATGGCCTTCCTGGTCGAAAAGGACGCCGGTGCGGTCGTGCATCCGCATTTCCATTCCGCGGATCAATATCAGGTCGTCGTGCAGGGCGGCGGCAGCCTCGGCAAGCACGCCATCGGCACCGTCGCGGTGCACTACACGGATGCGTACTCCGCCTATGGCCCCATCATCGCCAATGACCGAGGCGTGTCCTGGTTCACCTTGCGCAACACCTGGGATCCGGGTGCACGGTACATGCCGGCGAATCGCCAGATCCTGCGGGAGGCACGGGCCAAGATCGCCCATCGCGAAGCAACCTGCGGCCCGTTGCCCGCGCTGTCCGTCGCGGATCTCGCCGCCTTGAAAGAAATCCAGACCGAGGCGGTGATCCCGGAGACGGAGGACGGTCTCGGAACCTGGCGCTACACTGTGCCCGCGGGCGGCACCGTGACCGGCCCGGCCCCAGCAACCGGCGGCGGTCAGTTCTGGCTGGTTTCCGCCGGAAGTGCCGCTGTTCCCGGCGGCGAATTGCTGCCGCCGCAATCCTGCGTGTTTGTCGGACCGGACGAGGCGGTTTCCACCATGACCGCCGGCCCTGGAGGCGCGGATCTGATCTGCATGCAATTCCCGCTTCGGGCCCGCGACTGACATCGAAGGGCGGCCGATCGGCGAGTGCAACCTGCAGAACCTTGCTACGTTCAAGGACAGTGCGATCGCTGCCGGGTCCGCGCCTCGCGCCTTCGGCATCAATGATGGTGTAGCCCGCTGGCAGGTTGCCGGTGATCTCCCGATCGCGAAACGCAGCCCATTGCGCGTCAGTCACATCGGGCGGACTCGTCTTCCTTTATTCGGGCAACTCCCCTTCCGTCCGCAACATGCGAATGGCCGCCTGGAATGCCGCCGCGGTATTGGCCACGTCATCAGCGGTATGGGTGGCTGATACAAAACCACCGATCCGTCCGTTCACGTCAACGCCATTGACCAGGAGGGCCAGGCGAAGCTTGTGCGACAGCGCCGCCGGTTGGGACTTGAGAACCGCCATCGGCCGCCCTTCTGCCACAAAGGCGCCCGGCGCCAGATCAACGCCCGGAGCCCCGAGAAAGGTATGGAAACCGGAGAAGGTACCGTACATGCCCCAGCCGACCTGCTCCGCGGCAAAGACGGCGTTCACCGCCTTGCGCAAGGCTTGTGCCGTCGCGCTGGCCCGGTCCGCGGCATCACTGTCCGCGATCACCGTCAAGGCCGCGGTTCCCGCCGCCGCGGAGATGGGATTGGCGTTGAACGTGCCCTGGTGCTGTATCTTTTCCCGCCCTGCCTGCGCGGACATCGCGAAATCGAGCTGATCCAGAATGTCCTTGCGCCCCGCCACCGCTGCGCCCGGCAAACCGCCGGCAAGGATTTTGGCGAAGCTCGACAGGTCCGGCCGCACGTCATAAGCGGCCTGTGCCCCGCCCTTGGTGGCTCGGAAGCCGCTCACGACCTCATCCATGATCAGCAGCGTGCCATGCGCCTCCGTCAGACGCCGCAGTTCCCGCACAAAGGCAGCATCGATCGGCACCTGACCGAAGGAGGACCCGGTGGGTTCAAGAATGGCGGCCGCAACCTCATTGGTTTCCAACGCCGCGCGCAGGGCCGTGAGGTCGTTTGGCGGTACCAGTATCGATTTTTCAGCCACCCCCGGCAGCACACCGGGCGTCGGGGACCCATCATAATGGCTGGTATATCCGGCAGCCATATGATCATGCCAGCCGTGGAAATGCCCCTGGAACCGCAACAGGGTCTGACGGCCCGTGAAGGCCCGGGCCAATCGGACGGCCATCAATGTGGCTTCGGTACCGGATGACGTGAAGCGAACACGCTCCGCCGATGGTACCAGCCGCTGCACCGCGCGCGCCCAGGCCAGTTCGCGGGGGTGTGACGCCCCGAAATGCGTACCATCCGCCAGAGCCGCGGCCACGGCGTCCGCCACGGCCGGATGGTTGTGGCCGAGCAGCAACGCACCGTGGCCACCATAGAAATCGGTATAGCGGTTGCCGTCCACGTCCCACTTGTGCGGGCCCAGGGCGCGCGAGACATAGACTCCGTACGGCTCCAGATGCCGGGAATCATGCGTAATGCCGCTGGGAAATAGCGATGCGGCCTCCTGCGCCAGGGCCGCCGAACCGGGCGTACGGGCCCGATAGGCGGCCAGAACGCCGGAATTCGTGAGGGTGTCGTTCATCGGAAACTCCGGAGTCGCGGAACCACAGTTTACACCGACGCGGGTTGGGTCAAACGCAGAAAGCTCACACAACAGGCCAGACCAGAGAAACAGGCCCCGGCCAGCAGCGCCATACCCACGCCATGCGCGATGTCGCCATGGGTGACGGCGAAGACGAGCGCCACGGTGACGCCGCCGATGGTCTGACCGGTCAACCGCGCGGTCGAGAGCATGCCGCTGGCTGCCCCGCTGCGATGCCGGGGCGCGGCGCTGATCAAGGCGCGGTTGTTGGGTGACTGGAAGAAACCGAACCCGATGCCGCAGACCATCATGCGCCAGACCACATCGGCGAACACCGCATCGGGCGGCAGCTGCCGCGCCAGCAACAAGCCCAAGGTGAGCACCGCCAGGCCGAGCCCGCCCAGCAGGCCGGCGGAATAGCGATCCGACAGCCGCCCGGACAAGGGCGCGATCAGCACGACAATGGCCGGCCAAGGGGTGATGAGCAGCCCCACCTCGGACTGAGACAGCCCGCCAGCGACCTGGAAGTAAAAAGGCAAAGCCAAATAAGCGACCGTCTGGGCGGAGTACGAGCAGACCGAGGTACCCACCGACAGCGCGAAAATCGGCAAGCGGAAGAGATCGACCGGCAACATCGGCGCCAGCCGCCGCCCCTGCAGACGAATAAAGACCACGGCGGAGATGAGACCGATCGACAGTTCGGCCGCCACCTGCCAGCGGTTTTGCCCATGACCCAGGCCATCCAGGCCCAGCAGGATCAGCCCGAATGTCAGCGCGTTCAGCGCAGCGCTGGTGACGTCGAATTTTTGGCCGGACCGCGGCGTCTGCGGCAGCGACCGCAGCGCCAGCAACGCCGCCAGAACCCCGAATGGGGCATTGAACAGAAACAGCCAATGCCAGGATGACACCGACAGAATCAACGCGGCCAGGGACGGACCGGAGGCCGACGATACCGCCACGATCAGCCCCATCATCGCGATGCCCCTGCCGAGCCGGGCACGCGGAAAGATGAAGCGAATGAGAGCGGTATTGACGCTCATGATGCCGGCGGCACCCATCCCCTGCGCCACCCGGGCCGCCACCAGTAGCGGCAGTGAGTCGGCCAGACCGCAGGCGACCGAAGCCACGGTGAACACGACCAGCCCCCACAGATAGACGATCCGATAGCCATGGCTGTCGCCGAGCGAGGAAAGCGGCAACAAACTCACCGTCACCGCCAGCTGATAGGCGTTGACAACCCAAATGGAGGTCGCCGGCGTTGCCGCCAGCTCCTGCGCCATTGTCGGCAGAGCGATATTTGCGATAGCGGTGCTGAGGACTGAAATGGCGACGGCGATGGTGATGGTGACAATCGCGAGCGCCCGTGCCCGGGGCGGTAATCCGTCGGTCTCGTCCATCGTGTCTCGTTGTCCCGGTGCTGTCCTGCGACGCAGCTTGACCAGGACGGCCTTCACCAACAAGGTGCGCCGCAGCATGAGCAGCTATGTCACATCGTATGATGATGTGGTCCGCCCGGAGTGGATCGACTCCAACGGCCACATGAACCTCGCTTACTATGTCGTGGTCTTCGACCTCGCCACCGACATGTTCTATGACCAGATCGGGATTGGTTCCGAATACCGCGCCACCAGCGGCAATTCGAGTTTCGTGGCCGAGACTCACACGGTCTATGAGCGCGAAGTGCATCTGGGGGATAAGATTCAGGTTCGGACCTGGCTGCTCGCGGCGGATAGCAAGCGCGTGCACTACTTCCACGAGATGTTCCATGCCGAGAGCGGGGAGCGTTCGGCGGTGCAAGAGCTGATGGCGCTGCATATCGATATGCGTGTGCGCAAGGTTGCACCTTTTCCGCCGGCCCTAACCGCGTCCTTGGCCTCGCTGGTCAAAACGCACGCCCCGTCCACGCTGCCCAAAGGCGCCGGTCGGCGCATCGCCATGCCGGGCTGATCGCCGGGCCTCTCACGGTGCATGGGCTCTTACCTGCGTTTTGACGGTGCGTGGGCTGGGCGATGCCAGGGGCAGGTATGGTTCGGTCACGCCATCGGGGTAAGCGAACCCGGCTTGCGCGCCAATCACAAAGCCTGCCGCGATTGTCCGTTAATCGATTGACCGGGTCGGCGGTGCTATCTACCGTCGTCCACTGGAGCCCAAGCGATGAACCATCCGATGATCCCGCCAGGCCTGTCACCGAGTCGCTCCGTTGGCACGACTCAGGTCCATGCATCGCGTTTGGGTACGCGGATCGCTGGCGTGGGGCCGTTGCTGCCGCCCGGTCTGGATGCCCGTTCAGCCGCTGTGCTCCGGGAAGTGGTCGAGCAGTACGTCGAAACCGGTGAGCCGGTGGGCAGCCGCACCATATCCCGCCGGCTGCCGGGAAACTTGTCCGCGGCGACCATTCGCAATGTGATGGCCGATCTGACGGATTCGGGGTTGTTGTTTGCGCCACATACATCGGCGGGACGGTTGCCGACAGATCAAGGGTTGCGCCTGTTCGTGGATGGGCTGCTGCATTTCGGTGAGCTGACGGAGGATGAGCGGTCGTCGATCACCGCAACCCTCGCCACCGCCGGCCGCAGCCTGGAAGACACATTGGCGGAAGCGAGCACGATGCTCTCCGGCCTATCGGCCGCCGCGGGGCTGGTCCTGGCGCCAAAGGCGGAGGGCGCGCTGCGCCACATCGAGTTCGTGCCACTGGGTTCCGGCCGGGCCTTGGTGGTGCTGGTGGCAGCCGATGGGCATGTGGAAAACCGGGTGATCGAGATCCCGGCCGGGGTCCCTCCTTCCGCCCTGCAGCAGGCCAGCAACTATCTGAACGCGCGTCTTTCAGGGCGGCCGCTGCTGGAGCTGCGGGAATACGTCGCCGGCGAAATGGCGGCGAACCGGACGGAACTGGACACGCTGTCGGCGCAGGTGGTGGAGGCCGGTTTGGCCACCTGGACCGGCGAGGGCCGCGGCGGCAGCCTGATTGTTCGCGGCCAGGCGAAGCTGCTGTCAGATGTGACACAGATCGAGAGTCTGGCCGCGATCCAGGCTTTGTTTGAGCGGCTGGAAGCGCAGGAGACCATGCTTCGGTTGCTGGAACTGGCCGAACAATCCGACGGGGTGCGAATTTTCATTGGCGCGGACAGCGGGCTGTTCGGAACCTCCGGCGTGTCGATGGTGGTGGCTCCGGCGCGGGGCGAGGGCGGGCGGATCGTGGGGGCGATCGGGGTGATCGGACCGACGCGGATCAATTACGGGCGGATCATCCCGGTGGTGGATTATACGGCGCGGGTGATTGGGCGATTGTTAGGGTAGAAACGGCAAAAACCACACCATCCGTCTCGGCTGTCATCATGGTGCGCGCCAGACACGGCACATTCATTCCTCCCGAGGCTTGTCGTCAGCCGCTTGCCGCCCTAACTCACCGGCCATGAACACCGCACCCGACCACAATCCCGCGCATCCGGCGACCGAGCACGGCCCGGATGCCGCTTCCCCCGAAACCCCGCAAACCCCGGAACAGCTGATGCAGGCGGCGACGGCACGCATTGGCGAGCTGGAAGCCGAGCTGGCGGAGATGAAAGACCGCTGGATGCGTTCGGAGGCGGAGAACGCCAATGTCCGCGCCCGCGCCCGCCGCGACGCCGATGATGCCCGCCAATACGCGGTGCAGAAATTCGCGACCGACGTGGTCGAAGCGGCGGAGAACATCAAGCGCGGTATCGACGCCCTGCCCCCGGTCGCCAACGACCAGCCCGCCATCGTCGGCAAGGTCCGCGAAGGCCTGGAGGGCGTTGAACGCAGCTTCATCGGCATCCTCGAACGCAACGGCATCAAGAAAGAGGACCCCGTCGGCAAGACGTTCGACGCCAATCTGCATCAGGCGATGGCCGAGCAGGAAAGTACCGAACACAAGCCCGGCACCGTGATGCAGGCCTGGTCTGCTTGCTGGACTCTGCATGGACGGCTGCTGAAACCGGCCATGGTCGTGGTCGCCAAGGCACCGGCCGCTGAAATCGCGGGCTGAGTATCCCCGGCATCAGAAAAAATCACCCGCCACCCTTGCTCAACCCCACTCTCCCTCATACATCCCGATCATTCGTCATAGGGACGCTCGCGGTGCTTCGGGCCGCTGGTATCCGCTGTAAGGAGCATTCACATGAGTAAAGTTATCGGTATCGACCTCGGCACCACCAACTCCTGCATCGCCATCATGGAAGGCGGCGAAGTTCGGGTGATCGAGAACAGCGAAGGCGCCCGCACGACGCCGAGCATGATCGCCTTTTCCGACAACGGCGAACGCCTTGTCGGCCAGTCCGCCAAACGCCAGGCGGTCACCAACCCGACCAACACGTTGTATGCGATCAAGCGCCTGATGGGCCGCCGCTACGACGATCCGCTGGTCGCGAAAGACAAGGGTATGGTGCCCTACGAAATCGTCAAGGGCGACAACGGTGACGCCTGGGTGCAGTCGCGAGGCGAGAAATACTCCCCCAGCCAGATCAGCGCCTTCGTACTGGGCAAGATGAAGGAAACCGCCGAGGCCTATCTCGGGGAAACCGTCACCCAGGCCGTTGTCACGGTCCCGGCTTACTTCAACGACAGCCAGCGCCAGGCGACCAAGGACGCCGGCGTCATCTCGGGCCTGAACGTGCTGCGCATCATCAACGAGCCGACGGCCGCGGCCATCGCCTACGGCCTCGACAAGAAGGGCGGCGAGAAGAACGTGCTCATCTTCGACCTCGGCGGCGGCACCTTCGACGTGAGCCTGCTCACGATCGAGGACGGCATCTTCGAGGTCAAGGCCACGGCCGGCGACACTCACCTCGGCGGCGAGGACTTCGACAACCGCATGGTCGAGTGGTGCATGCAGGAGTTCCACCGCAAGAACAAGGGCACGGACCTGAGCAAGAACGAGCGCGCCAAGCGCCGCCTGCGCACGGCCTGCGAGCGCAGCAAGCGCACGCTCTCGACGGCCACGCAGGCCTTCATCGAGATCGACTCGCTGCACGACGGCATCGACTTCCAGATGACCGTCACGCGTGCGCGCTTCGAGGAGATGAACATGGACTACTTCAAGAAGACCATCGCGCCCGTCGAGAAGGTCATCAAGGACGCCAAGATGAGCAAGGAGGAGATCCACGAGGTGGTGCTTGTCGGCGGCAGCACGCGCATCCCCAAGGTCGTGCAGCTGCTCAAGGAGTTCTTCAACGGCAAGGAGCCCTGCAAGTCCATCAACCCGGACGAGGCCGTGGCCTACGGCGCGACGGTGCAGGCGGCCATCCTCTCGGGCCAGGACAGCGGCGGCAAGCTGGACGAGCTGCTGCTGCTCGACGTGGCGCCGCTCTCGCTCGGCCTCGAGACGGCCGGCGGCGTGTTCACGGCGCTCATCAAGCGCAACACGACGATCCCGACGAAGAAGTCGCAGACCTTCTCGACCTATGCGGACAACCAGCCCGGCGTGCTGATCCAGGTCTTTGAGGGCGAGCGCGCCATGACGCGCGACAACAACCTGCTCGGCAAGTTCCACCTCGACGGCATCCCGCCCATGCCGCGCGGCGTGCCGCAGATCGAGGTCACCTTCGACATCGACGCGAACGGCATCCTGAACGTCTCGGCCGTCGAGAAGAGCACCGGCAAGGAGAACAAGATCACCATCACGAACGACAAGGGCCGCCTGAGCAAGGACGACATCGAGCGCATGGTGCAGGAGGCCGAGAAGTACAAGTCCGACGACGAGGCCAACAAGGCCAAGATCGAGGCGAAGAACTCGCTCGAGAACTACTGCTTCAACATCCGCAACTCGATCAACGACGACAAGCTCAAGGACAAGCTCGCCGCAGACGATCGCTCGAAGATCGAGTCGACCGTCTCGACTACGCTCTCCTGGCTCGAGTCGCACTCGGGCGCCGAGAAGGAGGAGTTCGAGGAGAAGCAGAAGGAGATTGAGAAGATCATCATGCCTCTCATGGCGAAGCTCTACTCGGGCCAGCCCGGCGGCGCGCCCGGCGGCATGGGCGGCGGCGACGACGAGGGCATGCCCGGCATGGACGGCGCCGACGCCGGTGCGCCGGGGCCCAAGATCGAGGAGGTTGACTAAACGTGTTCTCCGTTGAAATTCTTCAAACCTTAACGTCGCGCCGCGGCTCAGCGATCCACCTGCCTAAGTTGCGTGGTCAAACTTAAAGAGAAGTCCCGTCTCGCCTCTGCCCCCCCCCTACACCCGCGGCAGGTGCCAGAGGAAGATGGCGCCCTCCGCGCCCACAGTAATGAGGTACTTGTTGTCGGGGCTGATGCGCACCTTGGTGATGGTGCCGGCGTGGCCCGTGCCGCTGGCCACGGTCTCGCCCTCGTCGTAGAGCCACACCTTCGCGACGCGGTCGACGCCGCCGGAGGCAAAGAGCTTGCCCTCCTTCTCAATGTCGATCGAGCAGATCTCCTCTGTGCTCCCCTCGATGACGCGGATGGCCGTGCAGTCCGTCGTGTCCCAGTAGCTCAGCTTGCGGTCGCTTCCGCACGTCAGCAGCTGGCTCTCGTCCGGGTGGTAGAGGATGGCGCGGAAGACAGTCGAGGCAAAGAGGGCGTTCGCGCGCGAGGCCCGCCGCAGGTTCCACACGAGGCAGGAGCCGTCTGCCGAGGCCGTAATGCACTCCTCGTCGTTGTGCGAGACGCGGATGCTCGTCACCTCCTTCTTGTGCTCCTTGAAGCTCATCTCCATGAGCTGGCCCTTGCCGCCGCCGCCCATGCTCCAGACGCGCACGCGGCCATCGCGGCCGCCCGAGATGAGGCGCTTGCCGTCGCTCGTCAGCGCCACGGACGTGACGCTCTCGGCATGCGCGTCGTTGATCGTGAACTGCAGCTTGCCCGTCTCGGGCGAGAACGCGCGCACCTTGCCGTCGTCCCAGCCGCTCACGATCGTCGTACCCTGCTTGCTAATGGCGATGCAGTTGCAGATGAGGTTCGGCACCTGGATGCGCAGCAGCTCCGTGCGCTTCTCCGAGTGCCAGACGCGGATGTCGTTGCCGGCCGCGGTCAGGAAGAGCTCGCTCGTGCCGTGCGGGAAGCAGACGTCCGAGACGGGCACCGTGTGGCCCGTGCCGCGCAGCTGCACCTCGAGCTTGTCCAGCGCGACGCCGTAGATGTTGCCGGCCTCGGTGCCGACAAAGGCCGAGGCTCCGTCGCCCGCAAGTGCCACGGAGGTGACGGCGCCCATGAGCTCCGCGGCCTTCTGGAACTTGAGGTCGCGCATGCCGAGCTTCACGAGCGCGCCGTCGCCCGTGCCGCACAGCAGCGAGCCCTCCTCCTCGAGCACGGCCAGGCAGCTGATGCCGAGGCTGAAGCGGTGCGACGAGGTCGTCACGAAGTTCGCCGTGTCCGCCGAGAAGAGCAGCACGTCGCCCGAGGCCGTGCCCGCGTAGACGGACTTGTCGTCCGCCGTCAGCGCCACGGCCGTGAAGACGCGCTTGACGCCCGTCAGCTTCATGTCCTCCGGGAAGAGGCGGCGCCGCTCCTCGTTGAACTCCCACTTGCGCAGGTGCTGCTGGCCGCCCGTGATGAGCATCGCGTTGCTGCCGTGCGGCCACGAGACGGCCAGCGCCGCGAACGAGTGCGCGGGCGTGCCGACGATGGCGCGGCCCGACGAGAGGTCCCAGATGACGAGCGTGTTGTCGTCCTGGCCGCCCAGCGACGCGAGGTACTTTGTGTCGTGCGAGAAGTCGATGCTCTGCACGGCCACCTTGTGCAGCACGAGCTTGTGCACGAGCTCGCCGTCATGGCGCCCTTCGCCGCGCGCCAGGTTAGCCACCGCTGCCTCAAAGTCCCACACGATGATCGGGCACTGCGAAGGCGAAGAAAGAAGAGGTGAGAATGCGTGCGAGGCGCGTGCTAGGCGCGCGTGCTAGGCGCGTGCGCAGCGCATGCGCAGCGCGTGCGTAGCGCGTGCGCGTGCGCATGCGTGGTGTATGCGCGCATGCGCGCGCGCAAGCGCGGGCCGGCGCGCGGCGGGTGCGGGCGGGAGGCGGCGTGCGCAACGCACCTTCTGGCCCATCTCCGTGCGCTGGCCCGAGGCGATGTAGCGGCCGCACTTGGACAGCGCGACGGCCGTGACGGTCGACGAGTGGCCCGCGAGGAAGCTCAGCGCGCCCGTCACGATCGACTTGACGACGACCGAGGAGCCCAGC
This sequence comes from uncultured Acetobacteraceae bacterium, assembly GCA_903918315.1. GTDB lineage: Bacteria > Pseudomonadota > Alphaproteobacteria > Acetobacterales > Acetobacteraceae > Rhodopila. The sequence continues at coordinate 827 of CAIXEA010000150.1, read as the reverse complement.
GGGTAGATCAGGTGCTCGCCGTTCGCGTGCCACTTCAGGCCCTGCACGACCTTGCCGCCTGGCGGGGGATAGATGGCGGGGGATAGATTAGGAGGGGTAGGACGGTCGAGCGAGGGGGGGGGGGGGGGCAAGGTAAGGGGAAGCGAGTAGGGCGGGACAGGCGCGAGTTGCGAGCTGCTGGGCGCCTCGAGCGGCGAGGCGAGGCCGGAAAGCACACTGGAGCGCGCGCCGCCCGAGGGCGACTGCGCGGCGAGCGACGGTGCGGCGGACGCCGCCGACGCCCACACGAGCGGGATGCGCAGGCGGCGCGCGCTGCACGCACCGAAGCCGATCACGCCCTCGAGTTCGAGCTGCGGCGCCCGGGGCGCCTCCCGGCCCGCGCCCGCGCCGCCGTGCCCGTGCGCTGGCATCTGCGCCTCCTGGAGGAGGACAGGGATAAAAAGGGAGGCGACTCAGCGAGGGCTAAGCAGACAAAAACTAAGTACCGTAGAACGTTGGGCCGAGTTCAGGCCCTCGTCGCCTCGAGAGCCTCTCGAGAGCCTCGAGGGGCCTCTCACAGCAGGGCGGGGGGGGATCCTCTCAACGAACAAGCCCTTTTGGGGCCGTACCGCGAGCGAGAAGAGCCTCTGAGCCCTTCTGCCCCCACCCTTGTCTCACGTCTCACGTCGGGGCGATGCTCAACCAGGCCTCCGTGGCCTCGAGCCGGTCGCGGCCCTCGCAGGCCGGCCGCTACCGCACGACGGCGCACGCCTCGCGCGCCGACGAGTCGCTCTTCGGCGACCCGGTCGCGGAGCGCATCCTTAAGGAGAAGGACGCGGCCGGCGGCG
>CAIXEA010000149.1 GCA_903918315.1 uncultured Acetobacteraceae bacterium | reverse complement strand
TCCACCGCCAACGCCTGACAAATCTGGTTCGAAACGCGGCACGGCAAGCATCGGCGAGGCGCGCGGTGTATTATTTCGGTATGACACCATATGACCCGGGCGGGCGCTTGGGCTGGGCCAGGATGAATAAGATGGGTTAACAGACAGTGCCAGACGAACGCAAGCGCCAAATTTCAGACTGAGACGTTACCTGGCGACCAGACATAGAGACATGCTCCTGGAGGCATGGCATGGTCACTTTGCCCTTTGAATCCGAACCTCTGGCGATTGGCGTGCTCTTTTCGGAGGATGTGTTCTGTCTGGCACTCGACGACGGGTGCGCGGCCCCCAGTGCCGACCGCTTCGACCGGCTGTCGATCAGGTTCCTATGATCCGGGTTCGCCCCGCCCCTATTCCGCCGCCATCACCTTCCGGGGCGGCGTCTGCACCACCGGCGCCAGCTCCGGGGCACCAAACGACTTCACCTGCCGCTCATTCGATACGCCGCTATAGGTGGTGCCGCGCTGCACCGCGACGCGGCCGATCCCCTGGATCAGGCCTTCCATGGCTTCGGGGGGGAATTCCTGGCCATGCTGGGTGCCGGCGGCGCGGGAGATGCTTTCGTTCATCAGCGTGCCGCCCATGTCGTTGGCACCGGCGTTCAGGCACAAAGCCGCGCCCTCCGGCCCCATCTTCACCCAGGAGGTCTGGATATTGGTGATCAGCGGATGCAGCGCCAGCCGCGCGACGGCGTGCATCAGGATGGCCTCCCGCGTGGTTGGTCCCTTGCGGGCCATGCCGCGCAGATACATCGGCGCTTCCATGTGCACGAAGGGCAGGGGCACGAATTCGGTGAAGCCCCCGGTTTCCGCCTGCAGGTCGCGCAGCACCAGCAGGTGGCGGGCCCAGTTCAGTGGCCCCTCGACATGGCCGTACATGATGGTGGAGGTCGTGCGCAGCCCCAGGGAGTGTGCCGCCCGGGCGACGTCGATCCATTGTTGGGTGTTGATCTTGTCCGGGCAGATGATGGCGCGGATTTCGTCGTCCAGAATCTCCGCCGCCGTGCCGGGCAGGGTATCCAGCCCGGCGTCCTTCAACCGTGACAAGAATTCGACCAGCGATAACCCGAGCGTCGCCGCGCCCTGCGTCACTTCCAAGGGGGAGAACGCATGGATGTGCATGTCCGGCACCGCCGCCTTGATGGCCTTGCAGATGCCGATATAGGTCTCCCCGGTATAGTCCGGGTGGATGCCGCCTTGCAGGCAGACCTCGGTCGCCCCGCGCTCCCACGCTTCTTCTGATCGACGAACGATCTCACTCCATTCCAGGTCGTACGGCGTACCGCGCAGTGCTTCATGCGTCTTGCCCTTGGAGAAGGCGCAGAATTTGCAGCGATAGTAACAGATGTTGGTATAGTTGATGTTGCGGTTGACGACGTAGCGCACCACGTCGCCGCTGACGGCCTGGCGGATTTCGTCGGCGGCGGTGATCACCGCCTCGTAATCCACATCACGGGCGGCGAACAGGCGCACGATCTCGGCTTCGTTCAGTCGCTTGCCTTCGCGTGCCTTGGTCAGCGCGGATGCCACCGCCGGATCGACGTTGGCCAGCCGCACCACGCGCGGCTTCGGCGCGAAGGTCAGGCCCGGGGCCCAGGCGTCATCGCGGGCCCAGCCCTCGGAGTCCGCGTGCTGCAAGATGCGCGTTGCGATCGTCGGATGGGCCCAGCGCGTGACGTCGGCGGCATAGGCCGGATAGACCGGCAGCCGCGCCACCAGGATTTTATCCATCTCCGCCGTGCGCGCGGCCAGTGCTTCCAGTTCCGGCCAGGGGGCTTCGGGGTTCACGTGATCGGGGGTCACTGGCGACACGCCGCCCCAATCGTCGATTCCGGCGTTGATCAGCCGCGGGAACACGCCCGGTGACAGGTTGGGCGGCGCCTGCACATGCACATCCGCCGGCAGGATCAGCCGCGCCGCGGCGATGGTCCACAACAGATCGTCAAGGCCGGGCTCCTCGGCCTCCGCCATCTTGGTGTCGGTCTTGGCGCGGAAGTTCTGCACGATGACTTCCTGGATGTGCCCATGCGCCGCATGCAGATCGCGGATGGCATAGAGCGCGTCCAGCCGTTCGTCCGCCGTCTCACCAATGCCGATGAGGATGCCGGTGGTGAAGGGGACAGCCAGTTCGCCGGCCAGGCGCAGCGTGTCCAGCCGCACCGCCGGCTTCTTGTCCGGGGAGCCGAAATGGACCCCGCCCGGCTGGCACAGTCGGTCACTGGTGGATTCCAGCATGACGCCGGCACTGGCGGAGACTTCGCGCAAGGACGCGATTTCCGCGCGCGTCATCACGCCCGGATTCACATGCGGCAGCAGCGTGGTTTCTTTCAGCACCAGCGCGCACATGGTGCGCAGGTAGCTGATCGTCGTTTCATGCCCGAGAGCGGCCAGAGCCTCCCGCGCCGCGCGATGGCGCAGTTCGGGCTTGTCGCCGAGGGTGAACAGCGCCTCCGTGCAACCGGCGTCCTGGCCGGCGCGGGCGATGGCCAGGACTTCGTCGGCCGTCAGATAGGCGGCGTGGCCCTCGCGCGGATGTTCGGCGAAGGTGCAGTAGTGGCACACGTCGCGGCAGAGCTTGGTCAGCGGGATGAAGACCTTGCGCGAATACGACACCAGCCGCCCATAGGTCGCGTCGCGTTTGGCCGCCGCAGCCGCCATCAGCGCGGGCAGCGGGGTGGCGTGCAGGTAGGTGCTCAGTTCGGTATCGGTCATTGTGCTTTCCGTATGACGTCTTCAGCGAAGCGCTCGGTCAGGTCCATCGTCTGCTCGATGGTGGGGCGTTGCAGATAGAAGATGCAATGCTTTACGCCAATGGCGCGCAGGGCGGCGATGTCTTCCAGCATGGCGTCCGGCCCGCCGCTGAACATCAGGCGGCCGCCATCGGGGCCTTCGCGTTCCTTCCACGAAGGCGGCATGAACCAGACATAGGCGATGTCGATGGACGACGGATCCCGTCCTGCTTTCTCCACCGCGCGGTGCATGCGGCCGATACCGGCCTGCAGGCGCTCGGGGGTGTTGAGCATGACCTGGGCGTTGTTGGATACGGGGTACCAGCCATCCCCGAGCTCTGCCACGCGGCGCAAGGAGCGCGGGCTTTCGCCGCCCACCCAAATCGGCGGATGCGGCTTGGACACGGGCTTGGGTTCGAACACGACGTTGGAGAATGACGCGTATTTGCCGGTCATTTCCGGGCGATCCTGGGTCCAGAGGGTCTTCCAGGCGCGGATATATTCGTCGGTGACGGCGCCGCGTTCTTCGAACGGGGGCGTCCCGAGGGCGGCGAACTCTTCCGGCATCCAGCCCGCGCCCACACCGGCGATGATGCGCCCATCCGACAACACATCCGCGGTTGAAATCAGCTTCGCTGTCAGCACCGGCTGGCGGTGCGGCACCACGATGACCGAGGTCAGCAACCGGATCCGCTGCGTGCAGCCGGCCAGGAAGGCCAGCACCGCGAGCGTGTCCATGCATTCCCCGGTCGGCGCGCCAGGCCACACCCCATCGGCCGTATAGGGATATCGCACGGTGGTGCTCACCGGGGCCACTACATGGTCCGCCACGCCGATGATATCGTAACCCAGAGCCTCCGCGCGCGTGCCGAGGGTCATGATATTGGCGCGATTGGTCATGCAGCCGCGCGGGCCGATATGAATCCCGAATTCCATCGGTCACTCCTCCCCAGGTTGCCACTGGACGCGGCATCGTGTGCTATCCAGGCCCATAGAGCAAACCCACGGGAGAAGACCATGCATATCGGTTGCAGCGCCCCAGTATCCGGCCCCCTGATCGGCCCCGACAGCCTCGTGCGGATCGCCACCGAAGCCGAAATGCTCGGTTTTGATTACGTGACCGTCAGCGATCACGTGATGATCCCGACATCCATCGCCTCCCGCTATCCCTATTCCGATTCCGGGGAATTCCCCTCCGGCGCCGCCGCCGCGCGGTTGGAGCAACTCACCGCCGCCACCTTCATCGCCGCGGCGACGTCCAGGCTGCGCATCGTGACCTCGGTCATGGTGGTGCCGCATCGCCCCGCGGTGCTGACGGCGAAAATTCTGGCCACGCTCGATTTTCTGTCGAAAGGCCGCATCACCCTCGGGATCGGCGCCGGCTGGTGCGAAGAAGAATTCGTTGCCATCGGCGCGCCCCCCTTCGCCGAACGCGGCGCCGTCACGGATGAATACATGATGGTCTGCAAAGAACTCTGGACCGCCGACGAGCCCAGGTTCAACGGCAAATACGTCCAGTTCAACGACGTCCTTTTCCCCCCCAAGCCCGTCCAGCAGCCCATCCCCATCTGGGTCGGCGGTGAGAGCGGGCCCGCGCTTCGCCGCACGGCGAAATACGGCGATGCCTGGTATCCGATTGGTACCAATCCACAGTTCCCGATGGACACCCTGGCGCGCTTCAAGGCCGGCGCCGCGAAATTGGCTGTGCTGACCGAAAAAGCCGGTCGTGACCCCAAAGCCGTGGCCCTGTCCTACCGCGTATCCTCCAACCCCGAGGCGCAGCCGAAGGGCACCGTCGATGGCGAACGCAAGCTCTTCACCGGCAGCGCGGACGACTTCGCCGGGGACATCAAGGCCCTCCAGGATATTGGCGTCACCAGCTTCGACTTCGGCCTGTTCGGCCCCACCCTGGATGCAACGATCGATACGATGCGCAAGTTCCGGGATGAGGTGATGGCCAAAGCCCGCTAGAGTCTGTCCGGTGCACAAAGGTGCACCGGACAGACTCTAAACGATTGTTTAATCGCGTGATTCACGGCTCCGGTGAGTCCACCTCCGCCGATCACGCTCTAACGGCATGCCCCCTTCGTGCGATGGAGGGGGGCGCAACGTCCCAACAATAATCGGAAACGCCGCCATGCAGATCGGTTTCAACGCCCCGACGTCCGGCCCGCTGATCGAGCCGGACTCCCTGTCACGCATCATCGTCGAAGGGGAGACGCTCGGTTTCGATTACGTCACCATCAGCGACCACATCATGGTGCCGCGCAATCTCGACTCGAAATACCCCTATACCGACACGGGGGAGTTCCCCGCCGGTACCCAGGCGGCCTGGCTCGAACAGCTCGCGACCACCGCCTGGATCGCGGCCATGACCAAAAGGCTGCGCTTCGTCCTGTCCGTCATGGTCGTGCCGCATCGCCCGGCCGTGCTGACCGCCAAGCTGCTGTCGACCATCGACTTCCTGTCCAAAGGCCGCCTGACGCTCGGGATCGGTGTCGGCTGGTGCCGGGAGGAATTCGAGGCTATCGGCGCCGCCCCCTTCGATGATCGCGGTCATGTCACCGATGAATGGATGGCTGCCTGTCAGGAGCTCTGGACTGCCGACGAACCCAAATTCAACGGCAAATACGTCCAATTCGACGACGTTCAGTTCACCCCCAAGCCGGCGCAGAAACCCATCCCCATCTGGGTGGGGGGCGAGAGCGGCCCGGCGCTGCGGCGCACGGTGAAATACGCCCATGGCTGGTATCCCGTCGGCACCAACCCGCAATTCCCGATGAACACGCTCAGCCGCTTCAAAAAAGGCCTCGAGCGCTTTCGTGGCTTTGCCGCAAAGGCAGACCGCGATCCGGCGGAGATCACGCTGGCGCTGCGCGTCCTGGCCGCGCCCGGCGGCCGAACACGCGGCAGCATTGAGGGTGAGGCGGAGATGTTTACCGGCGGCGATGCCGATTGGGTGGGTGATATCAAGGCACTGGAGGAACTCGGCGTCACCGCGGTGGACGTCCGCCTGTTCGGCCGCACGCGGGATGAGGTGGTTGGTCAGACGATCGACACCATGCGCCGCTTCAAGGACGGGGTGCTGGACAAACTCGCCTGATGACGACGGACCAGGAGGAAGCAGCCATGACCGATAGCCCAGACCGATGGACCCGCCGCACCGTCCTGGCCACCGCCGCCGCGGCCCTGGCCGTGCCTCCGGCCCGCGCCGCGGTAACCGACTTCGAAAAGACCCTCTATGAAGCGGCCAAAAAGGAAGGCGAGATCACCTGGTATACCTCCCAGATTCTGGGGGAAACCGCCCAGCGCGTCATCGCCGCGTTCAACGCCGTCTATCCCGATCTGAAAGTGAACCTTCTGCGGGCCTCCGGTCAGGTTCTGTATCAGCGGGTCATGCAGGAAATCGGCATGAACGCTTTGGCCGGCGACGTCATCAGCCTGTCCGACACCGGCGGCCAGCAAGCCGAGCTGAAAGAGGCCGGGCATTTCCTGAAATACCGCCCGCACCGCGCCGGGGAGGTCTACCCCATGTTCCAGAACGTGGACCCGGAGGACTTCTACCACGTCACCACCGCGGCCATGACGGTGCTGATCTACAACACCAAACTGGTGAAGCCCGAGGACGCGCCCAAGGCCTGGTCCGACATGGTGAACCCGAAATGGAAGGGCAAGGTCGCCATCGGCCATCCCGGATTTTCCTCCCTGGCAACCGCCTGGACCACCAAGATGACGGCGCTGTACGGCTGGGGCTTCTTCGAGACGCTGGCCAAGTACGACACCCAGGTCACGCGCAACATCAACGACACCGCCACCCTGGTGACCGCCGGGGAGCGGCTTATCGGCGTCACGCCCGCCCCCTCCGCCCGCCCGGGCGCGGCCAAGGGCAATCCGATTGGGGTGGTCTATCCCACCGACGGGGCGCTGCTGGCGGCCTCGCCCTCCGGCATCGCCAAGGTGACCAAGCACCCGAACGGGGCCAAACTGCTGATGGAGTTCCTGCTCAGCGCCGAATGCGCCAAGGTGCTGGTGAACGATTACGGGGACTCGCTGCGCCCGGACGTGACCTCCCTGACCGGGCAATCCATCGCCGACATCAAGACCATCGCCCCCACGGCCGAGGAATCCCGCACGATGGCGGATCTGGTGGAGCCGTTCCGCAACCTGTTCGGCTTCTAGATGCTGGCGCGGATTCGCCGCTGCGACCCCACCATGCTGCTGTTCCTGGCGGCGGTGGCGATCCTGCTGTTCATCGTCGTGGCCCCCATGGCGGAGCTGGTGCTGACCAGCCTGCGCCACCCCAAGACGGGCGCGCTGGGCTTCGCCAACTACGTCGCCGCCTATGGCACGCCGCGGCATATCACCGCGCTTGTCAACACGCTGTTCATGGGCGCGGGGGTGACGCTGCTCTCGGTGGTCTTCGCCGCGCCTTTGGCCTGGGCCTGCGCGCGGACCGACATGCCCGGCCGGGGGTTCATCCGGCTGTCGGTCGTGGGCGCCTTCGTCACGCCCCCCTACCTCGCCGCCATCGCCTGGATCCTGCTGGCCGGGCCCAATGCCGGCTGGTTGAACAAGCTCTGGATGGGCGCGACGGGGGCGGAGCACGGGTTGTTCAACGTCTTCAGCTTCGCCGGCATCGTGCTGGTCATGGCCACCAATCTGTTCTTCTTCCTGTTCGTGTTCCTGACCAGCGCGATGGACATGGTGTCGTCGGAGTCCGAGGAAGCCGCCAATATCCTCGGCGCCAATGTCTGGCAGACCACGTTGCGCATCACCTTCCCGCTGATCCTGCCATCCTTGCTCGGCGGGATGGTGGTGATCTTCCTGCAATCCATCGCGCTGTTCGGGGTGCCGGCGCTGCTGTCGCCGGCGGCGCGTTTTCCGGTGGTGACGACCCAGCTCTGGCAGTTTTTCGAGTATCCGCTGCGGCTACAGGTCGCCGCCGCCTATTCGGTGCCGCTGGTGGCGATCACGGTCGCTTTGTTCACGCTGCAACGCATGATGCTGTCGCGCAAAGGCTTTGTCAGTGTCACCGGCAAAGGCGGGGAACGCCGACCGATCGGCCTCGGCCGGTGGCGGTGGCCGGTGTTTTTCTATGCGCTGTCGGTCTGCGCGATCGCGGTGTTCCTGCCGTGGTTCATCCTGGTGCAGACCGCGTTCAGCCGGGCCTGGGGCGCCGGCCTGTCCTGGAGCAATCTGACCCTGCACAATTTCGCGGTGATCCTGTTCGAGCTCGACCTCGCCAAGGACGCCATGCTGCGCAGCCTGAACTACGCCGCGATTTCGTCGGTCTGCGTGGTCAGCCTGGCGCTCTGCATCGCCTATATCGTGGTGCGCCGGCTGGTGCCGCTGACCGGGTTTCTGGCGGTGCTGTGCATGGTGCCGCTGGTGGTGCCCGGCATCGTGCTCGCCATCGGCTTTTACGCCACCTACGCCCCGCCGCCCTTGGCGCTGTATGGCACCGCCGCGATCCTGATCCTGGCCTTCACCACCCGCTTCCTGCCGCTGGCCTATACCGCCTGCGTGTCCGCCATCCGCAACATCCACCCGGAGATGGAGGAAGCGGTCCGCATCCTCGGCGGCACCCGCCTGACCGTGCTGCGCAAAGTCGTGGCCCCCCTGCTGAAGCGCCCGCTGGTCGGCGCCGCCATCCTGGTCTTCGTCCCCGCGGTGCAGGAACTGTCCACCGCCGTGTTCCTGGTTGGCCCCAAGACGCGGGTGATGTCGCTGATCCTGCTGGACCTCAGTGAGCAGGGTAATCTCGAGTTGGTCGCCGCCGTCAGCTGCCTGCTGCTGCTGGTGATCCTGTTGGTGGTCGCCATCGGGTTCCGCGTCGTCGGGCGGGACTTCATGATGCGCAATTCGTAACCGCGTGCTATCCGCCGCACCTGTTGAAAGGGAGAAACTCCATGCTGTTCTATGACTCCGTCGGTCCCAACCCCAAAGTCGTGCGCGTGTTCATGGCTGAACGCGGCATTTCCGGCATTCCGACCGAAACGGTCGATATCCGCGGCGGCGTCAATCGCCAGCCGGAGTTCCTCGCCCGCAACCCGTCCGGCCAATGCCCGGCGCTGGCGCTGGACAATGGCCTGATCCTGGCTGAGATCACCGCCATCTGCGAATACCTTGATGAGGTCGGCCCCGCCGGCATGACCCTGATCGGTGCCACCCCGGAAGAGCGCGCGGAAACCCGCATGTGGATGCGCCGCATCGACCTGAACATCCTGGAGCCGATGGCCAACGGCTTCCGCTTCGCCGAAGGGCTGAAGATGTTCCAGAACCGCCTGCACTGCATTCCCCAGGCCGCCGACGACCTGAAGGCGACCGCGCAGGAGAAGCTGACCTGGCTCGACGGGTTGATGGCCGGCAAAACGTATATCTGCGGCGATCGGCTGACCCTGGCCGATATCCTGCTGTTCGTGTTCGTGGACTTCTTCGCCGGCATCAAGCAGCCGTTGAATGAAGAGAACAAGAATATTCTGGCGTGGTACGGCCGGATGAAGGCGCGCCCGAGCGCCGCGGCTTAAGGGTGGCGGCATAGGCGTTCAATGAGGGCGGGAGGGGCGCAGGCCTCTCTCCCCCGCCGTCCTCGGCCCCTCTCCCGTCATCCTCGGGCTTGTCCCGAGGATCCGCCTCGGCACTGACCTTGATCGTGTCGGCCTTGCGCCGCGGTCGGGCTACGGGCGGCGTGAGGGCAGTTGTTGCCCCTTACGGCGCCCTCTGCCGGCTCGGACGCGTCACGCGATCCATGCTGCCGGCTGGCAAGGACAAACCGGGAGAGAGTCCGCTTTTTTAACACGGAGGACACCGAGGACCACGGAGGTGCACGGAGGGGGTTCCGGACCATCCTGCCGCCTCAGGCTGTCGTTCAGACAGAGGCACCGGAAATCTCGGTGCATTCTCCGTGGTCCTCGGTGTCCTCCGTGGTAAAAACGCGGATTATCAACCCGTTAGACTGATCCAGTGTCGCAAAAGGCGGCCCAGCAGATAACGCTATAACAGCCAAATCGTTTGGTCCCGCGCGACCAATGCGATACGATCGTGCGCAACCTCATGGAGGCGAACATGCCAGGGCCAAAGTGGCCGGATGATGGGCTGACCAGCTTTCAGCGGTTTCGCCAACAGCAGTCACCCCGTGGCATGAAGCAGCTGCGCCTCTGGGTGCCGGACCCTCATCGGCCCGAATTTGCCGCTGAGGCCAGACGCCAGGGCCTGTTGCTGCGCGGACGGCCCGAGGAAGCCGAAGCCCTGGATTTCATCGCTGCTGCCGTTGAATGGCCGGAGCCGTGAAACGAGGCGACGTCGTCACCATCGCGGCTCAGGGAGACTATGGGAAGCCGCGTCCGGCTGTGGTGGTTCAATCCGACACACTCAATGCGGCGGATAGCGTGCTGGTTGCTTTGTTCACGAGCGCGATTACCGATGCACCGCTTTACCGGCACACAATCGAGCCGTCCGCGGCAAACGGTCTCAAGGCCGTTTCGCAGATGATGGTTGATAAGATTCTGGCCTATCCGCGGGGGAAATGCGGTCCGGTGATTGGCCACCTTGCCGGGTAGTGGGTCAGTATCAGGAATGAGATTGAGGGGGTAGGAAATTTTGCCAGATTAGGCAAAATCTCACTTGAAGATCGGTGGTGCGATATAAACATGTATGCATATGTTCGACAGACATAGAAACTAGGCAGAGCCTAAGCTATATGTTAATATGAGAACATAATGGGAACACGGCCTTATATAGGCAGGATGGAGAGAACAATGCCACGGCATCGAGTGGAGGCAATCGCAAACGAGTTTTTGAAGCGATCCCGCGCCGAGGGCCGCTCCCTTACTAATATGCAACTCCAAAAGCTACCATACATCGCCCATGGATGGTGTCTCGCGTTGGCAGGCGACGAGCTTGTCGGGGAGGTGCCGACGGCGTTTCCGTATGGGCCGGTCTACCTGAGCTTGTACGACGCACTGAGGCGCTACGGTTCGGGCGCCGTTGGCGATTTCATTCATGAGAATGACGGCACGGCGACCGAATCATTTGGTCTCGTACGTGGCGATGTGGTCAATGCCAATTTGACGGATTCGGAGGTTAAATTGGTCGATGCAGTGTGGAACGCTTACAAGCAATTTCACGCCTTCCAGTTGTCCGCGATGACCCATCAAGATGATTCACCTTGGACCGTCGTCACGAAGAGAGACGGTGCGTATGCCCCGATTCCTAACGACGTTATAAAGACGCACTTTGTAGAGTTGGCGGCCCGCCGTCGCGCTGCTGCGAAGTCATCAGCAGCGTGAGTTTTTCAGGCGATATTGATTTCTCAATAATTGGGGAGGTCGTTCCCTCTAGGCCGTGTGGACGGATTTGATCAAGACAAACACACAGGCCAATGACACGAATGCCTCGTAGTTTCGCTTGGTCTTCTCACAGCGCATAGCGACCCGCTTGAACCGTTTGAGTTTGCCGAAGCATTGCTCGACGCGAG
>CAIXEA010000148.1 GCA_903918315.1 uncultured Acetobacteraceae bacterium | reverse complement strand
TCCACCGCCAACGCCTGACAAATCTGGTTCGAAACGCGGCACGGCAAGCATCGGCGAGGCGCGCGGTGTATTATTTCGGTATGACACCATATGACCCGGGCGGGCGCTTGGGCTGGGCCAGGATGAATAAGATGGGTTAGAGGCGCCAGCCTATGTCATAACAGGGGCTTTATCGATCCTGAGCCATTGCGGCCGATTGCGCCGGCGCGGGCCCTGTCGTCCGGGGAACCCCGGTGTCCCAGGCAGTTGCCCGAAGTCGAAGCGATCTCGAGCCAGCCCCATCGTCCGACGATACCCTTGACACGTTGCAAGCAGAGGATAGGTTTTCTGTCATAATCAGGAAGAATTAAGGCATCCGTACACCAGCGCCTGTCGAAATTTCTCGGCCGAGTCAATGATCGTGAAATGCACAAGCCGCCTGAGCTCGTTGCTTGGTTGGATGGGGAACTGAGCTGGGCGGTTTCGATCGCTTTGGCGTTGCAACACCTGGCGGTGCAGTCGGTCTATTTTGTGCTGCCAGCCGCGGCGGCGAGTTTCCTGTCGCACGATCCGGCTGAATTGACCCGGTTCCTGTGTCTGTCGATTTTGGCCTCCGCTGTTTGGCAGGCGCTGCAATTGCTCACCCGGGGGCCGATCGGTTCGGGGTATCCGATTCCGGGCACCCATACCGCGGCAACGCTGGGTGGTTACATGTTGACCGGCCTCGCGGGGGGTGGATTTGGCGCCGCTGGGGCGATGGTGTTTGTGACGGGTGTGGTGGCGATTGCTTTGGTTTTCGTGATGCAACGCTTGCGCGTTGTGCTGCCGAATGAAGTGGCGGGTGTCGTTGTCATTTTGATCGGTGTCGCATTGATCGCGCTGGCCACCGAGCAACTTGGCCTCCAGCCCGGGGGCACACCGCCGAGCACCAGCGCGCTGCTGGTTGTGTTCTGTGCCCTGGCCGTGATGGTCATTGTGGCGCTTAGTCATACGAGGGCATCACCGTTCGCGGTATTGATCGGTGCCCTGGCGGGGGTTTTGTTGGCGTGGACGCTGGGTGAGGCGCCGCAGAACGCGATGCAGGTTCTGGCAGGGCGCCCGTGGCTGGCGCTGCCCCGGCCCTGGGCCCTTGATTTCGGAGCCATTTCACCTGGGCCGATGGTTTCCTTTCTCTTGGCCTTGGTCGCGTTAAAGGCGATGTCGGCGGGTAGTCTGGTGGTGTTTCAACGCGCGGCGGATGCGGGTTGGACCCGGCCTGATGCGCCGCCGATTCGCCGCGGGATGCTGGCGAATGGTGTGGCCATCATGATCGCCGGCCTTTTGACGGGTGCCGTCCCCAGCCCGGCCACGGCGGCGGTCGGTCTTTCGATCGCGACCGGCACGCTGGCCCGGCGTATTGCGGCGTGCGGCGTGCCGATGCTGGTTATCCTGGCGCTCTGCCCGAAGATTGTCGCGCTGTTCGTGCTGACGCCGGCGCCGGTCAAGGCGGCGATGCTCTTTTATGTCGCGGGCTTCATCATTGCGCAGGGCTGTCAGTTAACGACCGCGAGGCTCCTGGACACGCGCCGCACGTTGATTGTCGCCTTCGGCCTGAGCTCCGGCCTTGCTGTCGCGATCGCGCCGCAGATCTTTATGAAAACGCTACCGGCGATCGCGTCGCCGTTGTCCTTCGGCGCGGTGATGGCGTTCCTGGCCAATCTGGTCACGCTGCCCTTGGTGGCGCGTCGGGCTGCGTTGACGTTGGAAGTCGATACACACTCAGGGCGCCAGGCCAGTGAATGGTTCGCGAACGTCGCGGCGAACTGGGGTCTGAAGCCTCAGACCGCCAGTCGGGCCGAACGGGCCTTAGCGGAACTGACCGATGTTTTTGTCATGCGCGGCACGCAGTCCCTGAGCCTGTCGGCGCGCCGTGCCGAGGATCGTGTGGAAATCGGCCTGACCTGGGACGGCGATTCCCTGCCGGCCCGCACCGCGTCGGTGCGGGCCGAAGATCTGCTGGGTTCCATGGAAGCACAGGAACGGTTTGTCGTCTGGATGGCCACTCGCGACGCCCAACATTTCAGCCAGCGCCGTGTGGCCCAGGGGACGGAGGCACGACTGGAATTTGAGGATTAGGCGAATAGCATCGACCGGCCATGCCAGCCTCCGCTTCGATATACGTCATTATGGAAACGATCCTGTGCTGATACAGAGCGCATCAGCGGCCTCCATCACGCTCAAATCCAACGGTTTCATTCGATTCTAAGACCGTCACGCGACCGTTAGTGCTCTTGACAAACAGAGGGTAGAGGCTAGTTTTTATGCCTTAATTTAGGATTTGCTATGCTACTGATACGTGAGCGCCTGTCGAAATTTCTCGGCCGAGACAACGATCGCACAATGCAAAAGCCGCCAGGTTTGGTTGCCTGGTTCGATGGGGAGCTCGGGTGGCCGGTTTCCATAGGCCTCGCGCTGCAGCACCTGGCGGTACAGTCGGTTTATTTTGTGCTGCCGGCCGCGGCCGCGAGCTTCATGTCGCACGATCCCGCCGATATCACCCGCTTCCTGTGCCTTTCCATTCTCGCGGCCGCCATTTGGCAGGCGCTGCAATTGCTGACCCGGGGGCCGATTGGTTCCGGATATCCGATCCCCGGAACCCATACCGCGGCGACGCTGGGTAGTTATATGTTGACCGGTCTGGCCGGTGGTGGGTTTGGCGCGGCTGGCGCCATGGCACTTGTGATGGGCGTGGTAGCGGTTGCCCTGGTTTTCGTGATGCAGCGCTTGCGCGTGGTGTTGCCGAATGAGGTGGCGGGGGTTGTCGTCACATTGATCGGGGTCGCTTTGGTCGCGCTGGCAACGCTGCAACTTGGGCTGCAGCCCGGCGGTACTCCGCCAAGCACCAGCGCTCTGCTGGTGGTGTTCCTGGCCCTTGCGGTGATGGTCGGGATCGCTCTGAGTCGCACCAAAGCCTCCCCTTTCGCTGTGCTGATCGGGGCCCTGGCGGGCGTTATGGTGTCGGTCGTGTTGGGTGAAACGCCGCCAAATGCGGCGCAAGTGCTGGCGGAACGCCCGTGGCTGGCGCTTCCTCGGCCCTGGGCCCTCGATTCGGTGCCATTTCGCCTGCGCCGATGGCGGCCTTTGTGTTGGCTTTGGTCGCGGTGAAGGCGACGGCAGCCGGCAGCCTGGTGGTGATGCAACGGGCGGCGGATGCGAGTTGGACACGCCCCGACGCACCACCGCTTCGCCGCGGCATGCTGGCGAATGGGGTGGCCATCATGGCGTCCGGTATCCTGACCGGCGCCGTCCCTGGCCCGGCCACGGCGGCGGTCGGTCTTTCGATCGCGACCGGCACGCTGGCCCGGCGTATTGCGGCGTGCGGCGTGCCGATGCTGGTTATCCTGGCGCTCTGCCCGAAGATCGTCGCGCTGTTCGTGCTGACGCCGGCGCCGGTCAAGGCGGCAATGCTGTTTTATGTCGCGGGCTTCATCATGGCGCAGGGCTGTCAGTTAACGACCGCACGCCTGCTCGACACCCGCCGCACGATGATCGTGGCCTTTGGCCTGAGCTCCGGGCTGGCTGTCGCGATCGCACCGCAGATTTTCGTCAAGACTCTCCCGGCGATCGCGTCGCCGCTGTCATTTGGCGCGCTCATGGCGTTCCTCGCCAATCTGGTCACATTGCCCTTGGTGGCGCGGCGGGCTGAATTGACGATGGCGGTCGATATCCAAGCAGGACGCCGCGCCAGTGAATGGTTCGCGAACGTGGCGACGAACTGGGGTCTGAAGCCTCAGACCGCTATTCTGGCGGAGCGGGCCTTAGCGGAACTGACCGATGTGTTTGTCATGCGCGGCACGCAGTCCCTGAGCCTGTCGACGCGCCGTGCCGAGGATCGTGTTGAAATCGGCCTGACCTGGGATGGCGATCCACTTCCCGATCGTGCCGCCTCGGGGCGGGCCGAGGATCTCCTTGGCTCCATGGAAGCGCAGGAGCGTTTTGTGGTTTGGATGGCGACGCGCGAAGCCCAGCGTTTCAGTCAGCGACGCGCAGCCGGCGGCACGGAAGCGCGGCTGGAATTTGAGGATTAGAGCGGCCTCGAGCGGACCCCGGTTTCCGCCGGCCGGGGGCCGGTTTTTGGTCGGCCCCCAACAACGACGCACTGGTCACACCGTTTGCCTGATCGCGGGAGTGCGACCTTCGGTGATTCCATCGACGGTCAACCCGCTCTATTTCTCAACCTCACCCCCGGCTGCCACCCAGTCCTTGAACCCGCCGAGATTTCGGACATTCGTATAGCCCATCTCCACAAGGGTCTTCCCGGCCAGCGCCGCCCGACCGCCACCAGCGCAATGCAGGATAATGGGACGATCCTTGCGCAAAGCCGGGTTATGCGTCGCCGCGGTCGTATCGGCCCGCGATTCCAGTGAACCGCGCGGGATCGCGACCGCGCCCTTGATCTTGCCGGTCGCCGCGACCTCGGTCCCGTCGCGGACATCGACGATCACGGCATCGGCGGTCTTCACCAGCTCCGCCGCCTCGGCCGCCGTAATCGGCGGCACGATCTTGTTCGCCGCGGCCACCATCTCGTTGTACGTTTGAGTCATTGACATCCTCCATGGATTTTCCACGAGGGTTGAACCTAGCACTTACCTTGGCGGTTTCAACGCGGCGCGGTGAGCCACCGCCCGCTCTTGCGCGGCTCGGGCGCGCGACGCAGAAGCAACCCGCGGAGGCGGGCGGTGACCCGGCCCAGGAGAACGCGATGGTGAGGTTGTTCGATATAGCAGCGGCGACCGCGCATCCGGACCACACCGTCACGGTGACATTCACTGATGGCGTCACGGGGCTGGTCGATTTCCTGCCGGTGATCGACCGTGGCGGGTGGTTTACGCCGCTTCGGGATGGCGATTACTTCGCCGCCACCATGGTGCTGCTGGCGGATGGCGCGGGGATCACCTGGCCGGAAGAAATCGATTATTCCGCTGATTTTCTGCGCCGGGAGGCATTTCCGCATGGGGTACCGTCGGGTTGATGGTCAGGACCCGGCGCTGACTGACACGCTCACATGCATTGAAATCGCGTCATCGTCGCTGCCGACGAAAGTACCGCTGAGGGGGATAGCCTGGGATGGGTCGCGGGCCACCGCGACCCGGATAAGGTTGCGACCGGCGGTCAGGGCGTTGGTGGGATCGAACTCGACCCATCCCGCACCCGGTAAGTAGACCTGTAACCAGGCATGCGTCTCCCCGCCGCCGACAAGCATGGAAGCGTCAAGCCTGGTTTCGTCGTAGAGGTATCCGGACACGAACCGCGCCGCCAGGCCCAGGCTCCGCACGGCTTCCATCATCAGCAGCGCGTAATCGCGGCAGGTCCCGGATCGGGACGTCAGGGTCAGGACGGGCGGTTGGGTTCCGTCCTCAGGACGTCGAACATAGAGGAAGTCGCGGTTGATGGCCTGGTTCATGGCGTTCAGCAGGCCGAGCGTGTCTGCTGTCCCGTCGGATGACAGGAACCCGCGCGCCCAGGATCGAACCGCGCCGTCCGGGTCGGGATATTGTCGGGCGCTGTACGGAGCGAGATCAGGGGCTTCCGACGCCGGACTGTTGAACGGGTAACGCCGGATCCCGGGATCGAGGTTCAAACGCGCGACCGGGACCGGATAGTGTCTGGCCCGAAAGACCGACTCGAACACCAAGGTGTTGGCGGGATGGTCTTCGGAAAAACGCGCGATAACGACGGAATTGCCAAAGACATCATGCAGCCAACGTATGCTCGCGGTCGGCGTGATGGAGAGGGTCGTATCCAACAGTCTCAGGTCATGGCTATCGCGCGGGCGGAACATGCCTCGATGTTCGCCAAAATGGACGGGGCGGACGTAGCGATATTCGGTCCGGTGCCGGACAACGAGTACCGTGCCTGGCGATGCGTGCGACTGACTAACGGGTCGGTTGGCGTTGGCGATAGGACGATCTTTCTGAAGCATGCCGCGAACCGTCAGGGTAAGGCCTGACCCGGCCCCACGGCAATCAAAACCCGCGTATGTGACTTTGCGATCGCGCCTTGTTAGGGTTTGGCGTCAACAATCCAAGGAGGAACCCATGGCCGGTAACGGGCAAGCCATCATCGATCTCGACCGCAAACGGATGACGGCAATGGCGGAGAAGGATGTCGCCACTCTGAATGCGGTCCTGTCGGACGATCTGATCTACACCCATTCCTCGGCCCGGATGGACACCAAAGCCAGCCTTATCGGCAATATGGAGTCGGGTGCGACGGTCTACACCGCGGTCGTGCCGTCGGACGTGGTGGCACAGGACCTCGGCGATGCGGTGGTTCTGACCGGCGTGGCTCGGATTTCGGTCATGGCGGGCGGCAAGCCGAATTCCTTTGGGGTGCGGTTCACGGATGTCTATGCCAACCAAGGCGGGACGTGGCGGATGGTGACCTGGCAATCGACCAAACTTCCGGAATGAGGTTGGTGGGCGCCTTGGCGGATGACGCCGGGGCGCCGTGCCTCACGGTCCTGAGGTGCTGACGCTGACCGAGCCGCCTAACTGAGAAAAAAGCGCGCCCTTGTTAAGATTTTCTTAACTTCCATCCCCTATTCTGTATGGATGGACGTCACCGTTTGCATTTGCACCCATAATCGGCCGCGCTATGTGCGGGATTGTATCGCGGGTCTGAACCGCCAGGTACCCGATCTGGGTGGCTTCGCGATTTTGCTGGTCGACAGCGGCTCGACCGGGTCCGTTCCTGCTGAGCTGGCGGTAATCGCCGCCAGCGCACCCAATATTCGGCTGATTCGTTTGGAACAGGCGGGAGTCAGCCTGGCGCGCAACGCGGCTGCTCACGCCGCGGCCACGCGGTTCATCGCCTATATCGACGATGACGCCATCCCGGCGCCGGATTGGATTGCCACGATCCACCGCGCGTTGTCAGACGCCGGCGGGTCCGCCGCGGTTATCGGCGGACGTATTCTCCCCCGATGGGAGGCACCGCTGCCGTCATGGTGGCCTCCGTCCTTACGGGGCGTCCTGTCCATCATCGAACATGAAGGCCAAGGTGAATATCGTTCATCGGCCTTGCCTACGGGTCTGGAACCCTATGCGGCGAACATGATCGTTGACGCCCAGGCTCTGCTGCGTTCGGGCGGCTTCGGGGGTACGCTCGGGCGTCATGGAACAGCCTTGTTATCGGATGAGGACGTGCAACTGGCCTGCAAACTCCAGGATCAGGGCTTCAGCGTGCGCTATGATTCCCGCATCACGGTCTATCATCAGATCCAGGCGCAAAGGCTGAACCCGGTCTGGCTGCTGAACCGCCTGTTTTGGCAGGGCGCTTCAACGGTCCTCACCCGTCGGACGCTTGGGTATCATCGGGCGGTTTGGCACGAACTGCCGCGTCGCGTTCTGGTCGGGCTGCTGTATGCCCCGACAGCCTTGCTGCCTCGTCGATCCACCCGATTGCTGGAACTCCGTTGGCGCCATGCTTACGCGATTGGCTTCGTCCGGACGGCGCTCGGCTGGCAAGCGACGCGGGCTGCCGCGCGGGCCCATCCTCGATGATTCTCTACCGATGGCAGGGCAGCGCCCGGAATTTCGGGGATGAGCTGAATACCATCCTGTGGCCCCGCCTGCTGCCGGATTTTTTCGACGACGATCCTTCGGCGCGCTTCCTGGGCATCGGCTCCATTCTGGACCGTCGGCATGCCGGACCGTCGCGTAAACTGGTCGCCGGGGCTGGCTATGGGGGGTATGAGGGCACACCCACCCTTGATCATGCGTGGGACATACGGTGGGTACGGGGGCCGCGCACGGCGCGAACATTAGGACTGCCGCCCGCCGCGGGGTTGGGCGATCCCGCCGCTTTGCTGCCGTTTACCAATCTGATCCCGTCGGTACCCCGCAGTGGCGTTGGTTTCATGCCGCACTTCGAGAGCGTCGCGGGCGGCGCCTGGACGAAGGTCGCCGCGGCGGTGGGGGTCCGTCTCATCGACCCACGCGGTGATCCTCTCGCGATTGCCAAGGCGATCGGCGGGTGTGAGGTCCTGCTGAGTGAGGCCCTGCACGGGGTGATCGTCGCCGATACGTTCGGCGTTCCCTGGATTGCCATCCAACCTTTGGCACCGGTCCATCGGGCCAAGTGGCACGATTGGGCAGATACTTTGAACCTGCGGGTCGCCTTCCAGCATTTGTCTGCATCATCGCTTTGGGAGCGGGCTCGGCATTCCCGCCTGGCCCAATTCCATGCGGGGCGGGCATTGTTGGAGACTTACCGCCATCGCTGGCCCGATCTCGGCAGCCGATCGTTCTTGGATCAGGCGGCTGGGGCTTTGAGCCGTGCGGCGGCATCGACGCCGCAGCTTTCCGGCCGAAGCGCGTTGGATCGCTCCCAAAGCCAGATGCTCGGCTGCCTGGATCAGCTTCGCCGGGCGTACTTGCGTCCGGGGGGCGGAAGCGCTTACCACCGTTCACGGCCCGGTTGACGTCCGCGGCACCTGGATCCGACCTCGACGAGAGCGCCCGATGCCGACTGCCGCGACCCAACCTCCCAGCGATTTTCTACAGCGTATCCCGTTGTCGGCGCGTGCCATCCTCGATATTGGATGCCGGCAAGGGGAGCTGGGCAGAGCCATCAAACGACAGAATCCGTCGGCGCGGGTGTACGGGCTGGAGAGTGATGCGGACGCCGCCGCCATCGCCGCGCAGTATCTCGACGCGGTCGCCGTATTGGATCCGGAAACGGCCGCGGTTCCCTTTGACGTTCCTGGCGGTTTTGACTGTATCATCTACAGCGCCGTGCTGCCGCATACGCGCGAGCCCTGGGCCCTGCTTCAGCAGCACGCCACCTTGTTGCGCCCCGACGGGGTCATCCTGTTCTGTGTACCCAACATCGAGCATTGGAGCTTCGCCGATCGGCTGCTGCGGGGAACATGGGATTATGAGCCGTCGGGCCTGCTGGATCGGGGCCATATGCGCTGGTTCAGCCTGGAGAGCACCCGCCGGGGGTTGGAATCCGCCGGCCTGATCCCGTGTGATGTGCAGCCCCGTATCTTCGACCTGGAACGGGCCCGCCGTTTTGCTGCCTCGATGACCCCCAGCCTGACCGCGCTCGGCATCAAGGTGGAGGATTACACGACGCGGGCGGCCGCGCTGCAATATATCTGGCGGGCGCGGACGAAGCCGCTTGAGCGGCTCACCTTGGCCGGCAACATGCTGGCCCCGATTGGCGGGGTATCGCATGTGCGGGTGGTTCATCCATTCCAGGCGCTCGCAACGGACCCGGACGTGGCTGTCGTGGTGACAAACGACATCGCCCTCGCCCCACCGGACGACGGGACGCCGCACATCTTCATTCTGCACCGGCCCGCCCTCGTGGGGGCCCAGGGGATGGATGTCCTGCGCAGGTTGATGGATGCCGGCTGGCTGGTGGTCACCGAGTTCGATGATCATCCGGATTTTTTCCAATCGATGCAGACCGGCCAACAGCTCAGTTTCCGCGGCGTGCACGCCGTGCAGACGAGTACGCCCGCCCTGGCCGAGGTGCTGCGCCCGCGCAATCCTGAAATAGCCGGTTTCCCCAATGCGATTGTCACCCTTCCCGAGGTTCGCAACTTCACCGATCCGAATGCGATCACCTTGTTTTTCGGCGCGCTGAACAGGGAGCGGGACTGGCGGGATCTGATGCCCACTTTGAACGCTGTCGCGGCTCTGGCGGGCCCACGACTGAAGTTTCAGGTTGTCCATGATGAGGCCTTCTTCAACGCGCTCACCAGCCCCCACAAGGCGTTCACCCCGATCTGTGATTATGAAACTTATAACAATCTATTGGGTGAATCCGAAGTTTCGTTCATGCCCCTGCTCGATAACGATTTTAACAGGGCCAAGTCGGATCTGAAATTCATTGAGGCCTCCGCCCACAGGGTCGTGTCGCTTGCCAGCCCGGTCGTTTATGGCCACAGCATCGTCGATAACGAAACAGGTCTGCTGTTCCGGGATCCCGAGCATCTACGTCTGTTGCTCATGCGCCTGATCGTATTGCCCGAATGGGGACAGAGGATCGCTGACCAGGCCCGGGCCTATGTCGCGCAAGAGCGGATGCTGGCCTATCAGGTGGCGCCTCGGCTGGCTTGGTACCGCTCACTTTGGGCGCGCAAGGACGAACTCACGGCCGCGATGTGGACACGCCTTTCGACGGAGTCCTGATGGGGCCGGACGTCGCGATCTTATGCCACTACGATCCGGCCGGGTGCGTGCGGCCGGACACGGTGCGTTACCTCCAGGCTTTGAAAGGCGCCGGTTTTTCGGTGGTCCTTGTGTCCAATAGCGGCCCGCTGACGTCGGATGCGATGACGCGGCTGCGCGCCAGCGACGTCAGCGTTCTCACCCGGCGGAATATTGGACTGGATTTCGGTGCATGGCGCATGGCGCTGCGGGCCCTGAACTTGCCGCGCGCTGATACGAACCGGGTTCTCCTGGTCAATGACAGCGTCTATGGCCCGCTGGTGCCTCTGGCACCTTTGTTGGCGCGGATGACGCCGGATACGGCCGATCTGTGGGGGCTGACGGACAGTCGGGAACGCGGCTGGCATGTGCAGTCGTATTTCCTCCTCGCCGGTCCGGCGTTATTGCGGAGCCCGGTTTGGCGGCGTTTCTGGCGTGGGGTGATTCCTTTGCCGTCCAAACGGTGGACGGTCGGACGGTATGAGATCGGTCTGTCGCGCCGTGTGACCGCGGCCGGGTTTCAGGCGAAAGCCCTGTTTCCTCACGATGCGCTGATACCGGATGGCGCGGTCAGAAACCCCACTCTGAGCGCCTGGCGTGAATTGCTGGACGCGGGTTTTCCGTTTCTGAAGCGCGAACTTCTGCGCGATAATCCGTTGGGCGATGCCGCGTTGCACGAATGGCGGGGCTGGGTGCCGGCGCCATTCGTGGCCGAGATCGACCGCGACCTGCGCCGGTGACGCGCGGTCGGGACGGCCGGTATCAGCCCTGACCGCGCATGGCCTGCCATATTCTGAAGGGTGTCGCCGGGCCGTCGAACCCCATCACGCCGAATGGCGCCAACGCGTCCAGCACGGCGTTGGCGATGGCAGGGAAGCCGCCCACGGCGCCCGCCTCTCCCGCGCCTTTCACGCCCAGGGGGTTGGTGGTGCATGCCGTCCCATTGAAGGACAAATCAAAGGACGGCAGGTCCGCCGCGCGGGGCAAGGCGTAATCCATGAACGACCCCGCGATCGGCTGGCCGCTTGCGGGGTCGTAGATCGCCTGCTCCATCAGCGCCTGGCCGCTGCCTTGCGCCATCGCGCCATGTGCCTGGCCGGATGCGACCATCGGGTTCACGAGCACCCCGTAGTCATCGACGCCGGTATAGCGATCCAGCGTGACCCGGCCGGTCTCGCGGTCGATCTCGACCTCCACCACATGCGTGCCATTGGGGAAGGTCATCGCGTCGCGCGTCCAGTGATGATACGTATCGAGCGGCGTATTGGCCGCCCGTGCCAGCACCGCGACATCCAGGATGCCGATGGAGCGGTTGGTGCCGGCGACGAAGAACAGCCCGTCCTCGAAGCGAATCTCTTCCGCGGCCGCGTCCAGCGCTTTGGCGGCGATGATCGTGCCCTTCTCGATGATCGTGTCCGAGGCCCGCCACATCGCGGTGCCACCCATGTAGGTGGCGCGGGAGCTGCCATGGCCGCCGCCGGTGGGGATCAGATCGGTATCACCCTGGCGCAGATGGATCAGCGCGTTCGGCACCCCCAGCCGGTGCGCGAGGATCTGCGGGAAGGTGGTTTCGTGCCCCTGGCCGATGGTCTGGGTGCCGGTGATCAACGACACCGTGCCATCGGCCTCGAACCGGATATCGACGTTTTCGTGCGGGGAGCCACCGGTGCCCTTGATGTGGCAGGCGAAGCCGAAACCACGGAGCTTGCCCGCGGCCTCACTGGTGGCACGGCGCGCGGCAAAGCCGGCTTTGTCGGCCGCGATCATGGCGCGATCGAAGGTTTCCAGGAACTGACCGCTATCGACGACGAAGCCGAACGCATTGGTCATGGGCATGACCCGCACCATGTTGCGCCGGCGCAGCTCCGCCCGGTCGAAGCCGCATTGGCGGGCGGCGACGTCGATGATGCGTTCGATGATATTGCCGGTCTCGGCGAAGCCCGGGCCGCGGGTGACGCCGATGGGGGTGGTGTTGGTGAGCACGGCGGAGACCAGGATCTCGATCGCCGGGATGGCGTAGATCGTGCCTTGCAGATGGACGTACTGGAAGGTCTGCAGCCCGCCCGCGCCACCGGCCATGTAGGCGCCGATATTGGCGGTGCTGGTGACACGGAGCGCCAGGAATGTGCCCTCGGCGTCCAGGGCCAGTGTCGCCTCGGCATGGTGATCGCGGGCCTGGTGGTCGGACAGGAAGGTTTCGCCGCGCGTTGCGATCCATTTCACCGGGCGGCCGACACGGCGGGCGGCCCAGGGAATGAGCGCGTGTTCGGCATAAGTGAAATTCTTGGCACCGAAGCCGCCGCCGACATCGGGGGCGATGAAGCGCACTTTGTCCGGTGTCGTGCCCAGCCAACGGGCGGTGGAGTCGCGGTTGCCGTGGATGTTCTGGCTCGACAGATGGACGATGTAGCGGTCGTCCTCATAGGCACCAATGACGCCACGCGGTTCCATCGGGTTGGTGATGATGCGGTGGTTAACGAACGGCATCGTCACCCGGTGCGCCGCCCCGGCAAAGGCGGCATCGACGGCGGCGGTATCCCCGGCCTGCCAGTCCAGGCAGACATTCCCCGGCACGCCATCGGCGATCAGCGGTGCGCCAGGGGCGCGGGCAGCCTGGTGGGAGGTGACCGCCGGCAGCGGGGTGTAGTCCACCACCACCCGCTCCGCCGCATCCATCGCCTGGGCGCGGGTTGCCGCGACGACGACGGCCACCGGCTCCCCCACGAACCGCACTTTGCCGCGTGCCAGCAAAGGCTGCGGCAGGAAGGCGAAGGGTTCGCCGGTCTGGAGGTTTGCCTCGACCGAAGGGCGCATCGGCTGCAAACCATCCGCGTCGGCATCGGTGATGGTCAGCACCGCCAATACGCCGGGGGCGGCCAGCGCCACGGCGGTGTCGATGCCGTCGATGCGCGCATGTGCGTGCGGGGAGCGCAGGATGACGGCATGGGTCAGCCCGTCGAACCGCAGATCGTCCAGATAAGCGCCGGCGCCGGTGACGAAGCGGGCATCCTCCCGCCGCCTGGGCGAGTCCCCGATTTTGGACTGGGTGGTCATGCTGGTCTCTCCCCTGGTATCCTGCCGTCGAAGGACAGGTACCGCCATGACGACGAAACGCCAACTCCGCCTCGGCGCTTTTATGCGCCCGGCCAGCATTCACGCCGCTGCCTGGCGGTATCCGGGGGCGTTTTCCGATGCCAATTTCAACCTTCAGCACATGGTGCGCTTCGCGCAGACGCTGGAACGCGGCAAATTCGACGCGTTTTTCATGGCCGATCATCTGGCGGTGCTGAATATGCCGATTCAGGCACTGATGCGGAGCGCGACGGTGACCTCGTTCGAGCCGCTGACGTTGCTGCCGGCGCTGGCGATGGTGACGAAGCATCTGGGGCTGATCGCCACGGCGTCCACCACCTTCGACGCGCCGTTTCATATCGCGCGGCGCTTCGCCTCGCTCGATCACATCAGCAATGGGCGGGCGGCGTGGAATGTCGTCACGACGTCCAACCCCGATGCGGCGCTGAATTTCGGGCTCAACGAGCATGTGGACCATGACGAGCGCTACTGGCGGGCGCGGGAGTTCATCGATGTGGTCAAGGGCCTGTGGGACAGCTTCGCGGAGGATGCGTTCATCCGTGATGTCGAGACCGGGCAGTATCTCGATCCGTCGCGGATGCATGTGCTCGATCACAAGGGCGAGCATCTTTCGGTCCGGGGTCCGCTGAACATCGCTCGCCCCATCCAGGGATGGCCCGTCATCGTCCAGGCTGGCGCTTCCGAAGCCGGGCGGCAGATCGCTGCTGAAACCGCCGAGGTCATCTTTGCCAGCCAGCGCACGATCGAGGAAGGCCGCGCTTTCTCGGCCGATATCCGGGCCCGGATGGTCGCATTGGGGCGCGACCCCGAACACATGAAGATCCTGCCCGGCTGCTTCGTGGTGGTCGGGGATACCGAGGCCGAAGCGCGGGCGAAGCGGCTGCGGCTCGATAGTCTGGTGCATTACGACAGTGCGATCGCGCAGCTGTCGATCAATCTGGGTTGCGATGCCTCCGTCTTCGATCCGGATGCGCCGCTGCCGGATATCCCGCCCACCAATGCGAGCCAGAGCGGGCGCGATCGCACCATCGCGATGGCTGAGCGGGAGGGGCTGACGGTCCGCCAACTGGCCCAGCGTATTGGCGGCTATGGTGGGTTATCGATGGTGGGAACGCCGGCGATGATCGCAGATCAGATGGAGGACTGGCTGGAAAGCCGGGCGTCTGACGGGTTCAACATCATGTTCCCGTTCCTGCCGGAAGGGCTGGACGACTTCGTGGACAAGGTGGTGCCGGAACTGCAGCGGCGCGGCCTGTTCCGGAAGGAGTATGAGGGCACGACGCTGCGCGAGAATCTCGGGCTGCCGCGCCCGGGAAACCAGTTTTTCCCGGCTTAGATCGGCCAGATTGATCCAGGAGATATCGATGGGCAACGAAGAATTGAAGAAATTGTCAGTCGCGGCGATGGAACGTGCCATCGGGGACGCCATCAGCGCGCTGACCGGCGCCCATTTCGAATGCGATATTTCGAGTATGGAGATGGACAGTTGGAACGGGATGAAGATGACGCTGGCCCTGACGGAGCCAGTGAGTTTCTCGGATCCGACGGAGGCGGCGGATACGGATTGAGGATTTGCACAGCGGGTTCTTGCTTTAATCAAGGGTGGAACGGATGCCAGCGGCAGCAGTGGGTTCGGGCTGGGCCTGGTGGTCCGGGACCAAGGACGACGTTCTGGCCGTTACGGTGAACGATGTCGTTGGAATTCTGTCACAGCGCCTGATCGCTGCGCATGCGCTCAACCATGAAACCCAACTGATAGCCTGGCGGCGTCAGATCATGATGCTGCAAAATGCTCTGCGATCCTTACCAGGATCGTGGCGATTGCTTCTCGAATACCCTTTGCTTCGCCTAGGACGTCGCATTGACGCGGTTCTCATCCACGAAAACTGCATTCTTGTCCTTGAATTCAAGGTCGGTAGTGCATCATTCAGTGCAGCCGATCGCCGGCAAGTCGAAGACTACGCATTGGATTTATTTGATTTTCATGCCGAAAGCAGGAGTCATCCGATCGTACCGATTTTGGTCTCAACCGATGCGATCGTTGAACCCGTTAATTGGCCCTTGGTTTGGCATGGCGTTACTCCCGTAATGGATGCATCCGGCGGCACCCTGGATCACGTGTTGGCTGGAATCGTTGGCCGCATTCATCCCTCCAGAGTCCCACTCGTTGCAGGAGCATGGGAGGCAGCCCCTTATCGCCCCGTTCCAACAATTATAGAAGCTGCAACCATGCTCTATCAAAAACATGGAGTGGCCGATATTGCCGCCGCGCGGGCAGACATTGGTAACCTCACCCGTACGACAGATGCGATACAAGCGGCTGTCAGTGAGGCCCGCTCGCAAGGCTCGCATTTGGTTTTATTCATTACCGGAATACCGGGGGCAGGTAAGACATTATGCGGACTGAATGCCGTCTTTGGCGCTAGCAGTGAGGCCGCATTCCTGACAGGCAACCTGCCCTTGGTGCATGTCCTGCGAGAGGCTCTGGCCCGAGACGCGAGT
Organism: uncultured Acetobacteraceae bacterium; assembly: GCA_903918315.1. Lineage (GTDB taxonomy): Bacteria > Pseudomonadota > Alphaproteobacteria > Acetobacterales > Acetobacteraceae > Rhodopila. The sequence goes on along the minus strand of CAIXEA010000148.1, from coordinate 407 downwards.
ACCCAGAGTCTGAGTCTGCGGATGGCACGGCAGAAAACCGAGAGCGCGATTCAGCCGCTCATGGGTTTCCTGCGTGACAGTCTGAAACGTGATACGCCGCCTCATGAACACGTCATCGTATTTGACGAAGCTCAGCGCGCCTGGGACGCCGATTATGGCAGGCGTAAGTTTGACTTGCCGGAGAGCGAAGCGGCCCTTTTTCTTGATATATTGCGCCGGCATCGCGATTGGGCAGTCGTGATCGCCCTGGTGGGGAACGGTCAGGAGATTAACCCATCTTATTCATCGCATGGCAGGGATTCGCGAACGGACATGGCGCAAACATATGGAATCGTTCAGTGATTGGTTGCTTACACCCACACCGAACGCCGGACATAATCCGCCATGCCCGCCACCGATGAGGATAC
>CAIXEA010000147.1 GCA_903918315.1 uncultured Acetobacteraceae bacterium | reverse complement strand
TCCGTCATCCGTGTCAGCATGGTCGGCTCCCTGAAACCGACCTCCTATGAGTCAGACAACAGAGCGCGCCGGAATCCCCAAAAATGGCATATCAGGGATTCCGTCCACACGGCCTAGCGTGTGAAATACGTGCCGTTGGGGCTGTTCGAGCCGTGAATTTGCGAGTGGCAGTTGACGCAACCACGCGCCATCAACCGTGCGTTAGCCGCGATTTGCCCAGGGAGATTCTGCCCGCTCAACGGGATCGACTGATGCGTGCTGTTGGCGTGGCATTCCTGGCAAAGGAAGGGCGGACGCTGCACCAGCAGACGGGCCTGGGTCGAACCATGCGGGGTGTGGCAGGTCATGCAGTTCTCACGCACCGGTTCGTGTTCCCACAGCACCGGACCGCGCTTTTCCGCATGGCAGGTGTAGCAGGTCTCGTTGGCGGTGAATTCCTTCAGCAGCTTCGGCCCCGGCGACCCATGCGGGTTATGGCAGTCCGAGCAGACCACCTTGCCCTCGCGGATCGGGTGGTGCGAGAATTTGAAGCTGTCCGACCGCTGCTCGGCATGGCAGGTGAAGCATTTCTCAGGCTGGGTGAATTTCACCAGCACCGGGTCCTTGCTGATATGTAAGGTATGGCAGTTGGTGCAGGCCACGTCGTTGGTGGCATGCTGGCTGCCCTGCCAGTTCATCCGCAGCCCCGACTGATGGCAGGTCAAACATTGCGCATTGCGCTGCTCGATCGGCGATGCATTGGGGCCCTTGAACACGATCGTTGGAAACTTAACTTTTCGCGCGATGTGATCGGGGCTGGCGCCATGACAGGATTCGCATCCCTGTTGCCCGAATGGCGTGTGCTTGTCCCCCTTCACCGCATGCGGCGTCTGGAGGATGGGCGTCACCTTGGTTTCCTCATGGCACTTCAGGCACGTACGCTCCCCGGCTTCGGCGAACGCGACCTGCGCCGGGGTGGCCGTGACGGGCGCTTGTGCGGATTCGGCCCGTCCGGGGACCGACCCAAACAGCAGGGCCGAGCCGATGAGCATTGCGATGGTGAGTGTCTGTCTCATGCGGCGGTTCCCCTGCCCGAATGATGTGATGGGCTATTTCTTAACGGTGACGAAATCGGCGGTGCCGCTGCCGATCGCGAGGCTGCGTTCGTATGATACGTAATGGAAGCGTTGCGCTGTGTGACCGGCATGGATCGCGACCGCGACGAAATACGGGCCCGGCCCGGAAAACGATTTGAACCCGGCGCCGGCGTCCAGTTTACGGCTCAGGGTTACCGACCATTTGCCGCCGGCGCCGCTGGCTTCGGCCGAAACCACGGTCGGGCTGGTCTGCTCGCGCTTATCGAAGATGCTGCCATTGGCAGCCTGGGCCGGCTGACCCGGATTGAGCCGCGCCTGCCAGTATTCCAGGTAATAGCCATCCGCCTTCAGCTTCGCGAGCTCGTCGGCGGGCTTCAGCGCATCTCCACCGCCTTGCCGGGTCAGCTTGGCGTGGGTCTTGGGCAGGTATTTGGTGCGAGTCGCGCCCGCCGCGCTGGGCATGCCCGAAGCGTCGTCGTGGCAGGCGGCGAAACAACCGCCGCGGTTCGCTTCCGGCACCTTGCCGTCATTGAACATGACGGTGACCTTGGTCGCGAAGGCAGGGTCCTGCCGCGCGTCGGGCTGCGCCCCTTCGGCGAATTCAACATGCACGAACAGGCTGGTGCCATCATTGGCGAACTTGACGGTCGCAGGGATCGCACCTGGCTTGCCTGGGATCGGAGTGGGCTCGATCGACGGCTTTTCCCCGGTTTTGAACACCCGCGGCTTGCCCGTCACGATCTGCGGGCCCATGTCCTTTTCTTCACCAATGTGACAAGCGTCGCAGTTCTTGCCTTTGCGGAAATCATCCGCGCCCGACATGTCCGACGCGGTCAGCGCCCATTCCCACGACGCCTGTCCAGGATAGAACAGCACGATGTCCTTGCCTGGAACGCTTGCCCAATCAATGCCCGCGGCCCGAACGGGTGTCAGCGCGGCAAGCGCGGCGATGCTGGAGAACACAGCGAGAGGACGGGCAAAACGAAACATCGGCATGATCCCTGTCGGATTACATCGCTGTTAGGTTCAACCCGTGCCGGGCAAATCAGTAGCTCCAGCTTTCCAGAATTTAATGATACCAGGGCGCTAAACCGGACTCACAATGTCCTGATTGAACGCCGGTTGGGGTCAGTTGGCCGCCATCGCGTCCTGCTCGGCCGCGGGACACAGGCAGGCCGCCATATGCGCGACGGCCCCCTCGATCTGCCGCAGGCCCGGCACGCCGAAACCCAGTTGCACGCAACCGCCCGCCGCCCCGCCCGCGATGGGGGACGCGAGCAGCCCCGCCTGCCGGGCGATCGCGGCCACAGTCGCGGCGGGGCCAAGCGCGGGCGGATAATGCCAGATCAGATACAGCCCGGCCTGGGTGCCGCTGAAACGGCTGGGGCCCGGAACGTTGTATCGCAGGGCCCGGATCAGCGCATCCCGCCGCGTGAGGTAGGTTTTACGCAGTTGATGCAGATGGCGCGCATAGGCACCGGAACTGAGCAATGCGGCCAGGGCCGATTCTTCCAGCCATCCCGCATGGCCATCGATCAGGCGGCGCACCGACAGCGCGGCATCCACCCGCTGCGCCGGAACCACGAGATACCCCAAGGCCACGCCGGGCCCGAGAGAGGCGGCGAAGCTGCCGACATGGACCACGCGTGCGTCCCGATCCAAGGCCATCAAAGGGGGCAGATCCATGCGGCCATAGCGCAGCTCACCGTCACAATCTTCCTCCAGGACCATGGAGTCCGTCTGTTTCGCCCAGTTGAGTAACGCCTCTCGCCGCGCCAGGCTCATGTCCATGCCAAGCGGCTGCTGATGCTCCGGGGTCACGTGCACCAGTGCCGCGCCCTGTCCTGGCAGCGCATCCGCCCGGAGACCATCCTCATCGACCGGTACCCGCAGCATTCTCGCCGCGGCACTGGTCAGAATATAATCGATGGAGCCGTGACAGGGATCCTCAACGATCGCGATTTGCCCCGGCCGCAGCAGCAGATGTACGGCGAGATACAACGCCTGCTGCCGGCAGGCGGCGAGCACCACCTGGTCAGGATTGACGCTCAGACCGCGTGACGTCGACAGCCAGGCCGCGATCGCGCGCCGCAGATCGGGATGGCCGTCGGTGCGTTCGACCGCCAGGGTGGCGCCGATTCGTTCCAGCGACTCGCGGACCAGGGCCCGCCAGCGCCGGGTGGGAAATTCGGCCGGATCGGGGCGGCCCACGTCCAGGTCCTCTGGCGATAAGCAGGCGCGGCGCCCCGGCGCCCCGGGCGCCAGCGGCGCCGTCCGGACCGCGCCGCGCACGAAGGTGCCCCGCGCCGGCAGGGTTTCCAGGAGACCATCGGCAATCATACGTTCGTAGGTCAGCAATACGGTGATCCGCGAGATCGCGAATTCCTCAGCCAGCATGCGACTCGATGGCATGCGCGCGCCCGCGCTCAGGCGGCCGCTGATAATCAGCTCGCGAAGCTGGTTGAACAGTTGCTGTTGAAGGGGACGGTCGCGATCGAGTTTCAGTGGGATCAGCATCGCATCACGCTCCCACCCCGCATCGCGCCGGCGGATGGGGTCGACGGCATTGGCAGATCACGGCTTGCCCTCCCGGTATCCGGGTGAATTGGCCGATGTCTGTTTCCAGATGCGTCGGCCAAAGAAAATCTGCCGTGACCCTAGAATATTACCTGAAGTTTACTTTGATGCAGATCAATGATCGCTGTTTGCTGAACGGAGGCATGCCATTCACCAGCGATGGCGATCGGACCGATACGATATGCAACGACGTTATGATTGGTGAATATCAAAATTGACCGCGCAAATCCCATCGACGCGTCATCCCCCCATGCGACCCGGTGTTAGGCCGTGTGGACGGAATCCCTGATATGCCATTTTTGGGGATTCCGGCGCGCTCTGTTGTCTGACTCATAGGAGGTCGGTTTCAGGGAGCCGACCATGCTGACACGGATGACGGACGACGAC
>CAIXEA010000146.1 GCA_903918315.1 uncultured Acetobacteraceae bacterium | reverse complement strand
TCCACCGCCAACGCCTGACAAATCTGGTTCGAAACGCGGCACGGCAAGCATCGGCGAGGCGCGCGGTGTATTATTTCGGTATGACACCATATGACCCGGGCGGGCGCTTGGGCTGGGCCAGGATGAATAAGATGGGTTAGCCAGCCCACCGGAAGGTCACGTAAAAACAAGGCCTTCAACTCCGCATGCCGCGCTGGTGTCATGTTGATCATCGCCGGCGTGAAAAATGCGGGATTCTCCGTAAACATGAGATAGGCCTGCATCTCATTTTCCATAAGCTCCTCAAGTCCCGGATCGTAGGCCTCACTGCGGAGGAATTTCCGCACGTTATCAGCCTCTCGGGCGGTCAGTACAGACCGCCAAAACCGATGGACATAGGCGACATAGGCAGGGTTACTGAAATACTCACCATGCGATAGCTCATGATGCAAAATGGTGCGCCGCGCATCGAACGTAAGTCTTGAATCAGCGTCGGCCCTCGGGATTGAAATCAGCCCGGCCTGCACGTCGGGAGCGAACCATCCCTCTTGCCTTAACAGACGTCGCAGCCATTCTTCCTGGGCCGTCAGTCGAACATGATCGCGGTCAGCGAGAGCAAAGAACCGGGCAAGAGTGGCCGCGCTGTAATCGTGACCATAATAAAAGGTCTCAATCGTATCGCCACCCGCCTGGATCGCCTGATTCAACTCCTCATCCGTGAGCACGCGGTCACGGGGATAATTTGCTTTCTCCACCATCGCCCCAACACGATTAAATGTGAGGCCTTGTTCTCGCAAAGATGCAAAATCAAGCACGAGAATTTTAGGATTGGCCACAAACCGGAAGAGTGTGATGCCACTTTCAACATGCTTTAGGATTTGCTCTTCAGAGGCAGTCTGAATCGGTATTAAACCGGTATTTGAACCACCCGTGATCGTGGCACCAACCATGGTGGCGCTCGTTTTCGGCGCCGATGCGGGCCAAAATAGCCACCCAACGATGCCTATTCCAAGTGCAAGCAGGCCGGCGCCAACAAGCGGCCAGACCAAGCCACTCCGTTGACGAAGGGCTTGGGGCCTGATCACAATCCGCGCATTGCTATCGTCTCCGCCGCTCGGCCTCATGGTCACACAAGCCGCTGCACGTTACGATATAATGATCAGTTTCAAGCGCCGAGGTTTATGATCTGCACTCGGCGGTTGCGTGGTTCGGCAACCTGCGGAGCAGTGGGTATGGCAAGTTCATCTTCGCCTTTTCCGACCGCTTCGAGACGTGATGCGGGCACGCCGTACTTCGAGCTGATATAGGATACCACAGCCTGAGCGCGCTTTTCCGACAGCGCACGGTTACTGTCAGCTGAGCCCACTGTATCAGTGTGCCCCTCGATCCGGAATTTATACGCCGCCAGAGCGGAACTACTCAGAGCCCTGCCGAGTTCGTCGAGTTGGCGTATCGCCTGGGGCGTCAAATCAGCCGAACCACTGGCAAAGTTCACGGTCAGATTCGCGGACGGAGCAACAACCTCACGGGGCGCAGCGGCGTGCGGCAATCCAGCAGCGGCCGGCGTGACCGGCGAAACGACGGTACCCGAGGGCGGCGCCGCCATTCGAATTCCACGCGTACTGCCCCCAACCACATTACCGGTGGGCTTCAGCGAATTGATGATCTGATCCGCCGAGACGCTGCTTTCAGCAAACGCCGACAAACCCAAGAACGCGAACGGAATTGCGACTAAAGGTGCGATAAAACGACGCACTGCGGCATCCTCCTGTTAGACATAAACCCCTTGTAACAGGTCTTCGTCCCCATGTCAGGTCAAACCCCGGATATTTCCTGCGTCTGCCGCCCAGTGATCAAATTTTAGATGACGCCCGTCGCCCTGAGTACCGGGATTCGATTGTCCAGCACCTCCTGAACAATCGGCTGTAATGCCACCTGTTGCTCCGGGTCCGGTGTGGCCCGCGCCGCAATCTGGTTAGCTCCAGTGAGCCCTGCATCAACACAATCGGCCACCAGCATATCCAATACGGTCGCTCGTACCGGTACACCCAGCCGATAGCTTGCTACGCCGACCTGCTGGTTCAAATTGCCCCCCTCTGCAAACCGATATGTCGCCATTCGATTAAAGAGCCGCGCCTCAACCCCGGGAGCCGCGCCACTCCGGGCCGCGGGCGTCGCAAAATTATAGCCCACCAAAATCCCCAGCAGTTCCGCGGGGTTATCCCGACGCCCTTCGACATCAGGCAATCCCAACAAAGCTCCAACCTTGCACGGCCCGTCCCGCAGGGCCTGCGCGATCGGCTGATAGAAAGCGGGATTGAGCTCCGCCTTACCCGCCGGCGCAGGAACCTCCAACGGCAAGGATTCCGGTAGGATATTCAAAGCAATATCGACGTCCATAAGGGCCGCGTCGCGCTTGGCCTGGGTGATGCGGCGGGCTCCGCGCACGTAGACGTCATGGCGGAAAGGATTATCGGTCGACATATCCCTGATCAGCTCGCGCGTGATCGGGTCATCGAATTGGCGTTGTAGGGCATACTGCGCCTCCGATAGGGTCAGAACCGGGAAATTATCCGTGAGCTGAGCGGAGCCCACCCATTCAAGCTTGGCACCACTCATCGCTTCAGCAACATCGGCCATGAAGCACGGTGACCAGGCACCGTTCATGAACTCATGAGCAAGATACCCGGCCGGAAATTGATCCAACCGTGAGAGGAGGTTTTTTGCTGACGGGGATTGCGCCAAATGGATCGCTTCCGCCTGCTCCAGCGCCCTGAGGAATTTCAGCCCCTCCTCGGCTTGCCGATCGCTCCGTCCAGGAACCGAGAGGCCCACAGTGCGCAATAGTCGCTGCATACCGAGCCGCGCCCCCCAGCCAGGAAGCGCATTATAACTGACATGAACCAACCCACCCGGGCGTACCTTGTCCCGGAGCAATTTCACAATGCCTTGCCGCACAGCCGGAGATACCCAGCTCCATACGCCATGGATTGTCACGAAATCTGCTTCCGGAATGCCCTGCGCCGCCGCACTCTCCGCAAGGCTACTTAAGTCAGCTTCAATAAAATTGATGTTTTTCAGTCCGGCAGCATGAGCCCACGCCCGCGCTTCCGCGATATGCGCGGGATTAAAATCAATCGCCGTTACGAGCCACGACGGATTACTGGCCGCTTGCAGCATTGCGCCCAGCCCTCGACCACACCCAAGCTCTAATAAATGCACGGGGTCGTCACCCGTCGGCCGCGTCGCCTCGACGCTGCACATCAAGGCAGTCAGTGCGAGAATAGCCGGCGATTGCTGCGAGTACCAACCAACTGTGTAAGGGATATCAGTTACATATCCGTCGCCCCATGTCGTCATATCTCGCAACTCTCCTGAGGAATTGGTTGGGCCTCAATCACTTCGGCCTCAAATATCGCGTCACCGGCGTCCGAGCGCCGTCCCAGGCCTGATGCTGCCCCAGGCAACCACGTATTCCAACCAAGGCGCGGCGCCGGTTCAAGGATAGCAGCCAGCTGCAGGGGGGGCACCGACGCCGCGGCCAGTACAGGATTGATCGCAAAACCCTGCTCGTACCCTACATAGGCGCGCACCAAAGCGACCAGGCGATGCAAAGCCATGCGATCGGGGAGCAATCGCTCAAAGCCTTCGCGATCTAAGGGACCGACCCGAAGTATGAACCGCGCCTGCGGATCCCAGGCACGGACCCCGATAGCGGAATCGGCTGCCAGCCGATTAAACACACCTCTGACGCCGATACGAGTCCGTTGATCCACCGGCAAGTTCAACCACGCACCAGCAAATTCCTCCACCTCAACCGGCATACTCAACCAATCCGATACCATGGCGCGCAGACGGTCAGCAGATCGCTGCTTTGCGCTGAAAAGCCCGGCAAAATGCAAGATCGGCTCAGGCCCAGTGAGCAACCGGTCGGTCAAATGGCCAGTGCCATATCCCGTCACCGCGAGGAGGACATGCGTGATCGCGTCAGGTTCGGGAGGCCGCCGGAGAGCCGCCACTTCCGCTGCCCGAGCAGGACGGTATTTCGTACCGGCACGGGCGAAAAACGCCACAAACCGATGCGATAACATATCCATGAAATCATGGAGGGCCGTTGATCGGCCGCGCAGCGTCGAAGACACAATTTCCGTGTAATGGCGCGGCAAAACCCCCGACGGCCCAACCAAACCCATCACAGAAGTGGTCACCTCGGTCGGCCGGCCTTCCCGCACAAGAGCGACATCAGACGGTGGATATGCCAAGCCCGGCGGGGTACGGAATCGGATGATGTCCTCAGCCGACTCAGACCGCGCAGCTAAACTCAGCACGCGAACCGCAGCATCAAACGTGAAGCGCTGCGGGAGCTTCATCAGCGCTGTCAGGACCGGCCGCACCTTCATACGAGTTGCCGCGTTCCGCTTCGGGCTGGCCACTTCGCAACAAAGCCGGGACGCCCGCGCAACACGACATTCGTCCGTGTAAAGCTGTTAATCGTCCCTTGCAGCGCGAAGAAATGCTCCAATACCGAACTCAGCAAATACAATCCGCCAACCTGCCAGGCCCTCGGGTCGAATTCCAGGGTAATATCGATACCTCGGCAAAAGGCACCCTGTTTGCCCGGCGCACGAGCAACGCCGGGGGCAGACTGGACCCCCGTCAGTGCCTCGATAGCAAGGTGCGATTCAGCCGTTTCCCGCAGGTCATAGAGCCGCAAAATCTCTTTGAGCGCATTCGCCCCATCCGTGCCGCCGATCATCGACAAGTGGCCGAGCGACAAATGCGATATCAGGCGCCAATAAGATTTTTCGCGCAACGGCAACCGCTGTGTCGTCGTCGGAGCCGTGACAGCCATGATCGAGGAAACCGCGGCCGCGCCATCCACCAAGCGCAGAACCGGATGGCCACCACCAAAAGGCAGGTCGGTCGGCAGATCACGATTGAGGCACAACGCGTCGACGGACAGGACGGTTTCCACAGGGCTCGAAGGATCAAAATCCGGATCATGCGGTGCCAGAAAGACCTCAGTCCCGGGCAAACCAGGCGCCGCCCCGCGGCGCGTTACTTGAAAGAACCCCCCGGACGCGCCCGGCTGAGCATCTGATTCGGCCAGTCGATGAAACGGCCGCCATGGCCGGAAGGAGCCATCCGGGCGCGTTTCCCGGACACGGGTCACACCCCAGACCTCCGCCGCCCGCGGCCGACGCGAATCAGGGACGATCCGGTATTCCGTATCCGTATGAGTCAATCGAACCGGGTCACACCGCTGGGAGAATAGATTAACCAATGGGGTGCAGCCGAGCGCGAGCGATGCCGCCCCAACCGTTCGCTCGAGCTCCGCGACCGAACGATCAAGATACACGAATATTTCAAGCTTATTGCCACCAGAAGCCAAGGTTTTGGCATCAATATTGACGAAATCGAGAAAAAGGAATTTCTCCGGGAAAGAGAAATACTCTGTCAATAAGCGAAACCCGGCAAAGCCGCGGGCTGACCAAGGCAGGAGCGCTTCATCTTCACCAAATCCTGCTGGTTCGATACTCCGTGGTGAGACAATGACTGGTTGTGGATCTGTCGCGCTATCAGCATAAGCAACCGAGATCGCATGGGCACCCAATAGTTCATACAAAGGCAGGGTCTGATTGGCCGGACCGCGCAGAAAAAAACGAAGTCGATCAACCCCAAGCTGAGCGAATGTCACATCAGGCATTGAGCATTTCAGCGTAATCCGCAACAGACCGGCCGCACCGGCGGCCGCTGGATTGGCCGGTGCCGTAATCGGTAAACCCGTCAAACGAACCGCATCGACCTCAATCGGCCAGAGTGTCACCGGCGCCGTCGTACGGTACCGCAGAGCCTCTCCATGAACTGGTTCTGTATCGAGCGCCAGACCCGCCGGCAAAACCGAGGGAAGGAGCAGATCCGGCTGGCAGTTCAACTGCACCACCATGCAGGATGGCATGGGGGCGAGGTAATGCGGGTATAGCAGATTAAGAAGAGCGTCAGTGAGTTCCGGAAATTCATCGTCGAGCCTATGCTGAACACGGGCGGCCAGAAAAGCCACCCCTTCCAACAACCTGGCAACATGAGGATCGTCCACCGCATCGGCGGACACGCGCAGGCGTCCGGCGATTTTGGGATGAGCAGCCGCGAATTCCGCCGCCAATCGCTTGATCGCGGTCAGCTCGCGATCATAGTACGGTAGCAATGAGTCAGACATAACCGACCAGGCTCAAATAGGGATTCTGCTGCGCCGTACTATACATCATTCGCTCTGACCTGGATATTGTCGGTGGTTGGATCGACAACCGTGTCAAATGTAATCGCTTCTGGAGCTGGCTCCGCATGCAACATCGCCTCAATGCGGAGATTGAGCGTCGCGTCCACCCTATCCCGTCCGTCGACCAGGTGGACGTGCACCGCAAGAAAACGGGGTTCGAAATTCTTGATCGCGGTCTCGATTTCGACCCGCAATTCCTCACGTTGGCCAGGATCGTTGAAGGCACCCGACGCGAAATCAGGAATGCCGAATCCCAAAGGGGAAATCGCAAGCTCCGTCAGATGGGCAGGCCATGATCGCCAGTACCGCCGAGCATTCAGCAATGATTCAAGATCCCGGCGTACAGAGAGACGCAAGGCGGCCATCGACTCCGCTACCGACTGCGGGGGATCTCTCGTTTGGTCTGGGGCGTCGTCGATCAGCCGATCAAGCAACGGCACCTGAACCCGGACCGCACTACCCCGTCCGCCGGGACTTCCCCGTCCGCTCATTCACCAAACCTGATCGTGCCGACGTCCATGACCGCCACATCCTCGTCCCCAATAAGGAATACACGCTGGCCAATGCCTCTGACCGGCCCACCATCAGTGGCGAGCCAATCGGTTTCCCGCCCAAGGCGTTGGAGTTCGGTGGCCCCGTCATCAGCTGCGTACATGGCCGGCATGTAGACCTCCCCTTCGGGGCCTTCAGCGACCATCATCGACACCCGGCGCCAGATCAGGTCACGGGTCCTCTTGGGTGCGTGAAACTCGGCGCTGATAATGCGCTCGATCGGAATCCAGAAATATTTACCCGTGGTCGTCAGAACCTCAACGGTTCCAGCCAGCAAATCATCGGCATCGCGCAGATCGTCGAAAGCCTGATCATTGTGCAAACCCGCGACACGCGGGCGCGTGCTTTCAGCCTGCTCCGCCAGACGCGCCGCCTCCGCCGCATCGCCTGCGCGGAAAGCGACCAAGGCCGCAAGCTGCGCACGTTGCGTTTCGGTCGGTTCGCCCAAAAATTCAGGGACACGACCGTCGCGAAATAATTGGCGGCGAGCCGTGTCGGCGCGGATCAATTGGCGAAATTCCGACACCACCATCGTCACGGTCGGATCGATCGTAGAGGCTGCATCGAGCAATACGTCAGCTCGTTCAAGATTACCGGACAACACCAGCAGTTCGGCCAACAGGATGCGCGCATTGAGGTCCGTGGGCGCCTTGCGCACCACCATCTGTGCCGCGGCTATCGCATCGGTAAGCTTGCCCGCACGAAACAGGTCTGCAGCGGTCATACTGGTCATGGTTCCCCCATTTGGCGTCATCGTCCGCCGAGATCGGTCACAAGCTGGAAACTGGCCGCAACATCGTCAAGCTGATAGTGCGGCTGAAGATGCACGATACACCCAAAGCTACCCGGTTTGGCGACAAGTTCGGTGACCTGAATGCGCCCATCAACAAGCGGTGCGCGCGCTCGCGTTTCGCCGGTGCTGTGTAAATTTGCATTAATATATTGCGTGAGCCAGGACTGGAGCGCGCGCTCAATTTCATCACTGGTTTTGAACGATCCGACCATCCGCCGACCCATCATCTTCAGATGATGGGCAAATCGCGATACGCATAAGATCGAATTGATCTGACTGGACAGACGTGCGTTGGCGTCGGCAATCACCGCGTTCGAACCGCCGAATTTCTGCGGAACCAATAAGCTATGAACGGCCCCAAATACCAGTTCCTCACTGAACGGCAAGGCCGACAACGGCATAAGCCCAGCATCCAGCAGCTCCCGCTCCTGGTGATCGGTCCATACAAGCTCGGTTGCTGAGCGCACCCAGACATGATCGGGGTCCGTCCGAAAACACTCGATAGGGGGACCATCCACGAGGCCACCGCCCAGCCGGTCAGTTTCGACGCCCCGAACGTCAGCGGGCCAGCCAAATTTCGCAAAGGCACGCGCGACAACCACGGCAAAGGCGTAGGCCGCACTCATCCATACCCGCTGATCTCCGGACGGGGCGAATTCAGCGTACCGAAACCGATCTGCACGTAAGCCGTTATCTTCCCAAGGTACCCGAGCCAGAAGACGGGGCAAGGCGATTCCGATAAATCGCATATCCGGTCGCGTGGCCAACGAGCGCCATCTCGCGTGTTCTGCATTTCGCAAGGGACCGGTGACGTTAACGACTCTGGCAAGGTCAGAAAACTGATCGACCTCCAACAACGCCGGTGACGCACCCAGGATGATTGGACAAAACGCCGCGGCGCCGACCGAGGCAAGCAATGTTAACGCGTTTACGTCGTCCGTACGAGCACCAGCGCCTGGCCGATGGCGCACTTCATGGTCGATCACCAAAATCCCGTAAGGTTCACCACCTGGCGTACCGAACTCTTCCTCATATATTTTGCGAAATAAATGGCTTTGATCAAACTCAACTGCCCGTTCAAGGTCACGGCATATCTCTGCCCATCCAATATTGAGGATTTTGACCTTGAGCTTGGCTCCCTGCTCGATGCCATCGATCAGCCAACCAATACCGCGCCATGTTCCTTCGAATTTCCTCAGACGCTGGTGATGTAAGATCGCATCCAGCTGTTCGGAGAGCATGGCATCAATCGTCGCGATGTCACGATCGATCGCCCCCCTTAATGCCTCAAAATCAGCTAACAACCGCGCGCCGACCACGGGCCCAAACCAGGCCAATGCGGCAGCGGCGCCTTCAGCAATCAGAAAATTTTCAATCAGATGACCCGACTGATCGTCTCGTCGACCAACGAAATCGCCCGACAGTACAACGCCCCGCGCGCTTCCTTGTTCGTTCGATGGCAGCATATCACCCTGAACGACTGTGTCCGCCACTGACGTGGCGGACACCAAATCGTCCAAAGCGATGATGCTCATGGTATTCCCGGCTGCCCGTGGGCGTCAGGTCTACGCAGAAGCAGCGGGGATACGAGCCACCATACGCAGGCTGGTGGTCAGTTCCTCCATCTGCAGCCAAGGGCGCAGATGCGCGACCGCGTTGTAGGATCCTGGCTTACCCGGAATTTCCTTCACTTCGACCCGCGCTTCCCGCAGGGGATAGCGGGCTTTCATTTCCTGACCAGCGTGCTCGCTTCCGTTGACGTAGTTAGCGATCCAACGGTTCAACCAGCTTTCGACGTCCCCCGCCTCCATGAAGCTTCCGACCTTATCGCGGGCCATGATCTTCAGGTAATGCGCAAAGCGGCTTGTCGCCATGAGATAGGGAAGGCGGGCGGAAATAGCGGCATTGGCCGTCGCTTCCGGGCGATCATACTTCTTGCCTTTCTGCACCGACTGCGCGCCGAAGAACACGGAATAATCTGTGTTCTTATAGTGGCATAGTGGCAAGAAACCGAGATTGGACAGCTCGAATTCACGACGATCCGTAATCGCCAGTTCAGTCGGGCACTTGGCGTCGAGATCCCCATCATCCGATGAAAAGACATGGGTAGGCAGATTTTCAACCTTGCCGCCGCCTTCGGCACCGCGGATCGCAGTGCAGAACCCATATTGAGCAAAGGCGTCGGTCAAGCGCGCGCCCATGGCGTAGGCAGCGTTCATCCAACAATAGTCGGTATGCTCCATCGCTTTCGCGGCACCGGCTTCATCAAACGGCGCTTCTTCATACGCGAACTCGTCGATCGCCTTGGTCGCCGCGCCATAAGGGGCACGGGCCAGCGTCCTGGGCATGACCAGGGTCACGAAACGCGCGTCTTCGCTATCACGGAAGCTGCGCCATTTCGCATAGTCCGCGGATTCGAAAATCTTCGCGAGATCGCGTGGTTTGGCCAGTTCCGTGTAGCTTTCAAAGCCAAACATCCCGGGACCGGCAGCGGAAATGAACGGCGCAAAAGCGCCAGCAGCGATGTTTGAAACCAGGCGCAGTGTCTCAACGTCGTCCGGATGCTGCGTCCATTCGTAATCGCCGATGAGCGCGCCGTAGGGCTCGCCGCCGGGCGTGCCGAACTCGTTTTCGTAGATTTTCTTGAACAGCTGGCTCTGATCGAACTCAACCGCACGCTGGAGATCGCGCGTGAGTTCCCGCTTCGGCATGTTCAGCACACGAATTTTCAGATTCGTGCCGGTTTCGCTATTCATCACGAGGTAGTGCATACCCCGCCACGAACCTTCAAGTTTGGTGAACTTGGGGTCATGCATGATCACATTCAGCTGTTGCGACAGCTTCCGATCAATCGCGGCAATGGCCAGATCAAAGGAACGTGACAGGTTCTTGTCGAACGTGATCGTGCCGGCCATCGCCTGCTCAACCAGGTTTTTGACAAGGTCCTGCGCCTGATCCGGTTCGGTCTGCTTCGTCGCGCCAATCACCTGATCCAGGAACGAAAGACCACCTTCAGTGGTCGTCGTGGCGCCAGCAGCCTGAGAGTCGGTTTGTGTGCCGGACATCGATCAGCCCTCCTTCTTTTCGAGGCCAAGTTCACTGGACAGAGCTTTGAGATCGCCCTCATTCTTGAGAACCTGTTCCAACAAGCCTTCGAGCTCATCAGACCGATCCACTTTGCTCATGAGGTCACGCAGCTTCGCACGCGTTTCCATGAGCGCCCGCAGAGCCGGCACCTGTTGAGCAACGCGCGCAGGCTCGAAATCTTCAATAGACTTGAAGGTCAGCTCCACACCCATCTGGCCGCCAGACTCGGACAGCGTGTTGTCGACCTTGAGTTTCAGGCCGGGGTTCATACTGGCCATCACGTCATTGAAATTATCGCGATCGATCTGGACAAATTTCCGATCGGCCAGCGGACGTAACGGAGCCGTCGGGTCACCCGAAAAATCACCCATCACACCGACAACGAACGGCAGCTCGCGGACAACCTCCGCCCCCTCCGTCTCGACCTCGTAGCTAATGTGCACACGCGGCTTACGCACGCGGTTCAATTTGTCGTGGACGCTTGCACTCATGGTCCCACTTCCCCGTCGTTGGTGCCGGATAATCCGGCGGATCATGTCAATCGGATGACGCGTCTTCGCTACCCCGAAGGCTTGGATCGGCGCAGCGGCATACCGTCAATCGTCTGTGGTCAGTATGACATACCTCACAGAAGCTTGTCAGCCTCTCTTGCGCGCAATCTCAATACCCATCGGATTGTTGTTCCTCCTCAGCCTCTGGCCGGATGCCCAGACGGGTGAGGACGGAATTACGTGCGGCCTTGTCCTCCAGAACCTCCGCCAGGAGTTCAGGCCAGGTCAGACGGCCACGGCGAACAGCCTCCTCCAATGTATAGGACAAAGGCGAATGAGGTTCTGTACGTAAGAAATAGGCCGCTATATCCTCAAGCGCCCGTAAGGCACCTTCCCGGGTCAGCGCCTGACCGGACGCAATCCGCATTCCGGGACCACCACCCCCATCAGTAGAACCCCCATCCTCGGCCCCGCCAACGCTGCCATCGTCCGCGCCGTCGCTGGCAATCACTTCTGGCGGCGCGTAACGATTGACGATCGCCAGCACACCCCGGAGGAGGTCTCTCACATGACTGGTAGAGGGGCCATCCGCTCCGGCCCGCGCATCGATCACCTCCGCCATACGTTCCCAGGCGGCCAGCGCTGCTTGCACATCGCCTCGAAGCGCGGTCAGGCGGCGGGCCGCGGATTTCGCCTCCTTATCGACCGTGTCAAACGGGATCGCGCCGGCGCTGACACGAGCGGCCTGGCGGGCCGGGTCAAGAGTAGCCAGCTGTTCTGATTGGAAATATTGATACAGCGCAAAGGGCGTGCCGTCTGGCCGGTCGAAAATGACAATTTTGTTAAGAGGCTGTATCAGTGCACCGCCGCCGTCCTGACCGTTCAAGCCGGTTATGGGTGCCACGCGGGTTTCCATGCCATATTCGTCCGGCATCGGGTAAAGCGTGTCCCAATAACGGTCTGCGAGCTCACCCATAAGTTGAGCACCAGCCGCCAGACCCCCGAAGCTATGGCTGCGTAGCAACGCTTCCGTCAGCCACGCCGCGACCTCCAAATCCTTTGTTGTTTCGGTAAGTGTTTTCTGTGCCAAGGTCCGCACAGCCCGCCACAGCGGCACTGGATCGCGCGCATCCGCGCTTCCTGCGTCGATCAGCTTTTCGGCGTCTCGCGCCTCATTCCGTGCGTCGCGCAAGCGATAATACGGGGATTGAGCCGAGTCATCACTACGGATATCAGGTCCGACCTGCAGTTCACCCGGAATGGGCGCTAACAACGCCTCTAAATCGAAGCCATCCGGCAAACCCGCCATGCAAACGCCATCCTCACCGCTGGACAATGATTCCGAGTAGCACATAATCTCCGCGACCGAAAAGGGGGACGCCAGTCCTCTCACCGGAATCAGCGCGGGGAACCCATGGCCAGTATTGATCTCAAGCAACTTGTCGGACGCCTGAACGACGTGTGCCGGCGCACATTGGAAGCAGCCGCTGGGCTCACGCTCTCTCGCACTCACTACAATGTGGAGATCGAACACTGGCTGGTCACACTGGCCGATCGGGCCGATAGCGATGTGTCGACGATCCTTCGGCATTACGAGATTGATCAGGGCCGCTTCGCGATCGACCTCAACCGCGCGCTTGAGAAAATGAAAACGGGCAATGGCCGCGCGCCCTCATTGTCCCCGGATATCGTCGAGTGGGTGAAGCAAGCCTGGCTACTGGCATCGCTGGAACACGGCGCAACTCGCTTGCGGTCTGGACATTTATTATGGGCGTTGCTGGCCGATGAGGCGCTGGCGCGGCAGGCACGCGATGCGTCCGGGCAATTGCTGAAAATCCAGCCCGACCAGTTGAAGCGCGACTTCGATGCGATCACGGGCAGCAGCGGCGAAGCTGCTGACGCCGCGGCCCAGATGACCTCCAGCGACGGTGGGGCCGCCGCTGACGGGGGCGGCATGCCACACAGCGGCGGTGGTGCGCTGGAGCAGTTCACCACAGACCTGACCGCTCAGGCCAAGGCCGGGAAAATCGATCCAATTCTGGGGCGCGACTCTGAGATCCGCCAGATGATCGATATCCTCACCCGGCGCCGGCAAAACAACCCAATTCTGACCGGTGAGGCCGGGGTCGGCAAAACCGCCGTGGTCGAAGGCTTCGCCCTGCGCTTGGCATCCGGTGATGTGCCCCCTGCCCTGAAAGATGTCACCCTGCGATCCCTGGATCTTGGTTTGCTCCAGGCGGGGGCTGGCGTGAAAGGCGAATTCGAAAACCGTCTCCGCGGCGTGATCGACGAGGTCAAGGCCAGCCCAAAGCCCATCATCATCTTCATCGATGAGGCTCACCAACTGATCGGCGCGGGCGGCGCTGCCGGATCGGGCGATGCCGCGAACCTTCTGAAACCCGCGCTGGCCCGTGGTGAAATGCGCACCATCGCCGCCACAACCTGGGCTGAATACAAAAAATACGTTGAGAAAGACCCCGCGCTGACCCGCCGCTTTCAGGTTGTGAAGGTCGAAGAGCCGTCGGAACCCACGGCCGTCGCGATGATCCGCGGCCTGGTGTCCACCCTCGAAAAGCATCATAGCGTCCGCATTCTTGATCAGGCCGTAAGTGAGGCCGTGCGGCTATCAGCGCGCTACATCCCCTCCCGCCAATTGCCTGATAAAGCGGTCAGCCTGATCGACACCGCATGTTCACGTGTCGCCATGAGCCAGGCGGCCGTCCCGCCCCCCATCGAAGATCGCCAACGCCGCATCACCCTTATCGATACCGAAGTGGCGATTCTGGATCGTGAAATCGCGGCTGGGGAAAAGCACGACGAACGTCGCACCGACCTGCTGGCGGAGCGTGAGGAAAAAGTCGGCGAACTCGAGGCCCTTAACACGCGGTGGGAGCAAGAGCGCTCTCTTGCCGCCCAAATTGGTGAGATCCGGGGCAAAATCGAAGACGCCGACAATGCCGAAGATAAGGACGCACTTCGAGTTAGTTTGTCAAAGGTAACTTCACAGCTTCGTAATCTGCAAGGCGAGGAGCCCTTGATTTATCCCGTGGTCGACGGACAGGCGGTCGCTGAGGTCGTGGCCGGGTGGACTGGCATCCCAGCGGGCCGCATGCAGTCGAATGAAATTCGCACCGTCCTGAATTTACAGGAAGTCATGGGGCAACGCATCGTCGGCCAGCCGCACGCGCTGGAGGCCGTCGCGCAGGCGATCCGCACCAGCCGCGCCGGCCTCACCGACCCTCGCAAGCCCATCGGCGTCTTTATGATGGTGGGAACGTCCGGCACCGGTAAGACTGAAACAGCCATGACGCTGGCCGACCTGCTGTACGGCGGCGAACAGAATATGACGGTCATCAATATGACCGAATTCAAAGAAGAGCATAAGGTCAGCCTGCTCATGGGCAGCCCGCCTGGGTATGTCGGTTATGGTGAAGGGGGTGTTCTGACCGAAGCGGTTCGTCGACGCCCTTATTCCGTGATTTTGCTCGATGAAATGGAAAAAGCACACCCGGGCGTGCAGGATGTGTTCTTTCAGGTCTTTGACAAAGGCAACATGAAGGACGGCGAAGGTCGTGACATCGACTTCAAGAATACCGTCATCATCATGACATCCAACGCCGGCACAGACCTGATCACTCGCCTGTTCGCAGATCCGGACACTGCCCCCGATGCCGCCGGATTGGCTGAGGCATTGATGCCTGAGCTGATGAAATCGTTCAAACCCGCATTCCTGGGCCGGGTGACCCTGGTGCCATACTTCCCGCTATCGCCAGATATTATTCGCAAGATCGTGGGCCTCCAACTCAATCGCATTCGCCGGCGAGTCAAAGAATCCTACGGTGCGCGGTTTGATTGGGATGAGGCGCTGGTCGACACAATCGCCGCCCGTTGCACTGAAACATCGTCCGGTGCCAGAAATGTCGAGAAAATTCTCTCCCGAACGTTACTCCCGGAACTCTCCGGTGAGGTCCTGTCGCGTCTGGCAGACGGAGCAGCGATCGAGGCCATCACCGTAGGTGTAGACACCGATGGCCTGTTCCAATATGTTATCGGCTAAGCTAGTCAGCAAACACACAACCCAGGAGCAAGACCATGGCAATCTTCATGAAATTCGGCGCTGTCAAGGGTGACGTCACCTCCGATGGATTTAAAGAGTGGACTGAGCTCAATAGCTTCCAATGGGGTGTCGGTCGCGGTATCGCCAGCCCTGTCGGCCGCGGCACCAATCGTGAAGGCAGCTCCGCGTCGGTCAGCGAAATCACAGTATCCAAACAAATGGACCCCGCGTCGCCTGACTTGTTCCTCGACGCCGTCGCTGGTGAGATGAACACCAAGGTGACGATCTCCTTCACTCGCACGACGAAGGGCAAGACCGAGACGTACCTGAGCTACGAGCTGACCGACACCGGCCTGTCCGGTTACAGCATCTCCTCCGGCGGTGATCGGCCGTCCGAAAGCCTCTCGTTGAACTTCACAAAGGTTATCTGGTCGCTTACGTCGTTCGACGCGGCCGGCAAAGGGACCCCTGTCAAGCAGGGTTACGACCTTTCTCAGGAAAAGACCACCTAACGATCAAGTGCTATCGGGCTACCGCTCAACCCATAAGGAAAAAGCCGGAGGTCATCCTCCGGCTTTTTTTATGTCAGTGCGCATATCCTGGACACCGCCGCCGATGTGCGCGCGGCTCAGCCCACCTCGACGGTAACCGCTGTGACATTGTCTGTCGCATTCATGGACAAAGCTGCGGCAACCAAAGCCTGCGGCGGTGGAACACCCGCATCGCTCCCGAGCAGTTGTGCGAGTTCGTCGGCCGGCAAGGTTTTGCACAGACCGTCGCTGCACAATAAAAAACGATCGCCCGCAACGAGTCGATCACTGACCTTGTCCATATCAAAGGCGTCATCAAGGTCCGCACCGACGGCTCGCGTGATTACGTTCGCTCGCGGATGCCTTTCGGCATCTTCAGCCCGAATTGCACCAGCGTCGACCAGTTCCTGAACCAGACTGTGGTCTCGAGTAATTTGACGCAATTCGCCGTCGCGCAGCAGATAGGCCCGAGAATCACCCGCCCAGAGACAAGCGAAATGATCATGGCGTGCGAGCATGACAACGATTGTCGAAGCGATCGTGACATGTTCCCCGCGGCGTTGCGCTTCCTCACGCAATGCTTCATGCGTTGCCTTAATGCGCATGCGTACTTCGGCCAGCAGTTCCGCCGCCGACAAGCCAGTTGGAATTGCTTCCAAAGCCTTGGCGATCATTCCGGAGGCAACCTCACCTGCGGCATGGCCACCGGCCCCATCAGCCACCGCCCATAGACCAAGATCAGGGCGATCGACAAACGCATCTTCGTTATGAGACCGCTTCATTCCCGGATGCGTCATCGCCCAGGAGCGGAGCTGTGGCGCCGTCATATTGGTACCTCCCATGACACATCCTGTGTCGCTGGAACCTCTGATTCGGCCCCAAGCATGGCCGCATAGGTCGGAATATCTGGTAAATCTGCCAGAATCAGGCGGCGCGCACCCAAACGCGGCGAGCCTTCAGTCCACCAAACACTTGTGGATCTCGGTTCCCCTGCCCACGCCACACCAGGTGGCTCACCCAATAAGCTGGTCATCTGATCCGGATCCGCGTCATTCTCCAAAGCGGCGAAACCCGCATCTTCCGCGCGCGCCAACCATGGATCATCTTCATCGAAGGCTCCGCCTTCGGTCAGGGCGGCGAATGCCAACGGGAAATATCGGCCCACTTTATCCACGCTTGGCATCACCAAACCCAACGCCGCCTGCGTGCCGCATACGCCAACCGGCAGCAGGAATCTCCAAATCGGCGCCTCCAGATAGCGGGGCAACCAATCGTCACCCATCAGTACACGGCTTCCAGCAATGCTGGTTTGCATCCACGCGTCCCATTTTTCGGTAAAATCGCGTGGCAGGCCCACCCGCACGAAATCACCCCGCGACGGCAGCTTGCCATAGAATCCAGCAACGACGTGCGTGTGGTTCACAGTGCCGGGCATTTGAAATCCCGCAACATACCTGGAGCAAAAGGGTTCAAAACCGATCCAGCCCTGATTTCAAACGACGCCTGGCGATCGCCAAGCTCGAAGGTCAGGGTGTAACGATCTGAGGACGCCCCCTGTTGCAACTTGCCCTGACCAAAAAGCCGGAAAAGGGCCCACGGACCTGTAGCCTGCAAGGCGGGTGGTCCGCTTGCCGGCGGTGGGTCGAAGACCAGCCGCGCATTGGTGATGCGTGTCGTTCCAGCACCCGGCCACGTCACTGGGGTCGCCCGAAGCGGCCCATGCGCGTAGGAAATCGTCAGGCCATCAAGGTCGAGCGTTACTTGCTTGGCGCCGGAATCAAGTGTTTGCGGCGTGATGTCGAACCGGACCGTCGGCTGCGATGCGCCGCCAGCGAAGAAAAGATCCCGAATTGCCGCGCCCCGCTGGAACTGCGCGAGGTCCTCCTCCGACACCGGGGGCGCAACACCGCCGACCGGCTGCGCTTTCCAGACCGGACCAGAGGTATCCACGAACGACCGCAGTTGCGTTGTATAGAACTGGTCCAACATCCCGTTCGGCGCGAACAAACGGGCGAAATCATCCATCGGAATTTCATTCGTCGCGGCCGGTGTGAAGGGGTATCGGCCCTCAACCGCCAACTTGCATAAAGTCGCGGGACCGCCGGGTGCGTTAAACGCCTCACCAGCGGCTTTCTTCGCGCCACCACTTCGTTGCGTATTCCCGCCCAAAACCATCGCCTGAAGCCACCGCTGGACAGGTTGAGGATCTCGGCTCGCCTCCGCCTGTAACATTTGCGCAGGATCTGCGCCACCTGGGGGCGCGGCGGAACCACCTGGTGGCGCATTGGCAACCTGAGCAAGCTGCGTCTGAAGGTCGTTCAGTATTTTGAGGGCTCCATCGATCGGGGCACCCGGCCCCTTGCCAACGAAGCTGATCAGCGGTGCATATCGATCTTCGATCGCTTTCCCCGGCGGCTCCGGCGGTGGCCCCGCCTGACCCAACAGGCCCTGTAAGCGGGACGCACCCGATGTCGCGGCCTGTGCCGCCGCCGCGGTGGCAGCCGCGGCGGCCCCGGCCACGCCACCCGCCGCGGGTGGCGCCTGCGTCAACATGAGTTGCCGCGTTATCCCGGCCAAAAGGTCCCGCATAGGGGATTGTGGTGATGACAGAATATACAGCGTTTGCACCGCCTGCGGCAGATTGGTCAGCGGTGCAACATCGATATCAGCCAGGAGCCCATCCCATTGCTGAGCGTATTCGTTGGTGTAGAGCTTCACGACATCCTTTTGCAAATTGACAGCCGCCAGGCTCGTTGCATCAATTTGCGAGGCCTTACCCAAAACCCAACTGTCATTGGCGACCTGGACCGTGGCCGCCGGCAGTTTAGGCAACAGAACCTTATGAAACCCGTCAACCGTGAAAAAGCCCGGAACGCCGGTGGTGAGCGCCGCGCCAGATTTGCGAACGAAAACACGCGCGCCCGATGCCCCGGCTGCGTCGCCAGGCACCCACGGAGCCAACGCGGCCGCCTCCGGCGATCGCCGAATATTGGCATAGACCCGATCGGCAAGACTGACCCGGCTGAACGTGCGCCGCGCGTCTTCAATCAGCACACCATCCAACGTGATCTGGGGTAACGGCTCATCCAACAACGCCGCCAGATGCACCTCCAGATTTTTCCGCAGCGGTTCCGCTGTCGGCCCCGGATATGCTGTCTGCCAATCGAAATGCATCCATTCCGAGACGGATGCCCGATCGAGCGGTCCCTGAGACCCAAGCATGAGATAGACCCGCGTTGCTTCATACAGGAAAGCGGGGTTCGAGAAATTTTGCCGCATCTGACCTTCCAGTCGATGGATCAGGCGCGGCAGAAGAATATTGTCCAATGCATGCAGGTAAACCTGCTTTGCGCCAGCAGAGAGCTTATCCGTCTGGGACAGACCAGGAAACCACTGCGTCGCGGGCGGTGGTGCATCTGGGCCGAAAGGCAAGCCACGCGCCTTATCGAGGACAGGACCAACCGTCGTCAGGTCCGATTCCATCACGGGGTCGAGCTTCAATGCCTGTGCGGCGGCGGTGTAGGCCGCTAAGGCTGCGTCGGAGTCAGCGACCGCGTTTTGATTGACCGCGCGTGTCTGAACCAGCGCAGCCGAACCAAGCGCTGCCACCAGGATCGCGGCCGCCACCGCCCCCAATCGCATCAGCCACGCCCGGCGTATCGCCGCGGGATCGCGCGATACAAGCGTCGCCTCGCCAAAAATCACGGTCCTGAGAAGGCGCGTCAGGAAATAGCTGCGTCCCTGCTCCGGACGGAGCGACGCCGCCCGCTGCTGATCGATGCCGAAGCTGCGTGCCATGGCCCCGGTCAGGCGGTCGATCGGGGTCCCTTCCTGGGTACCCGACGCGATATAGATCCCGCGCAGGAAAGGTGCCGGATCAAGGCGCGACCCTCCGAATGCTTCGTTGATGAATTCCGTCAGTGGCGCCCGCATACTGGCCACCTGTGCCGGAAAGCCAGCGATGACCATGCGCCGTTCCGGACTACGCTCGGTTTGTAACCGATCGATCAGGCGGCGGTTGAGGCCATCCACCAGCAAGCCGAATTCAGCACTAAAGGCGCCAGCAGACCCGGCCTCGGCCTTGGTGAGGGGGAATGTGACGCCCCAGACCTGACCGCGCCGCTCGCGATCAAGGTCATCATAGAATTCGGTAAAGCCGGCGATCAGATCGGCCTTGGTAAACAGGCCGTAGACCGGAATGCGCATCCCGATCTTGTCCGACAGTTCCTTGATACGACGGCGGATGGTACGAGCGTGCGCCAAACGCTCGGCTTGGGAGGCCGACGCGATATCGGACATCGCAATCGCTACGATCACGCCATTCAGAGGTTGGCGCGAACGCGTGCGCCGCAGCAGTTCGAGGAATGCATCCCAACCTGCCTTGTCAACGGCCGCATCGCTGTCCTGGGTCGTGTAACGCCCAGCGGTGTCAATCAACACCGCATCTTCGGTAAACCACCAGTCGCACATGCGGGTGCCGCCGACGCCCGCAACCGCGCCCTGACCCATCTGAGCGGCCAATGGAAACGTCAACCCCGCGTTCAGGAGCGCGGTTGTTTTCCCTGCACCAGGGGGCCCGATGATCGCATACCAAGGCTGCTCATAAAGATAGCCACGCGAGCCGGATGCCTTCCTGAGAAGACCCATCGCGGTCTTCAGCTTCTCGGCCATCGCCGCGACTTCTTCTGCCGATGCAGCGGCCGAGGCATCGGCCTGGGAGGCTTCGGAGACGCCTTTGACCAGAGCATCTTCGTTGCTCCGCCGCCGCCGATCGAGGAGGAGGTTGACGATCAACCAGACGACAACCATGCCGCCGATAATGCCCGCGCGGACGATCCAGCTTTCGAGCGCTGACAAGAACGGACCAAACCACCAGACCAAGGCCGATAGCAACGCGACGCCGATGAACGTCAGGAACCAGCGGGAACCGAAAAAACGGAGGATAGCGCGCATGATGTTAATCCTGCCTCCGCAGCACGACTTCTATCCGCCGGTTTTCGTCACGGCCTTCCGCGGTCGCATTCGACGCGACCGGATTAGCCTCCGCCCGCCCCTCCGCTTTGACCCTCCCTGGATCACCGAGCGCTTTAACGATGATCGCGCGCGCAGCCTCCGCCCGGGAGGCTGAAAGCTGGAAATTCGAGGGGAACTGAACGGTATGGATCGGCTGATTATCGGTATAACCAATCACCTGAACCGGTCCTTTTTCAGCCTTCAATGCTTCTCCGATCCGCTCCAGCAGTCTGAAATAATTGGGCGCGACCGTGGCGCTTCCTGACGGGAACAGACCACGGTTGCGAATGCGCACGATCGGAGTGGCGTGGTCGCCTAGCACGGACACCAAACCCTGATCGATTTCAGCCTTGAGAAAAACGTAGAGCGGTTCCGGTGCCACAACAGGCGGTGGAGGCGGCGGCTGCACCGGCGCGACGCGAATAATCCGAGGCATCGTGGACAGAGGCGCGGCGAGCTGCCGCCCGAATGTCTCATCCGACGCGGCATTGAGACCGGAGGAAAACCAGACAAACAACCCACCGATCACCGACAATGCCACCACACCCAGCACCCAACTGGGAATCATCGCACGCGCCGGCCGGTAAGGGGCATTCACCCCCTGCCAATGGGGCGACAATTCCGTCGATACCGAAGCGGTCCGCTGACTGACAATGATCGTGTAAAGGTCTTCACGAATGCGATCGAGTTCAGCTGGCCCCCGCTGCGACGCACGGTATTGACCTTGGAAGCCCAGGCTCAAGCAGAGATACATCAGCTCTAAAACGGCCAGGTCCGTGCCTGGGGTCTTCTTCACTTCGTCCAGCAACCGGAAAAAGCCAACGCCGCTTTGCACACCCTGCGCGCTGCGTAAGACCTCTCGGAAGCTCAACACCAACGGCCGCGACGCCCAGCCGCCACTGTCGCCCCAAGGTGTCGACTGAGCGATATCATCAAGGCTCGCACAGATCGCAAACCGCGCCTTATCCAGATGATCAGCCGACACACCCGCGGCGACCGCCGCCTGCTCGAAGGTCCGCACTTCGCGCAAGGCCCGATCGCGCACCTCCAGGGCGTTCGGCTGGGTGTAGGTGTGGCGCAGGCGCCCCATCAGCTGCAGCAGCGCCCCCGCCGCACCGACCAATGGATTGAGCGAAAAATCAATCGATTCCGGCCCATCCACGGGCACCGCCGGCGCCGTGGCGGGACGCGCAGCGGGGGCCGCGGACGCTGCTGACACGGGCGGCGGGGGTCGCCGGCCGCCGGGCATCGGACGAATGACCGTGCGGTCGCTCTCGTCGTCACCTTGTTCGTCGAAGGGGTTCCCAGCACTCATCCGCGTATCGCCCACAGCTCAAGCCGAAGGTTAGGAAGATCGCCCGCCACATGGATCGCAAAGCCGCCGGAATTTTGCATCTGTTGCCAATGCGGGCTGGCGCGATCCAGTTCGAAGTAGGTTGCCCCGGCATAGAACGGCAACTGCCTGGGCGCCACGGGCAGCGGGCGCACGGCGATCCCCGGCAACGCGGCGTTGACCAGTTCGCGGATATGCTCCACGGCTCCAATCTTGACCTGAGACGGGAAGCCCCGGCGGAGCGTTTCGGCCGGCATGTCGCATTGGACCGTCAACACGAAATTGGAGGCCCGCAAGATCGACCGGTCCGTGATCGGACCCACGCGTACCCCATGGCGTGCTTCGCGCAATGGCACCGCTATGGCGGTTTGCTCCAGCACCGTCGACAGGGCACGCCGCAGATCAGCAACAACGGGCGCGAAGCTGCGTTGCAGATCGTCGTGCCGGTACGCGGGGTAAGCTGTTGGACGGCGGGTTTCCAGGAACGTCGCAAATTCCCCCGCCATCTGCACCAGCGTGGAATACAGTGCTTCCGGGTGGATATTCGCGGCATCCGCCCAATGGCTGACCAACGTCTGATAACCATTGACCGCCTGCAACAGCAGAAAATCGGCAACCTGCGCGACCCCGGTCTGCCCCGGAGCCGTCATCCGCGCGGCGAGCGCCTCTCCGCGCTGATTGAGCATGCCCGCCAGTTCGGACAACAAGCCCGACAATGGTGCCGCGGCAGAGCATAATAAAGCCGGAACGATCCAGCGTTCATCAAGCACGACCCGTCGATCAGCGGTTACCTCGGTCACGCGGGCCAGGGGGATGCAGAGATATCCCGCCCGCTCTTCCGTTTCGAGCATGTACCGCATACGCAGCCGACCAACCATGAGCTCCGCCGGTGTCGGGGAAGCCGATTGGGTATCGTAAGCCTCAAACGGCTTCAGACTGTAGCGACCCTCCGTGCTTGCGTCCGCGACTTCGACGCCGCCGGCTTGCCGAATGGGCAGCGCCAGATAGACCAGCACGTTGCGGGCCCCGTCTGGCATATCCAGAGGCGCCGGGTGATCTGCCTCCCCCGGCAGGGTGAAAGGCGTTCCATCCTCAAACACGCCCGACGCCGACGACGCGGCAAACCGGCCGGTCGCCAGAAGATCACGGTCCAGCGAGAATTCTATCATGCCCCAGGCATGCGGACGCAAAGCCTGGGTCCGCCCGCGCAACAGGTGCTCCACCCAGCGATCTTGCTGCTGGAAGTGCTGCGTGCGCAGGAACATGCCTTCCTGCCAAACGACACGATTGGTCCAGCTCATGGATCAAAAACCTCCCAGACGCGCGTAAACCCGCCGGCACTGAACCCGGTTCGCGGCCCGCCGGAAATCATCGCACGATCCCGGCCGCCGAACACCATACTCAACTCGCCGGTTTAAGGGTGATCGCCAATTTTGCGATGTCGAGCATCAATTTCGAAGGACCGCTCGTTGCCACCGGGGCATCCGCCCGCCACTGTGCCCGATCGATGTCGCGGTACAGCCCGACCACCCCAACCGCCTGAACCTGTGGCTTCAGTTCCATCGTTACGGTGCGCTTCTCGTTTGGCGCAATCAGGAATTCCTGCGATCCGGCGCTATCCGTCCCTAACGTCGCAGCCTCACGCTCGGTCAGGGCAAACACATCGCCCCGTTCGAATTTGGCCGTGCCGGTCAATTGGAAGACCCGCACCGCGATCGGGGACGGCGCCCCTTTGATGTCCGGGTTCTGATCGGCACTGCCTGAAATCGTCAGCGTCAGGACCGCTGGCGGCTTTGGCTCGGGGCCACATTGGCTCAGCACCAGAATGGCGGGCAACAACAACAGGGACCGACGGCGGGTCATCGCCTCTCCTTCGTGGAAATATCTTGCATCGCACGCTCATAGGAACGCGCGAACGCCTTGCCAAAAACACTATCGAAATCGTCGCTCAGGGCCTGCAGGGTCTGCGCGTGCAAGGCCTCAAACGCATCCCATGCCCGCGCCTTGCGTTGCGCTGGAAGCACCGTCATTCCGCCCTGATCCGCGGCCGATCGCAATTTCGCTGGATCAAGGCCCTCTAGCATCGCTCTCACGGCCGACTGCATCGCCGCCATCGTCGCCAGTTCATGCAGCCTGATATCCTTGAGTGCATCGTCCACAGCTTCTGACGGGGTCATATCGACCCGCCTGCTCGATCCCAGGAGCGCCGAAAGGGCATCGTCGTCCCCCGCGGAGAATTTGAGCGGATTATTGCCTCGTGCCCGTATCATCGTCTGTTCGATACGGAATTCACTCTTGATCGAGGCCCGGGCGATCAGAACCTCCCTGAGGCCAGCGACCATGCTCCGAAACGCCGCCCCCAAACCGCGCATCGTCGCCACCGGGTCGCTGATCATACTCAGGGGCATATCAGCCCCGGCCAGGAACGCTGCCAGAAGTGATTGATCCCCAACAGCTGCGCGATCGGCTGGCCCTTCATTCACGGGCAGCGGCGCACTTGGCGGCACGGCCAGCGGTTCATTCCGCGCCGGCGGGAGAGGTGAAACCTTCTCTGCCGGAGCCTCTTCAAAGACCGACGCCGCGCGCACAGCCGCGGGTGCCAAAGAGGCAATCGGCGGCCCGAGACCCAGACCGCCACCCTGCACGTCCGAAGGTTCATCGAAGGGTGACGCACCGGCGCGCGTGACGGGCGGCGCGGGAGGCGGGGCTATAACCGGCGGCGGCACGGGGGGAGCAGGCTGCGGAGCCGGCGCGATCGGTGCGCCGATCCCTTCAAGCAAATCATTCGCCCAGTCGTCGGGCAACAGGTTATCAGCGGGAATCACGCCGCCGCGCTGCACCGGGGCATGAGCGGCGGGCGCCGGCGGTTGAAATGCATCCTGCATGACGGACGAGTGATCAGACTGGACTGCCGTTTGAAACGGCTGCGCCCCCAGTCCTCCGCCAGAGCGACTGACCGGCGATGGGGACAGCAAATCGAAATCATCCGGCAGAAGCGGCGCACTCTCATGGATCGCGGGAGATGCTTCGCCAAAGGGTCGATGAGCAGCCGGCGGCGGAGCGAACGGATCAACCCCGAACGGATCGCCGAACGGATCGGATCCGGCCCGTGATGCGCCAGAGAAACCTGTATTCAGGCTGCCGCCGTAAGGCTGCGCATCTTCAGTGAGCCGCGCCTCAATCTCGTAAGCCCCCACACGGATGCGATCTCCATCTCGCAGGGTCCGCAACTCGCCACCGCCGACCGCTTCCTGATCCGTGTTGAGAAAGGTGCCGTTTGTGCTGGTGTCAGCCAGTTGCCAGGCGCCTGACCGGTAGGCCACGACGAAATGACGCTTCGATAGCGTCCGTTCGACGTCTGGCAGGATCCAATCGACACCTGGTCCCCGACCCACCGAAAATTCGCCACCGAGTACAGTACGGGCTTCGGGTGGAACCGCGTCGGGGCACCGCAAAACTGTCAACTCAAGCCGCATCGCGTCAGGCCACCCGTATCGCGGCACGCAGTGTGACCGGGATTATGCGCGCAGGCATCATACTTCCTCCAGTGGCAAGCGGCCGGGGCCGCCCGCGGCGATATTACGCCCACTTTCGAGGAAGCGCTTCAAGCGGGCGGATTGATTCAGCGGGTTCCCCCGCACGGCCGCGAGCGCGATCGCACCCGCAACGGCACTGCTGTAAAGATGAGGCGCTGGCGGCACGGCGGCCTGCCCCTCAGGTGCCAGGGAATCGCCACTCCAGAATGCCGCAACGCCCACCCAGGCTTCGGGGGAGGCGAAATCCGCCTGCTCCGCGAAAACCATCGCTTGCCGGCGGGCCGCATCGGTTTGCTGACGCACCCATTGCTCCGCACTTTCACGCGCAAGCCGATCGGCCTCGGGCAGCGCGGCAGGCGCGGTGTGGCCAGAGCACATGCACGCCCACCAAACCGCCTCACGCTTCGGCAGAGCGTTCGCAACCAATTTAGCGGCTTCGTTCAAAAGACCAGCCGCCTCCAGCCGCTCCAACGCGTCGGGCACGAGAGTACAGCCATCAAGCACGACCGAGGCTTCGGCAGAGAGTGCAAGCCGCGGTCGTAACGCGGACAGGTCAGTGCTGATAAGTTT
This sequence comes from uncultured Acetobacteraceae bacterium, assembly GCA_903918315.1. Lineage (GTDB taxonomy): Bacteria > Pseudomonadota > Alphaproteobacteria > Acetobacterales > Acetobacteraceae > Rhodopila. The sequence goes on along the minus strand of CAIXEA010000146.1, from coordinate 2,474 downwards.
TGCGAGTGTCTGTGACATGTCAGTTGATCATCACTACGCCACCCTTGAGGGTGAGCATTCCATCGCCCTTAACCGTTGTCATTGGGCTCGCGAGTTGCGCCATTGCGACACCAGTGATCTTGATCATGGTACCATCGAGCTTGATCCCCGTCTGATCAATGACCATCGAATTGGATCCGACTTTCAGCGTGATGCTTTGCATCGCCTCTATTTCTATTTTTCCTGCATCAGCCTTAACCGCGATATTACCCATTGAAACGCCAATTTTGAGGTTTCCGGTACTGACCTTGGTCTCGTAATTGCCTTTTCCAATTGTTGTCGTAAAATTTCCTTTATCAACATCGAATTTATCGTTGCCTTCGGAAACTTTAACCGCGCGGTCACCTTTCACAGTGATGGTCTGCTTCCCCTGGATATCAACGGTCTCATCTTTCTTGATCGTCACTATTCTACAATTATCGACCTTCAATGTCTGATCGTTCTCTACCTCTGTCGTGTAGTCTTTCTCTGCGTGAAAATAAACAAGCTCACTGCCTTTGTTATCATCAATGGTAAATTCGCTAAAATTGCTACCCTGACTGCCCTTCAGACTGGACCTCGTCCGAAAGCCGATCTTGGTTTTGTCCGCCTTGAGGTAGATCGGGGCGGCGGTACCGTTGTACAATCCGCCCAGAACCATGGGTCGATCCGGATCACCGTCGACAAATCCCACCGCGACCTCGGTACCAACGCGCGGCGTAAATTGCGCCCCCCACCCATTGCCGGCCCAAGGTTGCACGACACGGGCCCAAACAGCGTTCGAGCCCGTGGCTTCACCGCGATGATCCCAGAAAAAACGCACCTTCACCCGGCCGAGGTCGTCTGTGTAGACTTCCTCGCCATCCTGCATCTTTATGTCGGCGGCCGCACCTGTACGCGGCCCGAGTACCAGAGCCGTATGGATGCCATCCATCCGCGGGCGGCGCGTCGCGATCGGCTCCCGCCAGGTCACGCTGTTCAAGAAGCAACTGAAATGGGACGAATAAACCGTCGCGCCATTCTGTGTCATCCAGGAATCATCCCGGGCCTCGTGCGTGACACTACGGACAGCATATTTGTTGTCGAGGGGCGTCGCCGGTCTGCTGGCAATTTCAAACGTACCGCCCGGGACCAGGCCGCCGAACCGCGTCGTACCTTCAAACACGGTCGCCACCGCCTCGGCGGCCTGCATCTGCCAGTTAGAACGGTCAGCGACGGTTCCCGCCGCAAACGAAAGGGCCGGCCAACGGTAAGAATCCCGGGTTGCAGCACCACCCGTCTTCAAGGTGGTAGGTTGAACACTCTTGAGTTTTGTCGCAGGATTTTCAGGGTCGTAATCGCTCAACGTCCACTGTCCAGACACCGTCACAGACGCCTGCACAAAGTCATGCACAGGGGTGGCAGACGCGTCTGGCGCGCCACCGATGCACAATTTTGCGTTCGGAATAGCCGCGAAGCTGGTGTTGTCCTTCGCAATGACGAGGGTATGCGCGCTGGCCGTATGCTGGAAGTAGTAAAACCAGCCCTCTTCTTCCATCAACCGCGTCGCGAAGTGAAGGTCCGTTTCGTTAAACTGCACAGTATAGGGGCGGGTCGTAGCACTCGGGGGCCCGCTGATATCCGTGAGCCCAATATCCGTGAACATCGCTTTGATAATATCGGTCGCCGATTTTTGTTCGTAAACCCGGCAGTCGACCGTCTGACTCAGAAACCAAAGACGGGGCACGAGTGTCAGTTGATAAATTGTAAATCCATCGCTCAAAGCTTTACCACGTACCGGAGCACCGGACGTGACACTTTGAACAATGCCATGAAAATGACGGAGGGGCTCACCGCCAGCCTGCAAGGTCACGCACACGGGTTGATGGAGGAGCTGATTCGGATCAACGGTCCCTTGTTGGCACACCGCCTCAACATTGAACAAGAACGGCGTACTAATGGCTTCATGGGTCGACAATGACACGGGAATCAGGACGTCCGCCCCAAGCGGGGACGTCATCGTCAGCATGGCCTTCGTTCTGGTCCAGTCCGGCATACTCAGATAATCCTATCAGCGCAGGCGCAAACAGAACGGCCCATTACCGCCAGGGGGCGCACGACCGCGAACCGTAAAGGTCCCTCGAAGGCGGCCCGATCCTTGGTTTCAAGGTCGATCACGATGTTCCCAACTCTCCGACCAAAGGCTGCACCGCCGTGACAGCCATGATACCGAGGTGCGCATTGCGTCCGGTTTCCTCAATGCGCATTCCACAGCAAACACAGCCACCTTCGGCAGCATAACATTCCCCCGACATGACGGCCAGTCACACATATCCAGTGTGGCTAGCTCGTGATCTGTCCGGTGTTTGTAGCTCGTGACGTGTCCGGTCATCTGCCCTGTGAGGAACGGGGGCACAGATGGACCGGGCACGCATTCACGAAGGGATCCGTCGGATGCGTTTTTCCGATGTGTTGGA
>CAIXEA010000145.1 GCA_903918315.1 uncultured Acetobacteraceae bacterium | reverse complement strand
GCTACATAAACCGGACAGATTGATTAGCTAGCGACACCAGGGGCGGTCACACCGCCGTGTGGTTCCACCTCTGGCGATCACGCGCTAAGGTGAGAGCGTCATGGCGACGCGGAAACCAAAATTGCCATAGCGCCCCTCGGTGGAGCCATAGTGGCGATGCCCGATACGCATGTCCCACGTCTGCCCGGCCCAATTGCCGCCGCGGTCCATGCGTCGCGAGCAGTCGCCGGTTGTCCAGGCGGTTCCGTCGGTGGGGGCGTTGTTATAATCCTTGTTATAACAATCCCGTAGCCATTGTGACACGTTCCCGGTCATGTCGAAGAAGCCCCATGGATTCGGCGGGAACGAACCGGTTGGCGCGGTACGTCCTTTCCACGGGCTGTCACATCCACCGCAGTTCGCCAGCGTAGGGCTTTCCGCATCACCCCAATAATGGGCCGTCGTTGTGCCAGCCCGGGCGGCATACTCCCACTCTGCTTCCGACGGCAGCCGGTAGGGGCGTCCGGTCTTTGCCGCCAGCCAGCGGATGTAGGCCTGCGCGTCGTCCCAACTGACATCGATGACGGGATTGCGCCCTCGGCCCCAGTCCTTGTCATTGGGACTGTAGCCATTGCAGCCGCCGCCAGCCACGCACGCATCCCACTCGGCGAAGGTCACGTCATTCTTGCCCAGCGCGAACGACTTTAATGTCACCTGATGCTGGGGGCCTTCGCCGGTTTGCCGGTACACTTCGGTGCGCGGTGTGCCCATGGCGAATGATCCCGCCGGGACGATCAGCATTGCCGGACAGTCCGAACAATCCTGGAACGCCGTCAAGGACAGGGTCTGCCGCGGCGCTGCCGGCGGGTCGGCTTGTGGGGCGGCGATGGCCGCGCGCTGTGCGGTGTCGAATTTCTGAAAATAATAAAGGCCTGCTGTCAACAGAATGAAACAACACAGTCGAAGGAGAATACGCATATGACCCTCTCATTACGGCGGCGTTGACGAAAATCAGTTGCCCGTATCATGGCAATTCCGGAGCGTCAACGCCGTGCCCGCGTTGGGGGTGTTACTCCGGTGCCTCCCGATAGAATTTCGGGCGGGCGCGGACGGGATCGAGCAGCGACCAGTCGCCCTGCGCCAGGGTGCGGCCGAGCGGGAAGGGCGGGCGGGCTTCCAGGTTCAGGGACCGCACCACTCGGTCGTCGCGATAGTAGCATTGCAGTATGACCCGGCCCATGGACAGGACCTCGGGCCCGCCGGCGTCACGCAGTCGCGCCGCCGCGTCATTCTGGGCGGTTGCGGTTTGGTCTGCGAACACCCCGCCCGCGATGGCATCCAGCGCGGCCAGGGCCTTGATCGTGTCGGCGGTGTCCATGCCCAGGCTGGCCAGGATATCGGCGAAGATCACGGGATCGTCGGCGCCGGGCACCTGATAAGCGGTGCTGACGGGGATCATCAGGCCGGCAATGCAGCGCAACGATCTCTGTTGGTCGGGGGAGAGGCTCATGGTCATCTCAATCGAACAAGGTGGCGAGGCGCTGCTTGATGCTGTCGGCGACATACAGCGCCAGCGCCTGGATGGTGCAGGTCGGGTTCACGCCGGCCGAGGTCACGAACAAGCTCCCATCCACAACGAACAGGTTCTTCACATCATGCGATCGGCCCCATTCATTGACCACCGATCGTGTGGGGTCTTTGCCCATGCGTGCGGTGCCCATCAGGTGCCAGCCGCCATGGCCGAGCGGCTTCTCGAAACCAACGTCATGGGCGCCGGCTGCACGCAGGATGTCGGAGCCGCGTTCCACCGCGTAGTCCAGCATGCGGCGGCTGTTTTCGCTGAGCTTGTAGGTGATCTTTGGCGCGGGAATACCGTGCGCGTCTTTTAGGAAGGGGTCGAGGGTGACGGTGTTGTGCTCTTCCGGTAGGTCCTCACAGATCGCGACCATGCCAGCACGGTGGCCATACAGACGGCGATAGGCGCGGTGATGGTCTTCACCCCAGGGCAGGCGGTTGGTGGCCATGCCGGTGACGGCGGCCATGACCGGGCCCTGGCCGCGGGTGAATTCGAAGGTCCAGCCGCGCAGGAAGCCGCGATCGCGGTTGGTTTCGTAGAACTCCTGGCTCCAGATACAGTCATTCGGGCCGTGATAGCCGTCCATCTCCTGATCGAAATAGCCATAGATCTGGGCATAGGGGTGGAACATCAGATTCTTGCCCACCAGGCCGCTGGAATTGGCGATGCCGTTGGGGAATTTTTCTGATTTGGAGTTCAGCAGAATGCGTGGCGTGCCGACGCCGTTGCAGGCCATGATGACGACTTCGGCTGGCTGGAAGACCTCTTTGCCATCGGCATCGAAATAAATCGCGCCGGAGGCCATGCCCTGCTCGTTGACCGTGATTTCCTTGACCCGGCAGCGCGTGCGCAATTCCACCCCAGCGCGGATCGCCTGCGGCCAATAGGTGATGTCGGTGCTGGCCTTCGCACCCTGGGCGCAGCCGGAGGTGCAATGACTGAGGTTGATGCACTTCGCCCGGCCCTCATAATCGGTGGTGGCGATGGCGCTGTCGGACGGCCACCAATGCCAGCCCAGGCTGTTCAACCCCTTCGCCAGCGCGGCGCCGGAAACCCCCAGCGGCAGCGGCGGCATCATCGGTTGTTTCGGCGGATAGGCCGGATCGCCGGCCAATCCCGACACCCCCGTCATGCGATCGTTTTCGGCGTAATACGGTTCGAGCGTCTTGTAGCTGATCGGCCAATCATCCCCGACCCCGTCGAGGGATTTCACCCGGAAATCGGATGGGTGGAAGCGCGGGTAATGTCCCGCGTACAGCACCGTCCCACCGCCGACCCCGTTGAAGTTGGCGATCTTGATGGGCGAGTCGTCTTCCTGGATCGGGTAGTCCTGCACCCGACCGCGGCGATTGGGGCTGACGCTGAAATCATTGAGTTGGCGTGCTTCCCAGTCGCGCCCATTGGCCGGGTAGTCGGTGGGTTTGTGCCAATCCCCTTGCTCCAGGCAGACGATGCGCATTTTGGTGTCGGTGAGACTCCAGGCAACGGCCGCGCCAGAGGCACCGGCGCCAATAATCAGAACGTCGACGGGATCAAGCATGCTCAGGTCTCCTCCCCACTATCCGATGGTGCTTGGGGATGCGTGTCAAGAGAATGGGTTCGGCCGCTTGGGCGGCACCTGCGTCAGCGTGACCGGTAGCGAAACCGGATCCGGCCCCATTCGATGAGTGGGGCCTCGAGCAGCTGCCAACTGAGATAGGCCGCGATCGCGACCAGGATCATCGTGAGCGCCGAATTGCGGAGGCCATGTTCGGACAACCCCGATCGCTTCAAGGCCAGCACGATGGGGAGGTGGAACAGATAGATGGCATATGCGCGAACACCGAGCCAGCAAAGAACCCGCAACGGACCCGGCACGACGGCCGCCCGGGGCAGGCGAACAACCAGTGCCAGCAGTGTCGCGTAAAAGCCGGAGCACCAGGTGAAGCCCAGGCTCCACATCGGTGTGTCGCGCTGATCGGGGCTGAATACCAACAGTCCGCAGTAACCAACGGCCAGGATCATGGCCGCGGGGATCAATAAGTTGCTACGGTCATGCAGCCAGTGGCCAGCCCGCTGGTCCCGCATCGCCCAGGCCAGCAACGCGCCCATGAAGAGCCCGTCCATACGGCAGGGCAAAAACAGATAGGCCGCATCGATATTCCCGAGAATACCCCCGATCAAAAGGCGGGACACCGGGGCGATCGCGATCATCGCGCAAAAAATGTACGGCAGATATCGACGGTCCATAAAGCGCACGATGAGCGGCAGTATGAGGTAAAACTGTTCCTCCACGGCCAGGGACCAGGTCACACGCGTCATCAGCGTGCCCCATTCCGGCTGTGACGCAAACGCGTAATTTTGTGTGAATGTCAGATGCGCCAATGGCTGCAGGAGCGTGCCGGAGGCCGCCGCGGCCGCAAGCAGGATGATGTAAAGCGGCAGGATGCGTACTGTTCGGCGCCCATAGAAAACCGGGAAATAATTGCTCGCGTCGCGATTGTCGATCAGCGAACCGGCAATCAGATAGCCGGACAGCACAAAAAACAGATCCACACCCGTCCAGGACAGACTCATCAAGGGATCGATGAGCTGAGCGATCAACAGGCCCAATCGCGTATCGCCTGGGAACGGATCCCACAAATGCCGCACCAGGATCATACTGATCGCGACACCCCGCACTGCGTCCAGGTGATCGGATCGAGGCTCCGCGCGTGGACGTTCTGTCATGAGCGGGCCGTTGCTTTGGTCCTGCTGCCGCATAGGTAATGGTCTCAACGCACGGTATTAGCGTGCGACGGTTGCGGTGGGTTGACGGCGGCCGAATGTTCGCGACCAGGCAACGGCTGGGCTGTCGATGGCATATTCGAACAATGCCGCTACGGCAAAGCAGATCACCAAGCCAACTGTTATCGTAAGCGCCACAGCCGGTCCATACGAAAGAAAATCCGAAACCAACACGAACAGGGCGCAAACCACCGTGATCAGGACGGGAAAATGGCTCAGGTATAAAGCAAAGGATATTTTACCGAGCCAGCGGAGTCCGGGCCGCTGCAACCACTGCTGGATCGCTGGCACCAATGCGATGCCAAAAAAAATAAGAACGGCAGCGAACATGTTGGTCAGATCAACGGCGCCCGCGGTTGCGCCCAATGGAGGGGCTGGCAGAAAGGCGCGAACCAGCCGTGCGGGGCCAACGGCCGGCAGGGTGCAAATGATTGTGCCAATTCCGATCATGATGCACCCGCCCCATCGGTGCTGGCGGCGCTCGGGCGGGCGTCGAAGCCAATCCGCCGCCAGGTGCCCCAAAACAAACAAGGACAGGGGGTGGGCGGAAAACACCAGTCCCGCAAGAATGGTGATGCCAAGGTGGATTTTGGGTCCGGTCCAGGCCCTGAGCGCGACCAGTATGATGATCAACAGCGAGCCAATGAATTCGATATGCAACGTCCAGGTTGGCCCGTTGTAGGACGCTTTCGCCGCGACCAGGCCGAGCCAGGCGGCGACATGGACAGGCAACAGGCTCACCAGTTGATAGCCCGCTAACAGGCCTTCAAACAGGATTTGGTGTGCGAGGTCCCATGCAGACACGTGATGCGGCGCGACATGGGCCAGCCAGGCCGCCGATCCCGCGCGTTCCCCGGCTTGAACGAAGAAATCGGGGATTGTTGCAAGAAGCCCGCCCGCCAGCAGCATCGATGCGGCCATTGGTATGCCCAGCCTGACGATCCGGCGCATGACGGAGAAGCCGATTTCAAACGGGCGTGCGTTGAAAGAGTAGGTCAGCACCACCCCGCTCATCACGAAAAACAGGAAAACCGCCGGATCGGCGTAGAACGGCAGAAAAAGCGGGGTGTTTATGAACACATGTTCCCATTGATAATGGGACAGATCGGCCCTTTGCATCGGGATTTCCGGCATGAAGGCGCCGGTGAAATGACCAAGCACCACCTGGGTGGCGGCCAAACCACGCAATCCGTCCATCCAGCCGAGCCGATTCATGACCTGCCTTTGTTGTACCCATAGCGCGATCGCGAATGACGGATCCGCATCGCGTCATGCCACACACACGGGTCGCGGTCCAATCAGTTGCGCGTCCTTCGTCGTGTGAAGCGTGGTAGCCACAATGCGGCCCTGGTTCGGCCGTCAGGCAACCCCGGTCAGCTTTTCCACTGGATCATCGTGGGAGCCCGGGCGGGTGGCAGAGGCGCTGGCTTTCCAAACAGCCACCCTTGGCCGTAATGAACACCAAGTTCCAGCATCAGCGCGCGCTGGGCTTCGGTCTCAACCATTTCGGCGATCGTCTCTGCCTTGGTCGACGTGGCGAGTTCCCGCCTGGCCCCAACGAACGCGCGGCCTTGTTCGCCTTTGACCGCCGCCTGGACGTAGGCACCGTCAATTTTCACCATATCGACCCGCAGTTCGCGCAGGTATCGGAACGACGCGCTCCCCGCTCCAAAATCATCAAGGCAGACCGGAATGCCCGCCGAGCGTATGCGCGCGATCCGCTCAGCCACCGCGGGGAGGTCTTCGATCTCCGCGGTTTCGGTGAGTTCGATCAATATCTGGCCGGCCGGGACCTGTGACACCGCATCCAGTACAGCGTCTGTAAACAATGGTTCGGCGATCGACAGGCCGGAAATATTCACCGCGATCGCGGTCGAGGATTGGCGAACGGCCTGGACCGCCCGTCGAATGACCGCAAGGTCGAGCGCGACCGAGAGGCCCACCGCTTCAACCAGGGTCACGAATTCCTGAGGCGATTTTGCCACACTGCCTGATGGCCGGAGGAGCGCCTCCATATGGTGCAGCGCTTTGTCCGCCAACGTGACGACCGGTTGGTACAGCAGGGTAAAATGGCCCCCTGCGATGACCTCCGCCAGGTCCCGCTTTTGCTGGTTCGCCTGTTCCAGAATGTCGCTCAACCCACCGGCCAGGCCTTGTGTATCCACGCCACTCGTCGCGAAGCGTGATAGCACCAGGCGCAAGGCCTGGACGGAGGCCGACAATGTCAGGCCGTTGGCGTCCAGATCTACCGTGCCGCCATGAACCACAGCCTGTCCGGTCGGAGAGAAATTCGCGACCAAGTGCCGCAAAGCATCCCCCAATCGCTCCAGGTCCGTATCCGCGGGGCCGAGAACCCCGAAACGGCCAGCGGCGACTTCCCCAATGACAAGGGCATCATTGCCGCCGTCGCCGGCCAGCCGCCCGATTTCCCGCAACAAGGAGTCGCGATGGCTTTGGTCCAGTCCGGCCAGGGTTCCCTCCCAATTTTCCACATCGAGCATGCCCAATATGGCGGGCTGGTTACCGCGAACCCAGCCCGTGGCTTCGATTTCAAAATCCTTCGCCGACTTCAGGGTGGCGTCGGTCATCGCCTCCGGCTCCGGCGGTCTGCTGATGGTGATGAAGAACCGTTTGACCGGACCGTCGAAGGCCAGACCGGTCAGGATGCAGCGTGTCTCCCGCGGGTTGGCGAGTCGGAGCATGATAGGCGCCAGCCGGCCTCGGCTGCTGGCCAGGAGGGTCCGATCCAGACCTTCCTGGTCGCGGGGGGCGATCAGCTGTTTGAGGGGAAGGCCGATGAATTGCCCGGGTGGTTTTTCGAACAGCGTGCCGAATGAGCCGGCGGCCCACACAATCGCCCCTTCCGCGTCCACGTCGATGAGCAGGTCCGAGCCGGCGAAAGCGAAGGCCGTCATATCCGTCAGCCGCGTGATATCCCGGATCGACGCCATGCAATGATGCGGGCTGAGGCGCGTGATACTGACAGATAAGGTCGTCCTGCGCGGGCCGGTCCGCCCATCGATGCTGTGCTGTTGCACGATCGTGCCCGCCGGGGCGGCAAAGCGCGCGACGGTTCCCGCCAGTCCGGGCCAGAGATGGCGGAGGGCGAAATACAGATTATCGAGGGCTGGCTCCCCCAAGAGTGGCACCAGCAGCTGGGTTGCCATGGCATTGCGCAGGCCAATGGTGCCGTCGTCCCCGAAACTGATGATTCCCACCGGCAATGCCTGGATCATTTGATGGAGATCTTCGGTCGGTGGAATAGCCATGGTCATGCTCCGATTAGGGGCATGAGCTTTACAGTCGTGGGGTTAATGAACCCTTAAAGGGACTTGGAAAACTGACGGGGCCGATAAAAAAAGCCGCCTCACGCAATGGCGTGAGACGGCTTTTTAAGGGCGAGCCGCGTGATTAAGCGGCGCGGCGTGCGGCGAGGGCGCTGGGCAGCTGGGTGATGGCCTGATCGATCAAGGCGACCCCGGCGTCTGGGGTCAATCCCTCGGCGATCACGGCGCGTGCCGCGGCGGTCGCGACATCGACAGCGGCCATCTTGACTTCGTCGACCGCCGCCTTTTCCGCGGCTGCGATCCGGTCCAGGGCCATTTTCTCACGCCGCTTGGCGGAGGCCTCCGCTTCGGCCGCGGTTGCGGCGGCGAGGCGGGTGGCTTCGGCTTGAGCACCGGTGATCAGAGCCTTGGCTTCGGCCAGAGCCTCATCGCGGCTTTTTTCAGCGGCGCGCAGCATGGCTTCGGCTTCGCTGCGGAGGCGGGACGCCTCCTCCAACTCGGCCTTCACCTTTTCGCCGCGGGCATCCAGCATGCCGCTCAGGGCAGTCCAGAGTTTCTTGCCGAACAGGATGAAGAAGATAAAGAACGCGATCGCGACCCAATTTTTTGGGTCAGCGAAGAAGCTTTCGTGCTCATGCATGGGTCAGTGCCCCTTTTCAGCCGGCGCCGCGGGCGGCGAGCGCCGTTTGGATGGCACCATCGAGCCGCTGCTGATCCGGTGCGAACCCGGTCAGACGAGACACAACGGTCGCGGCGGTTTCGGTTGCCACTTCGCGCAATGCGCTCATGGCCTGGGTTCGCGCCTGGGCGATTTGCGTTTCCGCGTCGCTCAGTTGCTGTTCGAGCCGGGCGTTGACGGCCGCGGCCTGTGCGGCGGCGGCTCCCTTGGCGGTTTCCAGGGCGGTGTTGATCGCCGCCTGGGCTTCAGCGCGGGCCTTGGCCGTGGCAGCGACCGACTCGGCCATGCCGGCGTCGGCTTTTGCCTTGGAGGATTGAGCGGTTTCCAGATCGCGTGCGATATGCGTCGCCCTCTCTTCCAGCACATCAGCGACCTTCGGCAATGCGAAGCGGGAGGCGAGGATATAGAGCACGACGAAGATAATCGCCCCCCAAACCACCTGGCTGGTGGTGAGTGGGTTCTTGAAGTCAAGTTGCGGCATCCCTTCCGCCATGGCGGCGGCCGGAAGCAGCGACAGACTCAAGGCGAACGGGATGACCCGGCGGAGCGGCTTCATGCGTTCATCGGGCGCGCCGCGACAGCGCGCCCGCCCCGATCAGACGAACAGAATGATGAAGGCGATAACGAGCGCGTAGAGCGCGACCGCTTCCGTCAACGCGAAGCCGAGAATGGCCAGACCGAACACGCTGTCGCGCGAAGCCGGATTGCGGGCCACGCTGGACACCAGCGAGGAGAAGATCGAGCCCATGCCGACGCCGACCCCGGCGAGAGCGATCATGGCAATGCCGGCGCCCAGCATCTTAGCGGAATGTACGTCCATAGTCCGGTTTTCCTTTCGTATCCGGTTTGCGCGGGGAGGCGGACGCCGCCCACGCTGTTCAAGAGAGGCGAGACGCGGTTAGTGCAGATGAACCGCGTCGTGGAGGTAGATGCAGGTCAGGATGGCGAACACGTATGCCTGCAAGGTCGCGACCAGAAGCTCAAAACCGATCAGCATCGTGTTCACTGCCAGCGAGAGACCCGCGGGAATGAAGAAGATGCCGCCGGCCAGCCCCAGCATGACGATAAAACTCCCGAACACTTCCAGCATCACGTGGCCCGCCATCATGTTGGCGAAGAGACGCACGGAGAGGGAAACGATGCGCGAGAGGTAGGAGATCAGCTCGATCAGCACCATCAGCGGCGCCAGGGCGACGGGCACGCCCTTGGGCAGGAAGTAGCTGAAGAAGTGCAACCCGTGCTCTTTGATCGCGATGAACGTCACCAGGATGAACACGAAGGACGACAAGGCGAGGGTGTTCGCCACATGGCTCGTGAAGGTGAAGAAATACGGGTAAACGCCCAGAAAATTGCCGAACAGGATGAAGAAGAACAGGCAGAACACGATCGGGAAGAATTTCTTACCCTCGTGACCGATCTGCTCGACACACATATTCATCACGGTTTCGTAGCACATCTCGGCGGCCGCCTGCAGCCGACCGGGGACCATCGCGCGGGGGCGCATTCCCAGCCAGAGCAATCCCAGCACGAGAGCCGAGGCGACGACCATCATGAGGTTCGCCTGGGTGAAATTCACGAAGTGGCCGATCGGCCCCAGCGCGGGCTCCAGAACGAACTGGCCCAGCGCGTCGATGCTGCTTTGTCCTTCGGCCGCCACTCTGCCAGTCCCCTATCTTAGCCGCGACGCCCAACCAGGCGCCAAACGTTCATTATCCCGGCCGCCATACCAAGCGGGAGGAACACCAACAACAGAAAAGGCCTGGTGCCGAGGACCTGGTCAAGCCCGTAGCCGATGGCGAGCGCCACGACCAGAGCCGACACCATCTCAACACCCACCCGCAGTCCGATTCCCCATGCGGATTTGCCGACGCCCGCGGGATCTGGTCCCTGGGGCTTCGGCGGGGTATCGAGTCCCTGCTTCGATCGGGCTGCTTGCAGCCGACTCTCGAAAGAGCCGTCCGGGCCGCCCGTTTCCTTGTTCATGCTCGCTCCTGGCAAAGCTCTTGCCGGAAAGCCGGCGCTTGCTACAGGCGGGTACGGAGGGTGTCAAGAACGCGGCGGCGCCTGTTTGCACACGAACGGCATCATTCGGCTCCGAAGCACCCATCCAGCCGGCCCGGCGCCGCAGGCAATACCATTGCTTGCGTCACAAACCCATTCGAACCACAATCTGTGGCATCGGCGATGCGAATCCCCGAACACCCCGCGAAACGCACACGAGCACCCCTCGAAAAGCACAATGGAGCCCTCTCAGCATGGCCGGCCCGCAACAAACAGCAGACGAACATCCCGTCCGGTTCGACCTGCTGACGGAAAATCCGGTCTATAAGCCGTTTCGCTACCCCTGGGCTTACGATGCCTGGCTCATGCAGCAGCGGGTCCACTGGCTGCCGGAGGAAGTGCCGCTCGCCGACGACGTCAAGGATTGGCATCGCAATCTGACGGATGGGGAGCGGAACCTGCTGTCGCAGATCTTCCGCTTCTTCACCCAGGCCGACGTCGAGGTGAACAACTGCTACATGAAGCTCTACGCGCAGGTGTTCAAACCCACCGAAGTGCTGATGATGCTGTCCGCGTTCTCGAATATCGAAACCGTGCATATCGCGGCTTACAGCCATCTGCTCGACACCATCGGCATGCCGGAAATCGAGTACCAGGCCTTCCTCAAATACAAAGAGATGAAGGATAAATACGATTATATGCACGGCTTCACGATGGAGTCGCGCCACGAGATCGCCCGCACGCTGGCCGCGTTCGGCGCCTTCACCGAAGGCCTGCAACTCTTCGCGTCCTTCGCGATCCTGCTCAATTTTCCGCGATTCGGGAAAATGAAAGGGATGGGACAGATCATCACCTGGTCGGTGCGCGATGAATCGCTCCATTGTCAGTCGATCATCAAATTATTCCGTACATTCGTCCAGGAAAATCCAGATATTTGGACCGAAGAACTGAAACGCGACATATATATCTCCTGCGCGACGATCGTTAATCACGAAGATTCGTTCATCGACCTGGCCTTCGAGCAGGGTGCGATCGAGGGTCTCGCCGCCGCGGAAGTGAAGCAATATATCCGCTATATCGCCGATCGGCGGTTGATCGAACTGGGGTTGAATCAGCTCTACAAGGTCGAAAAAAACCCGCTGCCCTGGCTCGATGAGATGCTCAACGCGGTTGAGCACGCGAATTTCTTTGAGAACAGAGCAACAGAATATAGCAAGGCCTCTACCATCGGCAGCTGGGAGGAGGCGTTCGACGCGCTCCCCACGGCCATGACGGGTCTGGAACAAACGGCGTTCAACGACTGACACCGGCTGCTGCCGTCCCGAGCGCCTTCGAGCGAAAACCCACCTCTGGTGCCAGCCTGAGGGTTCGTGTAACTTTCTATTGCGATCCCCGGGCCGCGCAGGTCCTGGGGACCGCAAGACAAGCACAGGGCGACAGCACAATCGCGCGGCACAGGGGGAACCCTGATCCGCGCACCCACGGGTGAACCCTTGGGACTCGCAGAAATAGGGGCAGTGGTGAGTCAGTCGGACGAAGATCTCGCACGTGACGGCGGAACCGGTGGCGCGCCGCGCTATAGCCGCAGACTGTCAGACAAAATTCTGATCGCCTTCCATCACGCATGCGATCAGGCTGATTTTCAGGTGGCCGAACAGTTGCTGCAAGTGCTGGAGATGATGCTGACCCGGCGTCCGCTCACCCCCGACGGCACGCGCCGCCGGAATATGGAAAGCCTCGTCGCCGCCCATGAGCGGCTCTGGTACCTGCGCCACCCCAACCTCAACGATCAGTAAGGGCCAGCGGCCCGCCACCGCGCAAAATGGCGTCGGCTTCGGCGGTGAATGCCCCATCCGGGCCGTGCAGTTGCAAACCGGGCAGCAGGCGTAACGCCCCCCGGCCGGATTTGATCCCGCGTATGATGCTCAGTTTCGCGGCCACCCCGGGCTTGGGCCATAGCGGCAGGATGGCGTCCACCGGGGCACCCGCCGCGGCCATGGCGGCGATCCCGAATGGAAGCGCGGCCGAGGGCAGGATGAAGGTCAACGTGCCCCGCGGGCGCAGGGCGCGCGCCAAAGCCGCGGCCCAGTCCCCCAATAAACCCGGCGAACCGCGTTTGGCCCGTTCCCGCGCGGCATCCGGCGAGGCGGTCCCGCCGGCGGCGTGATAGGGCGGATTGGCGAAGGCATGATCAAAGGACCCCGCGGGCGCCGTTATCGTGAGATCGCCATGCACCACCTGCATCCCACCCAGCCCATTGGCGGCCGCGTTGCGCGCTGCCAGATCGGCCTGGCCGGGATCGATCTCAATGCCGAGACCCGACAGGCCCGGTACCCGGGTCAAAAGACAAAGGAGAGCCGCGCCGGAGCCGGTGCCGCCTTCCAAGACCCGCTGTCCCGCGCGAGCGCCGATACTCGCGGCCACCAGAACCGGCTCGATCCCGGTGCGAAAACCCGCGGCGGGCTGCATGTGATGGATCCGGCCGCCCAACAGGTGCCCCATCGTGAATCCGGTCATGGTTCCCCCGCCTCACGCAACACCCGGCGGGCCTGCGCCAGATCGTCGTCGGCCACGCACAGGCGCCTGGGAATGGCGCCGATGCTGCCGTCCATGACGCTGGCATGCGTGTCCAGCAGAACCGTCGCGATCCCGGCATCCGCCAGCAAAGCAGCCAGAAAGGACAGGCGAACGGGGTTGGTCGATGTGGCGATTGGGTGCATGGCGACCATCCTGCCTGTCGCGTCCCGGCACGTCCAACGTGGCCCCAGGCCCCCGCGGTGATCATGGCGGTGATCATGGCGGTGACCACGGGAATGGCCTCGGGGGTGGCCGGACGCGCGATGGGCTGTTAAGAAAGACGATCGTCATCCCGGCAAGACGCAAGAATCGCCGCGATTGTTTCAATCATTCATTGCCTGGAGTTCGCGTTGGGCGTTGTCGCCGAACCTTTTGATGCTACCGGGGCCGCGGCGGCTGAGCCGGAAGACGCCCTGACCGCGCTGGTCACGTTGGTTGCGGCTGACCTGCAAGCGTGCAATCGCGCCATCGTGGCCCGCATGGATAGCCCGGTCGCGTTGATCCCGCAGTTGGCCGCGCATATCGTCGCGGCCGGGGGGAAGCGCCTGCGTCCGCTGCTTACGCTCGCATCAGCCCGCTTGTGCGGGTACGGCGGTAGCCGCCATGTCGATCTCGCGGCCTGTGTGGAGTTCATTCATACCGCCACCCTGCTGCATGACGATGTAGTGGACGAAAGCCTGTTGCGCCGGGGGCTTGCCTCCGCCAACGCGGTGTTTGGCAACAAAGCCTCCGTCCTCGTCGGCGATTTCCTGTTTGCCCGCGCTTTCCAACTGATGGTCGGTGACGGCTCGTTGAAGGTTCTGGGCATCCTGTCGCACGCGGCTGCGACGATCGCGGAGGGCGAAGTGCTGCAACTGGCGACCCAGAACGACCTCTCAACACCGGAAAGCCGCTATCTGGACGTCATCAAAGGCAAGACCGCGGCGCTGTTCGCGGCCGCCTGCCAGGTGGGCGCCGTGATTTCGGAACGTCCGGAGGCCGAGGAGCGGGCGCTGGCTGACTATGGTATGAATCTCGGGATGGCATTCCAACTCGTGGACGACGCCCTGGACTATTCCGCGGATCAGGCGAAGCTTGGCAAGACCGTGGGCGACGATTTCAGAGAAGGCAAATTCACTTTGCCCATCCTGGTCGCCTATCAGGCCGGCGATGAGATCGAGCGGGCCTTTTGGCAGCGCACCATCGAACAGTCCGATCAGACCGACTCGGATATGGACCATGCCCTGCTGCTGATGGAACGCCATGATGCGATCGCCGCGACACTGACCCGCGCGGCCGCGTTCGCGCATGATGCCAAGGCCGCCTTGACCATCTTTCCGCCGGGACCCATTCGCCACGCCCTAATGGACGTGGCGGATTACACGGTGCGTCGCGCCCGTTAGAGCAAGACCGGTTCAGGTTGAATCGCCCGACGGTTAACAACCCGGTATGGTTCTAACGCGGTGTGCTGAATCCGTGGCGCACGAAAATCCCCCGCGCGGGCGGGCTGTCCAGAAACGCCAGCAACGCGCGCGCCTCCGCCGTATCCCCGCCCTTCACCACCGCGAACGGATATCTGATCGGCTCATGGCTGTTGGCGGGGAAGATCCCGGCGACGCTGACCCCCTTCGAAATCGCGGCGTCGGTGGCATAGACGATGCCGAACGGCGCCTCCCCCCGTTCAACGAAACGCAAGGCCGCCCGGACATCCTCGGTGCGCGCCAGGCGGGGCTCGATCGCGGTCCATAAGCCCAGCGTGCGCAGCGCCTGCTGGGCATAAAGCCCGACCGGCACATGCCCGGGGTCACCCACCGCCAGGCGGTCGCCGGGGCCGAGCAGGGCCACCAGGTCAAGGCCGGGCGCGATCGTCACCGGCCGTGCCTGCGCGGCCGGGGTGATCAGCACCAGATCGTTGCCCAGCAGGCTGACCCGGCTATCAACCGCGACCAGGCCGCGCGTGGCCAGATAATCCATCCATTTCTCGTCGGCGGAGGCAAACAGGTTCACCGGCGCCCCCTGTTCGATCTGACGGGCCAGGGTGGAGCTGGAACCAAACGACAGGCTGAGCTTCGGATGACCCGCGTGCTCCCATGTCTGGCCAATATTGCGCAGAGCGTCGGTCAGGCTGGCGGCCGCCATCACCGTCAGGCCCTGGGCGTAAGCCGTCAGGGGAACGAGCAAAAGCCCGGCGAGAAGCAGGAGGCTGTGGATACGGTGCATGAGAGGGCGATATACCCTATTGGATATAGCGACAAGCCCATCGATGGTCACGTTCGTGCCAGCCCTTGCCGGCACCGGACCGCCCGTGGTTCAGTTCGCGCTATGCCCAAAGCCAAATCGATCGCGTCTGTCGGGGCGGATGACCAACTGAGCGTCCGGGTCGATCTTGCCTGCGGCGTCCGAATCGGCCCCGGCAAGGTCGCGGTGCTGGAGGCGATCGCCAGCGCCGGTTCCATCTCCGCGGCGGGGCGGGCCTTGCGCATGTCCTATCGCCGCACCTGGGAACTGGTCGAAGATCTCAATCGCGGGCTTGGCAGTCCCGTCGTCGCCACCGCCGCGGGTGGCAGCGGTGGTGGCGGGGCCAGCCTGACCCCGGTCGGGGCCGCCGTGGTGGCGTGTTACCGGGCGATCGAGGCGGATGCCGCTGCCGTGGCCGAGCAGCATATCGCAGCGCTGAACCGCGTACGCCTCACCAACTGAGGCACCCGCGGGACGTCGCTGTATGCGGCTACGAAGCGGCCTCTGGCACGAAGTCCATCGCCACGCCGTTGATGCAATACCGAAGATAGGTTGGCGCCGGGCCATCATCGAAGACATGCCCCAGATGGCTGCCGCAGGTGGCGCAATGCACCTCGGTCCGAACCATGCCATGGCTGCGGTCGATCGTGGTTTCAACGGCGCCCTCGATGGGATCGTTGAAGCTGGGCCAGCCGGTGCCGCTTTCGAATTTGCCGGCGGCGGCGAATAACGGCGTTTCACAGCCGGCGCAGGTGAACCGGCCGGGCCGTTTTTCCAGCAGCAGGGCGCAGGTGCCCGGGCGCTCGGTCCCGTGCGCGCGCATCACATAATACTGCTCCGGCGTCAGGCTCTGGCGCCATTCCGCGTCGGATTTGGTGACCTTGAAGGTTCGCTCAGTCATGGTGGTGGTGCTTTCAGTCTCTGTGGCGTTAGCGGGTTTGCGTTGGGACCAGGACCGGCTCTGTCCGCCAGGCGGTGGGGAAAGCCCGTTGCAACGCATCCAGTTTCGGCATGTCGTTATACGCGATGTACGGCGCGTGGGGATGCAGCGTCAGATAGTTCTGATGGTAGCCCTCCGCGGGGTAGAAAGCGCGCCCGGCCTCGATCGTCGTCGCGATGGGCTGTTTGAACACATGCGCCGCGTTCAGCTGTGCGATGTAGGCGGCCGCGACCCGCGCCTGCGCGTCGTCGGCCGGGAACACGGCCGAACGATATTGCGGGCCGGTGTCGGGCCCCTGCCGGTTGCGTTCCGTCGGGTCATGGGCGACCGAGAAAAAGATCCGCAGCAACTGCCCATAGGTCACCACACGGGGATCGTAGGTGACGCGCACGGCCTCGGCATGGCCGGTCGAGCCGGTGCCCACAAGCTCATAGATCGCGGACCTGGCCTCGCCGCCGGCATAGCCGGACACTGCGTTGCTGACGCCGATCACGTGCTGAAACACGCCCTGCACGCCCCAGAAGCATCCGCCGGCGAAGGTCGCGGTCTCGGTCGCGGTGGTGGCCGCTGTGTCGGTGTCCGGCGCCGGCAGCAGCAGCGGCGCCTCCGCGAGGGATGTCCGCGGCGGCAGCAGCACGGCGGCGATCGCGGCCAGGCTGACGGCTGCGATCGCTCCGGTTACCAGTCGGCGGGTCCGTGGGGTGGTTCGGTCCATGGCTCACTCCTGTGTTATGCCAGGATGACTCGCCGTGGCCGCCGGCGTTACGCGCATCTGTTCCGGCATGCGTCGGGGGGCGGCCGCATCACCGGACCACGGCGATCTGCTCCCGCCGCAGTTGCACCGCCAGCTCATCCAGGGCCTTTTCGACGCGGTTCAGCATTTCGTCGATCTCCTCGATCGAGATGATCAGCGGCGGGCTGAAGCAGATGGTGTCGTTGATGGAGGCGCGGCCGATAACACCATGGGCTTCGCCCAGTTTGGTCATGCGGGGGCCGATCTTGGCGGCGGCGGGGAAGTTGGTGCGGGTGGATTTGTCGGCGACGAGTTCCATGGCCGCGATCAGCCCGGTGCCGCGCACCTCCCCCACCAACTCATGGTCGGCGAAGCGCCGGCGCAACTCGGATTGCAGATGCGGGCCGACGGTGGCGATGTGACCGCCCATATTCATGTCGTCGTAGATTTTGAGGGTTTCGATCGCGACGGCTGCTGGCACAGGATGGCCGGAATAAGTGAAGCCGTGGCCGAAGGTGCCGATGGTGTTGCTTTCCGCCGCCAGCGCGTCGAACACCCGCTGGTTCACCATCACCGCGCTGATCGGCATGTATGAGGCCGAAAGCGCCTTGGCGCAGGTGAGGATATCCGGCTGGATGTCCAGCGTCTGGGTGCCCCAGTAATTGCCGGTTCGCCAGAAGCCGCAGATGACCTCATCGACCACCAGCAGTATGTCGTATTTGCGCAGCACGGCCTGAATTTTGGGGAAATAGCCCTTGGGCGGCACGATCACGCCGCCGGCGCCCATGATGGGTTCGGCCCACATGGCGGCGACGGTGTCGGGGCCCTCTTTCAGGATCAGTTGCTCCAGCTCATCGGCACAGCGCGTGGCGAACTGCTCCTCGGTCTCCCCCGGCAGGCTGCCGTGGTAAAAATGCGGGGTGATGGTGTGCACGAAACCGGGCAGCGGCACGTCGAAGCTGCGATGGTTGGCCGGCAGGCCGGTCAGGGAGGCGGAGCCGATGGTGATTCCGTGATAGCCCTTCACCCGGCCGATGATTTTCTTCTTCTGCGTCCGGCCGAGGGCGTTGTTCAGGTACCAGACCATCTTGATGGCGGAGTCGTTGGCCTCCGATCCGGAATTGGCGAAGAAGACCTTGCTCATGGGCACCGGCGCGCGCGCGAGCAGCATTTCCGCCAGGTCGATCATGGGTTCGTGCGATTTGGCGGTGAAGGCGTGGTAGAAGGGCAGCTTGCGCATTTGCGCGACGGCGGCCTGCACCAGGCGTTCGTTGTCGAATCCGAGGGAGGCACACCAGAGACCGGCGACGCTTTCGATATATTCCTTGCCCGCGTCGTCCCAGACCCGCACGCCCTTGCCGTGGGAGATCACGACCGGCCCGACGTCCTGATGTGTTTTCAGGTCGGTGTAAGGATGCAGCACGCTGGCGATGTCGCGGGCGGCGGCGGAATTGGCTCCGAAGGGCGGTGGCGGGGTCATTGGACGCGCTCCTGAATGGCGGTTCGCGGAACCGTAGCGGTTCGGGGGCGGGGCGGGAAGCACATCTCGACAGGATGGGCCTGGCGCGTCTCTACTGTCGGGACATCGGGGAACGCGTTCATGCCATTCATGCGAACCATTGTCGTCGCGCTGGCGATCCTTGCCGCAGGCGCCGTCAGGGCCGAGGTTCCGGAAGTCCGCATCGCGCGGCAATTTTCCATGGGCTACCTCCAGCTTAATATGATGGAGCACGAGCAGCTCATCCAGAAACACGCGGCCTTGCTCGGGATACCGGACGTTAAGGTCACCAGCAGCAAATTCAACGGCCCGACGCCGATGAACGACGCGTTGCTGTCCGACAGCCTGGACATCGTCACCGGCAGCCCAATGGCGCTTTATTTCATCTGGGGCCGCACGCGCGGCACGCCGCAGGAGGTGCGGGGCATCAGTGCCATGGTCTCCATGACCGTGGGCGTGGTCAGCCGCGACCCGGCGATTCAGACGGTGGCGGATCTGGATCGCTGCGGGAAGATCGCGGTGGCGGGGGTGAAGGTATCGGCACCGGCGGTGCTGATCCAGGCCGCGGCGGCTAAGGCCTATGGGCTCAAGGACTATGCCCGGTTCGACACGCTGACCCTGCCGATGTCGCCGCCTGATGCGATGATCGCGCTGCTGTTGGGTGCGGGGGAGATGGCGTGCTCGTACGGTGTGGAACCGTATTTGTCGCAGATGCTGGCGCGGCCGGGGATCCACAAAGTGCTCGACTCGCATGCGGTCTGGGGCGCGGGGAGCACGTTTACCGTGGCCTATACGTCGACGCGCTTTCATGACCGGAACCCGAAACTGTACCAGGCCGTCTACAACGCGATGAATGAGGCGACGGCGATGATCAACGCCGATATCGGCAAGGCGTCGCGCTATTGGATTGAAGACGGGGAGTCGAAATTGACCGAGGATTTCGTGAAATCCGTTGCTGGCGGGTCAACGGTGCGCTGGACCATGACGCCGGTTAAGACGCTCGAGGTCGCCAAATTCATGCACGAGGTTGGGACGTTAAAGGTGCTGCCGGAGTCGTGGAAGGACTACTTCTTCCCCGAAGCCTACGGACTGGGCGGGAGCTGATCCCATGACCTTTACGCCTGGTCCTCATGTTCATTTGGATCGCCCCGCCTTCATCGATCCCACAGCCCGGATCTTCGGACGCGTCAGCGCCGGGGAGGGCAGCAGCTTCTGGCCCTATTGCGTCATCCGCGCCGAGGGTGCCGCGGTGCGCATTGGCCGCTGCGTCAATATCCAGGATGGTGCCGTCATCCATGTCGGTGGCGGCAAGGGCACGGTCATTGGCGACTACTGCTCCATTGCCCACCGCGCCGTCGTCCACGGCGCCGAAATCGGCGACGATTGTCTGATC
This sequence comes from uncultured Acetobacteraceae bacterium, assembly GCA_903918315.1. Taxonomy (GTDB): domain Bacteria; phylum Pseudomonadota; class Alphaproteobacteria; order Acetobacterales; family Acetobacteraceae; genus Rhodopila. Next base: position 30,851 of record CAIXEA010000145.1, on the reverse strand, counting down.
GGCATTGGCGCGGTGGTGATGGACGGCGCCAAAGTCGGCCGCCGCTGCGTCATCGGCGCCATGGCCCTGGTGCCGCCTGGCGCCGAGATCCCCGAGGGATCGGTCGTCATGGGCGTGCCCGGCAAGGTCGTCGCCAGCCGCGACAATTTCGCCACCACCCGCCGCAACGCATTGCTCTACCATCGCAACGCTTTGGCCTATGCCGCAGGCAGGCATGATGCCTGGAGCGGAGACGATTACACAGCCTGGCGGACGGATGTGGCCGCCCGCCTCGCCGCCGGAGAAGAGGTACCCATGCCATGACACTCGAACAGCGCATCAAACGGCTGGAGGATATCGAGGATATCCGACGGCTCCGTAACAAATACCACGCGAGCCTGAATGAAAGCCGCTATGAAGAGTGCCGCGCCTTGTTCACGGACGACGCGGTGGTGGAACTCGGCTACCTCGCCCGGTATGAGGGGATCGACGCCATCGACCGCGGCTTTCGCGCGATGGGTGAGCGCGACCGGTTCTTCATCAAGCAGTTCATCCATAGCCACGACGTAGCGGTGGACGGTGATACCGGTACCGGAACATCATACCTGGAAGCGCGATACGGCCGTTTCGGTGTCAGCTATGTCGTTGCCGGCCGCTATGACGATGTCTATGCGCGGGTTAATGGGGTGTGGAAGTTCCGCGCGATGATCGCAGAACTGTTCTATACCGTACCGAATGCGGTCGGCTGGACGGGCGATGAGATGCACTACCTGCGGCCGAAATCCTGAGATCGTACGCATAGGGTATCGCCGGCGCACACTTGCCGGGGCGGTCAGGACGAGCAACCGCCGCAACCGCCGCCCCCATCCGAACTGCCGCAGCCGCTGTCCGATCCCCCCGATTCCCGGCCGGTCACCTGCGCATAGACGGCGTAAGGTGTCCCCATCAGGATCGCGGGACCGGCCAAGGCCACCGCCAGGGCCAGCTCCGCCTCCTGCGGCGCCCGGGTCAGACGCCCCGCCATGGCGCGCATTTCCTTGACGGCGGCATCGCCCGCGCGGCTGCGCCAGGGTTGCCGGCGCACCGACCAGATCAGCACCAGCACGGCCAAGAGGATTTCCATCCATAAAAATCCCACCGGACGGCCCCGAGAGAGACCGGCCTGGATTTTCAGGAACGCGAGCGGAAAGACCGGCACGAAAACCAGCAATGGAAGCCATGCCGCCCGCAGCGCCATGCGGCTCGTCAGCGCCAGACCCTGCGCAGCGAGGCGGTCGCGGATCCCGCTCACCACCCCGCCGGCGGCGCGCCGCGCGTCACGATAGGTCGCGCCATCGCGGATCGCCGGCTGAAAGGCGTTGATCGGCGCCCCGGATTTCGGTGTCACGCGCAGGCGTTGCGCGGTATCGAGCGATACCACCCCGGCGACCATCAATTCCGTGATCCCGGTATCGAAGGCCCGCTTCGGACCGCCGGCGAGGAAACCCAGCTCCACCGGATCGAGCTCGACATCATGGGTCTCGGTCTCACCGCCGCCGCGTAGGATTTGCCGCCAGATCATGGCGAACAGGCCCGCGATCAGGCATTCGCCCGCGAACAGCGCCAGGAACGGCGGCCCCGGCCAGTCCAGCGGATTGGCCGGCAAGGCCAGCCCCTGCCAGGGCCCCAGCAGGATCGCCAAAAACAGCGCCCCCGGCAATCGCCAGGTGGACGGGAGTCGTGGTTTGGGCAAGATCACGACGCGCCGCGTATCCACCGTCCGGAATCGCGGTCGGGTGGCGAAGCGTTGTTGCGAGGATGGCCAGATCGCTTCCGGTGACAGCCCGAACCAGGATTCGTAGAGTTTCAGCGTGGTGGCATATTGCTCACGAAATTTCCGAGCTTCGGCGGGGCCGCCCTCTGTGGGGTCGTGATGCAGGCGGCGGCGCAGCACCTTGGCGCACCAGACATCCCAGTAATCGCGGGAATAGGTCAGATGCAGATGCCAGATCGCGTCCACATCCTCGCTTGGTGTGACCGCCTGCCCGGTTGCCAGAGCCAGAAAGCAGAAGCGCCGGTATTCCTCGATCGCCAGCCGGGCATGCGCCAGAGTCCATGCCTGTTCCCGGGCGAGGCGGCGCGTGAAATCCAGGGAGTCCCGCGGCGCGTCAAAGGGATGTGACGCGATCCGCTGCCAGAGTTCCCGATGGTCATCGGTCCACTGCGGACCATTGAAAAATGTTTCAACCACGCGGTCACGTTATCGGCCTAACCCCCGCAAATCCAGCCCATTCAGCCGCGTGATGTCCGCCTGGCGTCAGGCTTGCGGGGGTTGGAATGGATCGCTACGGTCATGACAAGCCAGGAAAGCCAGCTCCATGACCATCGATGTGCGCGACCGCGCCCTTGTTCAGCCCGCCGCGGCGTCCCGCCTGGCGATTGCCGATTGCGACATTCATCAGTCGCCGAAGCTCGGGATGAAGGGGCTGTATCCCTATTTGGAAAAGCGCTGGCAGGATCACCTGGAAACCTTCGGCGCCCTGCCCAAGCAAGCCTATCAGAGCGGCCCGGCCTATCCCAAAAGCCAGCCGGATGCGTCGCGCCGCGATGCCTGGCCGCCCAATGGTGGCCGCCCAGGCAGCGATCTGGACTTCATGCGGACGCACCATCTGGATCCGCACAACATCACCCTCGGTATCCTGAACATGATCCGCCCGCATCCCGGCGGCTTTCAGAACGGCTATCTCGCCGACGCGCTGTCGCAGGCGATGAACCGCTGGCAGGTGGCGGAATGGACGCAGCCTGAACCGCGGCTGAAAGGCTCCATCCTCGTGCCCTATGAAGATGGGGAAGCCTCGGCGGCGGAGATCGAACGCTGGGCGGGTCATTCCGACTACGTGCAGGTCCTGATGCTCAGCCGCACTGCCGAACCGGCCGGGCAAAAGCGCTACTGGCCGATATACCGCGCGGCCTCGGAAGCCGGTCTTCCCATCGGCGTGCATGCCTTCGGCTTCGGCGGCTATCCCGTCTCCGGCAGCGGCTGGCCGTCGTTTTATATTGAAGACATGGTCGGCCATGCCCAATCCTGCCAGACCATGCTGACCAGCATGGTGATCGAGGGCATTTTTGAGCGCTTTCCGAAACTGAAAATCGTACTGACCGAGGCCGGCTTCGCCTGGCTGCCGTCACTGTGCTGGCGGTTGGACAAGCTCTGGACACGGCTGAAAGCGGAAACCCCGCATCTGAAACGGCTGCCGTCGGAATATATCCGCGACCACGTCTGGCTGACGACCCAGCCGATGGAAGAACCCGAGCCCAAATCCCGCGTTCTCGACGCCATCGAATGGATCGGCTGGGACCGTTTATTGTTCGCGACGGATTACCCGCATTGGGATTACGACGATCCCAGCCACGTTCTGCCGCACGGCGTGGATGAAAAACTGCGGCGGGATTTCTTCCTGAACAACGCCAAGGCGGTTTACGGAGTGGCTTGAGATGCGGCAATGATCGGGCACCGGTCAACGCCTTCAACCTCTGTGATTGGATTTGACGGCAGAATTATAGTTTTAGGGCGTATGGGCGTTTAACGATCGCGGGGATCATTAAAGGGTTGCTATTCAATATTTCGGATGATGTAATATCGGTATCGAACCATAAGTCGATGTGATTCAGATATTTGGCTTTAGTCATTCTGGGAGTATCACTATGAAGCGGATCCTTGTCGCCGGTGCCATCTCCGTCATGGCAGGACAGGCCAATGCCACACTGACGCTGACGGCAGCCGGTCTTGCCGACAACTTCACACTTTCGACATTTCATACCGCTCCAGCGAATAACTCAACTTATTACGACATCGCGAACGCGCGGCTTCCGGATGGCACGCTGGTTGGTGTGGATTACGCTGATAATTTGCTCAAGAAATACAGCGATGTCGATGGTCAGACCGTTGGTTCAGCAACCGGGTCCAGCGTCGTTGCCTCTTGGATCAATACTGCCACAGCTGGCGGGGTTACCTACGCAACGGTGTATGGGGGCGGGGTCTATTCAGTGGCCAGCAATCTTGCCGTTACGCCGGTTTCAGTCCCGGGATTTTCTGCCGGATACGGCTTGTGGGGCAACCCCGTGACCGGCCATCTATTGGCCGCTGGTGTTGGCTCCGGGCTATATGACATCGACCCACTGACCGGGGTAGCGACGTTGCTCAGTTCCTCATTTTACGATGGTGTGACGGTTTCGCCCGACGGTAAGACAGCCTATGGCTACGCTGGTGCCGGCGTAATTTATGGCTTCGATATCAGCAATCTTGGCGCTCCGTCGCTGGTCTACACCTCACCGCTGCTGCCGGGAGGTCCTGATGGCACCGGGGTGATCGCCGGCGGGGCGCTCAATGGCGATCTCGTCGTCAACGCGAATGATGGCACCGTTGGCGTGCTCGATCCGACAACCAACATCTACACAATCATTGCGAGCGGCGGGACGCGCGGCGATTTTGCCTCTGTCGATCTGAACAACGGTACGCTCTTTCTGGCAGAATATGACGCGACCTATCGCCTGGGCATCACCAACGGCACGATCGGTGGCGGGCCTGCGCCAGCCCCTGAGCCGGCGTCCATGATACTGTTTGGATCTGCGCTTGCCGGTCTTGGGCTTTTCCGCCGCCGCGACGTGCGCTTGAACTAGACAAAAGGGTCTGATTCGAGCGTTCCGGGAACAAATCGGCGCCCGATCAGTCTCTCGATCCCGCCCGTTCAGAAGGCCGGGATCGATGGGAAACGGGGCCGGAGAATCAGACCTCCAGCCACTCCCGCCGCACATCCGCATTTGCCGCCAGATCCGCCGGAGTCCCCTCGAACACGATCTTGCCGTGCCCCATCACGTACAGCCGATGGGAGATCTTCAGCGCGATCGTTAGCTTCTGTTCCACCAGCAAAATCGCCACGCCGCGGCTGGCGATTTCCGCGAGCAGCACGCCCACCTGCTCGACCAGCAAAGGGGCCAATCCTTCGGTGGGCTCGTCGATCAGCACCAGATCGGGATCGCCCATCAGGGTGCGGCACATCGTGAGCATCTGCTGCTCCCCGCCCGATAGCACGCCGGCGGGGTTGTTCTGGCGCGCGGCCAGATTGGGAAACAGCCGGAACACGTCGTCGAAGGTCCAGCGCCCGAATTTGCCGGCCCGCTTCAACCCCAGTTCCAGGTTCTGCCGCACCGTCAACGTCGGGAAGACCTGCCGATCTTCGGGGACGTAGCCGATACCGGCGCGGGCGACGAGGTCGCTGCGCAGACCGGCCAGGTCCTTGCCGCGATACATCACCTGCCCCTGCGGCGGCACCAGCCCCATGATCGCCTTGCACAGCGTGGAACGCCCCACACCGTTGCGGCCCAACAGGCTGACGATTTCGCCCTCGTTCACCGTCAGATCGACACCATGCAGAATATGGCTTTGGCCATAAAACGCATGCAGATCGCGCACATCGAGAATCATTCTTCGAGCGCCCCCAGATACGCTTCCTGCACCGCCCTGCTCGACCGCACCGTTTCCGGCGGGCCCGAGGCGATGACCTGGCCATAGACCAGCACGGTGATGGTGTCGGCGAGGTCGAAGACCACTTTCATATCGTGCTCCACCATCAGCAGGGTTTTGCCCTGCGTGACCCGGCGGATCAGCGCCATGGCATAGTCGGTTTCGGTGTTGCTCATGCCCGCGGTTGGTTCATCCAGCAGGATCACTGATGCACCGCCGGCGATGGTCATCCCGATCTCGAGCGCGCGTTGTTCCGCGTAGGACAGCAGCCCGGCGGGGATATCGCGGCGGCTGGCGAGGTTCAGGTCTTCCAGCAGGAATTCCGCCTTCTCGTTCAGCGCCTTCTGCCGCCAGAGAGCGGACCAGAAGGAATAGCGGTAGCCCATGCTCCAGAGCAAAGCGCAGCGCAGATTCTCGAACACCGACAGGCGTTGGAAGATCGAGGTGATCTGGAAGCTGCGCGACAGACCGGCGCGGTTGATCAGATGCGGCGGCTGCTGATCGATGCGGGTGTTGTTGAGCGAGATTTCGCCCGATGTGATCGGGAACCGGCCGCTGATCAGGTTGAACAGCGTGGTCTTGCCGGCGCCATTCGGGCCGATGATGCAGTGACGCTCCCCCGGCTGAATATCCAGGGTGACGCCGCGGATGATTTCGGTCGCACCGAAATTCTTGCGCACATCGCGCAGACTGAGGGCGGTCATACGCGGTCTCGCTGTTTCAGGTCAGCGGTCAGGCTTTCCCAGACGCGATGGAAGGCCCGTGCCTCCCACCGCAGCCAGGCGCCACCGCCGAGCAGGCAGACCACCGAGATCAGCCAGGGCTGCGTGGCCTCAATATTGATCGCGCTGCCGAACAGCACCAGCTTCTTGCCCTGCGCGGCGCCGATGGTCAGGAAGGACATCAGTTCCACCAGACCGACGAACCCCAGCACCAGCGCCAGGAATGGCACGACCAGCCGCAGATAGGGCACCGTCAGCCGCCGCAACCGCCCGGCCGCGGCAATCGGCCCGTGTGCGATGATCAGCCCCGACAGGCCGGCGGGGGCGAACATCACCATCGAGATGAAGAGCACGCCAACATAGACCAGCCAGGAGTTCGACAGCAGGCTCACCCCGCTCTGCAACAGCGTAATCAGCACCGCCCCCAGGATCGGCCCGCCGAACACCGTGGTGCCGCCGATATAGGCCATCAGCAGCGCATTGGCCGACAGCGGCGCGGCGAGGGCGTCGAAGGTCACGATCTCATAGGTGATCGCATAGAGCCCGCCGCCCACGCCGGCGAACAGGCCGGAGAGGCTGAATTGCAGGAAGCGCACCACGCGCGGGTCGTAGCCCATGAACTGCGCCCGCTCGTAATTGTCGCGGGTCGCGTTCGCCATCCGCCCCAAGGGCGTCTGGGTCAGGAAATACATCGACCCGGCGCAGATCAGCGTCCAGACCAGGATCAGGTAATAGACCTGCATGCCGGAGGCGTAGGTCAGCCCGAACAGGCTGTGGTCGATCATGCGATTGGTGGTGACCCCGCCCTCGCCCCCGAAGAACGAATGGAACATCAGCGCGGCGGTGGCCATCAGCTCGCCGATACCCATGGTGATCATGGCAAAGGCGGTGGCGCGCTGCTTGGTCGCCATGTAGCCAAAGATGAGCGCCAGGCCGAGCCCGGTCAGACCGGACAGAAGCGGAATGACCTCCATCGGCAGCGGCAGGCTGCCGGCACCGGCGGCATTGAGGAAATGCACCGTCGCGTAACCGCCAATGCCGAAGAACGTGGCGTGGCAGAGGGAGAACAGCCCCGCCTGGCCCAGCAGCATATTGTACGACAGCGACAGGATCACCATCATGCCCATCTGGCTGAGCATCGACAGCACGAAGCCGGAATCCCGGCCGGTTTGGAAGTTATGAAAGGCCCAGGGGACCGCCAGCGCGAGCGCGACGGCGAACACCCATATCCAACGGGCACCGTTTCCGGAACGGGTCATGTGTCGCGTGTCCCCATCAGGCCGCGCGGGCGGAACAACAGGATCAGGATCATCATCGCGAAGGGCAGCAGCGCACCAATCCGGGCGATGGGAACCGTCAGGACCTCCATCAGCAGATTATCGGCTTTGAGCGCGAGGCCCAGCGGCCGCAGCAGGTCCGCCACGGAATAATCGATCACCACGGCGAAGGTCTGGATCATGCCCATCAGGATGGAGGCGATGAAGCATCCCGCCAGCGAACCCAGACCGCCGAAGACCACGACCACGAAGACGATGGGTCCCATGGCCTCCGCCATGCCAGGCTCGGTCGTCTGGTAGTTGCCGCCGATAACCCCGGCGAGGCCGGCGAGCAGGCAGCCGCCCGCGAAGACGGTGGTGAACACCATCGGCACGTTGTGGCCGAGCGCGCTGACCATGTTCGGATGCGTCAGCGCCGCCTGGATGATCAGGCCGACGCGGGTCTTTTTCAGCAGCAGCCAGGTGGACAGCAGCATGCCGCCGGAGATCAGCAGCATGAAGGCCCGATAGGCCGGGAAGTTGGCGCCATAGATCTGGAACAGCGGGAAATCCAGCAGCGCCGGCACCCGGTAGGGCATCGGCAGCATGCCCCAGGTCATCTGCACCCCGCGCTGGACGATGAAGACCAGCCCGAAGGTGAACAGCAACTCGGCGATGTGCCCGTTGTGATGGACCTTGCGCAGCCCCCAGATCTCGATCGCCGCCCCAATCGCCCCGCATAGCAGCGGGGCGATGATCAGGGCGGGAAAGAAACCCACGACCCGGCTGACCTGGAAGGCCAGATAGGCGCCGATCATATAGATGCTGGCATGTGCGAAGTTGAGCACACCCATCATGCTGAAGATCAGCGTCAGACCGCTGGCCAACATGAACAGCAACATGCCGTACACGAGGCCATTGAGCAGGGAGATGACAAAGATCTCCATACGACTGCTCCTGCTATCCCCGCGCTGTCTAGGACGCGGGCCGCTTCATCTTGCAGGTCGTCGGCAGGGTCAGGTCCGCGGCCGAGGCCGAGTACTGGGTCTTCCAGCCGAACCCGGTCTTTTCCGAGTCGTATTTCACGTCCTTGGTGAACACGCCGGCATAGTACGGCATCAGCAGCTGATGGTCGTCCTTGCGCATGGTGTTGTCCTGGCCGACGAAATCCTTGACCTGCATGCCTTCCAGCGCCAGTGCGACCTTCAGCGGATCGGTGCCGCCCGCCTTGGTGATCGCCTGGGTCAGCATGTCCAGCATGGTCATGAAGTTCAGGGTCGAGAAGTCGGTGTTGTGGTGTTCGCGCCAGTCGGTCACGAATTTCTCGGCTTCGGGCACTTTCAGATCCACCGGAACGTTGCCGCTGAATTCCATGATGGAGGTCAGGCGGCCTTCGCCGGTCGCGCCGATGGCGGTTGGGCCGCCGATGAGATGCGCCAGATAGGTGTCGAAGCGGATGTTCAGGCCGTCATCCACCGCCGCCTTGATCAATAGGTTAAGGTCGCGGTTGTAGTTGCCGGTCACGATGCTCTGCGCCCCGGACGCTTTGATCTTGGTGACGTAGGACGAGAAGTCCTGCACCTTGCCGAAGGGCATGAGTTCGTCGCCGACGATCTGGATGTCGGGGCGGAGCGCGGCCAGCCATTTCTTGGTGTCGGCCTGGACCGACTGGCCGAACAGGTAATCCTGGTTCAGCAGGTAGACCTTGGTGATTTCTTTCGGCAGTGACCGGATACGGGTCGCAGCGCGCATTTCCACGCTGCCGGCGAAGCGGAACTGCCAGAAATCGCATTTCTCGTTGGTCAGCTCGGTCGCGAGGGCACCGCAGTTGAGGTAGATGACCCGGTTGTCCGGATTGCGGGCGTTATGCTTCGCCACGCCATCGATCAGCGCCGCGCCGACATTGGAGCCGGTGCAATGCATCACGAAGGGGATGTTCTGGTCGGTGACGCTTTTCAGCGCGATCAGAGCTTCCGCCGGCTGCAGCTTGCTGTCGAACGGCACGATTTCCAGTTGCTTCCCGAGCACGCCGCCTTTGGCATTGATGCGGTCAAACAGGACCTTGAAAATCTTGAGGAACTCATCGCCGCCGGACGCGAAGGGGCCGGAGAATGGGTCGATATAGGCGATTTTAATCGTATCGGCTGCGGCAACCGGTTGCGCGCAGAGCGCGGTGACGGACAACGTGGCCGCGGCGACGAGCCGGCGCAGAATGGGCGTCATAATCCCTCCCTGGGGAATTTGGTTATGGGCAACAGTAGGCAGCGGCTGAAAGGCGAGTCAATGCGGGCTACTGCCGGGTAGCGCCCGGGACGAATGTGCGGTTAACTCAGATCAACCCGAATCAATCGGGAACCGCCTGGGACCAAAGGAAGCCGCCATGACCAGCCATTTCGCTCTGCACCGCCGCCATGTTCTCGGCGGGGCCGCCGCCGCCGCCCTCACCAGCCCATTAGCGGCCGGCGCCCAATCCAAAGAGCCCATCAAGATCGGCTCCGCCCTGCCGCTGACGGGTTCGCAGGCGGGCTACGGCAACGACTTCGCCACCGGCACCCGCATGGCGGTCAAGGACGTGAACGACGCTGGCGGCATCGCAGGGCGCCCGGTGGAGCTGGTGGTGCTCGACACCCAGGCCGATCCGCAGCTGGGCATTAACGCGCTGAACCGCTTTATCGGGGTGGAGAAGCTGCCGATGTTCCTGACCGCCTGGTCCGCGGTTGTGAAGGCGCAGGCCCCGATTGCAAACCGGGAGAAGGTGCTGGAGCTGAATTGCGGCGCGAACTCGCCGGAAATCGCGACGCTGGGCGATTATGTGTACACCGCCTTCCCGCTGGCCGAGGTCGATATCGTTAAGCTGGCGAACTACGTCTTCACAACGTTGGGGAAAAAGACGGTGGCGGTGCTGTATATCAACAACGACACCGGCATCGACGCGGCCAAGCTGTATCGCGACACCTTCACCGCCGCTGGCGGCAAGATCGTGGCGTTTGAGGCCTACGACCCCAAAGCCACCGAATTCACCGGCATGCTGCTCAAGGCCCGCGCCGCCAATCCTGAGATCGTGCATCTGCACGGGCTGACGGCGGACACGCCGCAGGTGATCGCGCAGATGCGCCAGCTCGGCATGACGCAGCGGGTGACCAGCTACTCCGCCGCGTATAACCCGAAACTGCTTGAACAGCTCGGGCCGGCAGCGGAAGGGTTGATCGTGACGTCCCTGGCGCCGGGGGTGAATGACAACCCGAACGTGGCCGGATTCCTGGAACGCTGGAAGAAGGAACAGGGCCGGGTGCCGAACGGCCTGCCGTATGTCCAGTACGAATACGACATGGTCTTCCTGGTGAAGGCGCTTTACGAATACCTGGATAAAAAAAGCCAGCCGGCCACGGGGGAAAGCCTGATCGCGGCGTTGCTGGCGATCAAGGAATTCGACCTGCCGATGACCGGCAAGATGATCATCGACGGGCACCGGGTGAACAAGCCGGTCTATCTGCTGACGGTGCAGAAGGGCGTTTTCGTCCCGCTGGCGACCCTGACCTGAGGACACGCCGGTGTTTGAGCCGATTATCCTGTTGCAGATCCTCTGGACGGGGATCGCGACCTCGGCCCCCTTCGTGTTGCTCACGGTGGGGTTTTCGCTGACGCTGAAGGTCACCGGACTGTGGAACTTCGCCCAGTCCGGGCAGATGGCGATCGCCTTTTACACCATGTTCTTCGCCATGAACGGGCTGGGCCTGCCGCTGTTCGCGGCGGTTGGGCTCGGCGTCGTCATGACGGCGGGCAGCGCGGTGTTGATCGAGATTTACGGCCTGCAGGTGTTCCGCGACCGCCAGTCGGGGAACCTGATGTTCTTCATCTTCACGCTGATCCTGTCCGAATTCGTGATCTACGTGATCACCCTGCTGTTCGGGACCGAGCCGGAGACGTTGTATAAGAGCATCCTCTCCCCCGTGGACATTATCGGCGGCATCGCGGTCAGCGAATGGGACAAGACGGGCATCGGCCTGACCATCCTGGCGCTGGGCGCGCTGTATGGGTTCATGCGCTATACGAAAGAAGGCCAGTTCCTTGCGGCTGTGGCGGATAATGCCAAGCTGGCGGAGCTGTATGGGATCAGCGCCCAGCGCGCCTATCGCGTGGTCGCCGTCATCTCGGCTTTATTCATCGTCGCGGCGATGTATCTGATCGGCTCGCATGGCGGGATCGTGCCGAACTCGCCGCTGGAATTGGTGCTATCGGCGGTGATCGGGACCTTGCTGGGCGGCATCGGGCGGGTGTTCGCGGCGGCCTGGGCGTCGATCTTCCTGGCGCTGATCCAGAGTTTTTCCATTCTGTTCATCGGGTCGCGCTGGCAGAACCTGCTGTTGTACGGGTTCCTGTTCGCCACCATCCTGCTGTTCCCGCGCGGGGTGCGGATGCCGCGCCTGCGCCTGGCGCTGATCGGACGCTGATTCCATGGATTATCTGATTACCCTCGCGATCCTGATCGCGATCTATGTGATCCTGGGGGCGAGCTATAACCTCGTTATCGGCTATGGTGGCCTGTCCACCGTGGCGCACCCGATCTTCTTCGCCATTGGGGCGTACACGACCGGGCTGCTGTCGGTGAACGTGCCGGAGCTTCCGGCGGTCGTGAACGTTCTGCTGGGCATGGTGACGGCGGTGGTTGCCTCCGTCCTGCTGGCGGGGTCAGCGTTGCGGGTGTCGGGGGATTATCTGCTGATTGCCAGCCTGGGGTTTCAGCTTGGGCTCTTGCAGTTGATCAAGAACCTGGACTTCACGGGTGGGCCGGGCGGGTTGTCGGCGATTCCGAGTACCATTTTGGGTGCCGCACGTGGGCCCGCCTTTCTGGCGATCACCGGTGCGGCGGCTGTGGCCTGCGTGTTCATCATCCGCGCCATCGTGAACGGACCCTATGGCCGCGCGATCAGCGCGATGCGTGATGAGGAGCTGGCCTTCACCGCGCTGGGCCGTAATGCCATGAGTATGAAGATCGCCATCTTCGCCATTGGCTGCGGCATGGCCGGCGGCGCGGGCGGCATTTACGCTTATTATTTCCAATATATCAGCCCGGATCAGTTTGAGGTTCTGGCCTCGGCGACGATCCTGACGATGGTCGTGCTGGGTGGGATGGGGACACCGTTCGGACCGGTGGTGGGCGCGATCCTGCTACTGGCGATCCCGCAGGCGATTACGTTCCTGCAATTGCCACCCGCCATCATGGCGCCGACGCAGGGAATCATCTTCACGGTGCTGGTGTTGGTGTTCCTGTATCTGCGGCCGGCGGGGATCCTTGGGAATAAGGCGCGGGCGATATGAGCGGGTCGGGCTTGATGAGCAGGCGCGGGAGTCTCACACCATGACCGAAATCCTGCGCGTCGAGGGCTTGCAGAAACGGTTCGGCGGCATCGTCGTGTCTGACAATATTCACCTCACGATCGGGGCCGGGGAAATCCTGGGTCTGATCGGGCCCAACGGGGCGGGGAAGACGTCCTTGTTCAACCTGATCTCCGGCGTGTTGCGCCCCGATGCCGGGTCGATTTTCCTGAACGGGCAAAAAATCGACGGGGCGCCGCTGTATAAGCGCGCACGGATGGGCATTGCGCGGACCTGGCAGAACATGCTGCTGTTTCGCACCATGACCGTGCTCGACAATATGTTGGTCGGGCCGCGCGATTACGCCGGTGAGTCCGTGACCCGCCTGGCCTTCGGCCGCGCGGGGGTGCGCGCGGCGGAAGCGGCAATGCGGGCGCGTGCCATGGGGATCCTTGGCCGCATGGGGCTCGAAAGCACCGCCAGCAGCATGGTCGTCGATCTGCCCTTCGGGCAGCAGAAGCTCATCGGCCTTGCCCGCACCCTGATGAATGACGGGCCGCTGCTGTTGTTGGACGAGCCCATGGCCGGGGTCGAAGGCGCGGCCTACGAAACCATGCAGCGCGTGGTACGCCAGGAAGCGGCGTCCGGGCGCGCGGTCTGCGTGGTGGAGCACAATGTGTCCTTCATCCGCGATCTCTGTTCGCGGGCGGTGTTCATGGCCAATGGCAAGATCCTCCAGGACGGCACGGTCGAGGACCTGATCGCCAGCGCCACGCTCACCGAACTCTATTTCGGGGTCTGACCGGTCATGCTCACCTACACGAATGTTTCGGCCGGTTATGGCGGCGTGCCGGTGCTGAAAGATGTGTCATTCAGCGTCGCGGAAGGGGAGGCGGTGGCCATTTTCGGCCATAACGGCGCCGGCAAGACCACGATGATGCGCTGCGCCGTCGGCGATGTGTCGGAAATGACCGGCGCGGTATCGTATCGGGGGGAGGCGATCGTCCCCGGCGCGGTGTTCCGCAACACCCGGCGCGGCATCGGCTTTGTGCCGCAAGGGCACAATGTGTTCCGCGAATTGTCGGTGCGCCAGAACCTCACGATCTCCGGCCTGCATCACCCGGAATCCCGGGTCGAGGACATCTACGCTTTGTTCCCCATCCTGCTGGAGCGCGGCAATCAGGCGGCCGGCTCGCTCAGTGGCGGGCAGCAGCAGATTCTGGCGCTGGGCATGGCGCTGATGACCAAGCCGAGCATCCTGCTGCTGGATGAGCCGTCCACCGGACTGGCGCCGATCATCGTAAGGGATGTCATGGCGAGTCTGACGAAGGTGAACAAGGAGACGGGCACCACGGTGGTGATCGTCGAGCAGAACATTCCGGCGACCTTGGCGATCGTCAACCGCGCCATCGTGGTCAAAGCCGGCCGCGTGGTGTTCGATGGGGCCAGCAAAGAGCTCGAGCGGAAAGAAGACCTCTGGGGCTGGTTTTAGGAAGGATTTGGATATGGCGATGCGCATCTGGCACCAGAGTTTCACCGTCCTCGAAGACCTGCCGGGTTATCCAGAGGCGATCGCCGCGCATGCCAAAAAGGTTCTGCGCCCGGATACCGAGGTGGTGCTGCATGGCCAGGCGCCCGGCACGTATCCCACCAACTACCCCGGCAACGATATCGGCTATGCCTACACCTATTGGGTGCACGGCCATCAATGGATCAACGCCGGCCGCGCGGCGGAAGCGCAGGGCTTTGACGCCTATGCCATGTGCACCCTCCCCAACCCGATGCTACGGGAGGCGCGGTCCCTGATCGACATTCCCGTGATCGGCATGGGGGAGACGTGCTGCCACCTCGCCACCATGTTCGGCCAGCGCTTCGCCATCATGCTGTTCATCGACCGCATGATCCCGCTGTATCAGGAACAGATCCGCCATTACGGCTTGTCGGACCGCTGCGCCGGCGTGGTTGCCTCCGGCCTGCAATTCGGTGGGGTGCTGGAGGCCTATACCAATCCGGACAAAGCCATCGAGCAGTTCCAGGAGGCCGCCCGTCGCGTAATCAAAGAAACCGGTGCCGATGTCATCATCCCGGGTGAAGTGCCGCTGAACCTGCTGATGGCACGCAATGGCATTACCCGTGTGGACGATGTGCCGATCATTGATGGGCTCGGCAGCACGTTGAAGATGGCGGAGATGATGGTCGATCTGCAGCGCGCCACGGGGATCAAACACAGCCGCCACGGGTTCTTCAATTCCATCTCCAGCCAGGAACGCGTCGATCAGGTTGGCGCGTTCTATGGGGTTGACCGGGTAAAGTTTTGACATGCCAGACCTCCATACAGACCTCGTCATCGTTGGAGCCGGTGCCGCCGGCCTCGCCGCCGCTCTGACCGCGGCCGATAAGGGCGCCACGGTCATGCTGCTGGAGAAAACCGCCGAACCCGGCGGCTCCTCCCGCATCTGCGGCGGGCTGCTGGCCTTTGCCGGCACCGACATCCAGCACCGCGCTGGCATCGCGGATTCCAATGACCTGCTGTATCGCGACCTGATGGAGGTCGGGCAGGGCGCCAACGATCCCAAACTGGTCCGCACCTACGTCAACAATCAGCTCGACACCTATCACTGGATGCTCGCCCAGGGTGTGCCGTTTGGCCCGCGCCCGGATGCGTCATCGGGGCAGTCGGTGCCGCGCTGCCATGTCATCGACCCCGACGCGATGATCCAGACGCTGTTTCGCCACGCCCGGGCGCACGCGAATATCATCATCGCCACCAAAGCGCAGGCGCTGCGGCTGATCCGGACGGATGGGCGAGTCACCGCGATCCGCGTCGCCCAGGACGGGCAGGAATTCGAAATCGGCGTCAACAAGGGCGTGATCCTCACCGCCGGCGGTTTCACCCGCAACGCTGAGTTGGTGCGCACATTCGCCCCGCAACAGGCCAAATCCTGGGTAACCGGCGGCGAAGGCAATACCGGCGACGGCTTTCTGATGGCCTGGCAGCTCGGCGCTGGCATCGGCGATGTCGCTTATATCCAGGGCACTTTTGGCAAGCATCCGACCAATCATTCGAACCGGCACAGCCTGTTGGCCGTCTACAAGGGGGCGATCGCGGTCAACCTGCAAGCCCGGCGGTTCGTGGATGAATCCCTGTCCTACAAGCTGCTCGGCACGGCCTCCCTGGCGCAGCCGGGCGATCACACCTGGCAGATTTTCGACCAGCCGATCTATGACGCGCATGAGGAGGATGTGGCGATCTTCGATGTCCGCCATCGCCATCGCGACGGCATGCTGATTGAGGCCGCGACGCTCGATGAGCTTGCGGAGAAGACCGGCCTGGACCCGGCCACTCTGAATGAGACCGTCACCCGTTATAATGGCTATGTCGCGGCGGGCAGCGATCCGGAGTTCGGGCGCCGGCATCTGGTGCACAATCATGGTGCGCTGCGGCCCATCGACACCGCGCCGTTCTTCGCGCATGCCTCGACGGCGGCGTTATACGGGACCTATTGCGGCCTGACGGTGAACCCGGCGATGCAGGTGCTGGACGTGTTCAAGGAGCCGATCGAGGGTCTTTGGGCGGCCGGGGAAATCGTGTCCGGCCTGCACGGCGCGGCCTATATGACGGGCTCCGGCCTCGGCAAGGCGCTGATCTTCGGACGCGTCGCCGGCCGATCGGCTGCCCGCTGAGCATTATCGCTGGTAGGTGACTTTGGGCAGCTTCCATGTCGGCGGTGACGGGGCCTCGGCCAGGACGTTTTTCTCCGTCGGCGGCGGAACCATGGCCACCATTGACGGCGCGCTGCCGCGCGGTCCCGGCGTCCATAGGCGAATGCCGAAGGCCATGATTTTGGGCTGCGACACGGCGATGGTATCCGCCGGCGACGGCGTCGTGCCGTTCCAGGCGGCGAAGACCAGGCGCCGGTAAGGCTCGCCCTTCGCCGGATCAGCCGAATGATAGGCGGCCACGGCATTTTCCCAGGACCCCGTCCGTTCCTTGAGCGCCACGAGGAACGTGGCGGCGTAGTCGGCGTTGGTGGCGGGGTCGAAGGCCGCGTCCAGATCCTTGAAGGCGTTGGGGTGGTGCAGCAGGCTCACCTGGAAGCAGCCGACGTCGATATTGCGGGTGCCCTGGGCGCGCAATGACCGGGTCACCTGAATGGCATCCGACGCGGTTTCAAAATATCGCCCATCGCCGGCGACGTCGATAGTCCAGGGCCAGGGTGTGGTGCGGCCGGCCGCGGGGTCATAGCGGCCGCTTTCGACCTTACCGATCGCATTCAACAGGCCAGCGGGGATGGCATGGGCTTTTTCGGCGTCCGCACCGGCATCCTCGCACAGGGCAGCCTGGGCCGTTGGATGTCCCCCCGCCCATAACGCCGCTACCAGGAATATGACGCAGGCGCGCATCCGGTCCCACTTCGTTTAAGCGTGATGGTTCCGGGCCGGGGCGTTGGATGACCTGAATCACACTTATTGATCTGGCATCATGCCACAAGTTGGATGGGGGCACCAGACGGTAGCGCTTCGTCCTGGGTGTCCTGCAGGGTGTAGCCGCAGCCCCAGACGGTGCTGATCAGGGAGCCAACGCCGGCGTTGTTCAGTTTTTTGCGCAGCCGGCACATGACGACGTCGATGGACTTGATGTCGGGTTCATCGATCCCGCGATAGATGTAACTGACGATGGCGGCCTTATCGAGGATGGTACCCTGTTTGAGAAACAGGAGCTCCAGCACCGAAAATTCGCGCCGGGACACGGATACTTTGACGCCGCGCACGCGCAGCTCGCGCTTTTCCAGGTTGAGTTGAACGCAACCCACCGACAATGCGGAATGCGAATGCCCCTGGCGGCGGCGGACGATGGCTCGGATCCGGGCAGCGATTTCGTCGTAGTCGCAGGGCACCAGCACGAAATCATCGGCACCCATATCGAGTGCGCGGGCCCGCATGCCCGGGGTCGCGCCAGTCGCGACGATCATTACGGGCGTGTTGACCCCCATGCGCCGCGCCGTCCCGGCGATGTCGTCTCCGAGCATATCGGGGAGCAGCATGTCGGTCATCAGCAGGTCATAGGCGGTGGTCCGGGCCATTTCGAGGGCGTGCGCGCCGGACGCAGCATGTTCGTTCCTGATGCCGCGCTGGCGCAGGGCGGCGGACATGCCGTCCCCATAGCCAGTCGGTTCCGATCCGATCATCAAGATCAGCATCGCGTGGACTCCTGCTCTTTCCGGGTATGTCCTATCATTTCACGCAACCGTCGGTCGTGTAAATCCCTGTTGGTGTGAACGTAACGGCAACTTTGGGTCGTAGGGCACCACGCTATCACCAATTCACGCAGAAGTTATTGTGACCATGCCGGCGCGCCGGTGGCATCGATTGCCAGCCCGCGCCAAAACCAGTAGCGCTGCGCGGTCGAGCAGAGGTCGGGTTATGCCTGTGATATCACGGCGGGTTTTTATGGGCGCCGCGGTGTCTGTGTGCGCGGGGGCCCCGTCCCATGCGATGCCATCGGCGCTGGTCACGCCGGTCCTGCGGCTTCCGGCGGATGATCATCCCACCGTGGCCTTGACCCTGGATGCCTGTCCGGGGGCATTCGATCTGCGCCTCGCTCGTGCGCTGGTCGATTTGGCCATTCCTACGACGTTGTTTTTGACCAACATCTGGATTCACCGGAATCCGGAGGCGGTATCCTTTCTCCAAAATCACCACGACCTTTTCAGCCTGCAAAACCACGGTGATCGGCATCTTCCCCCGGTTCTGGGGGCGGTGCCGGTCTATGGCTTGCCGGTCGCGGGAACCATCGCTGCCATTGAGGCGGAGGTCGTGGGCGGCGCCCATGCCGTGGCGGCGGTATCGGGTGTTGCACCCCACTGGTATCGCGGCGCCGCGGCGCTCTACAGCCCTGATGCGCTCACGCCGATCGGCCGGCTTGGTTTTGGGATTGGGGGCTTTTCACTGAACGCCGATATGGGTGCGTCACTGCCCGCCCGTTCGGTTGCCGCGCGCATTGGCCAGGCGCGGGACCGGGACGTCATCATTGGCCATATCAACCAGCCGTTGCGCCCCAGCGGCGCGGGAATCGCCGCTGGGGTGGCCGCCTTAAAGGCGCAGGGGATGCGCTTCGTGCGACTGCCGGATCAGATCGCCATATAGCCGCCATCGACATTGTAGCAGGCGCCGGTGACATAGGTGGCGCGGTCGCTGCTGAGCCACAGCACCATTTCGGCGATTTCCTCGGGTTTGCCCATGCGGCCGACGGGCACCTTTGCCATCAACTCGGCGCCCCGGCGCTTCATCGTGTCCTCGGTCATCTTGGTCTCGATATAACCCGGGCAGACCGCGTTCACGCGGATATTGTTGCCCGCGTATTCCAAAGCGGCCGTCTTGGTCAGGCCGAGCACGCCGTGCTTGGCCGCGACGTAGGCGGATGAGGTGTAAAGCCCAACCAGCCCCGCGATGGAGCCGGTGTTGACGATGGTGCCGCCGCCCTGGGCGATCATCTGCGGCAGCTCGTGCTTCATGCAGAGCCACACGCCTTTGAGATTGACGCCGATCATGCGGTCGAAGGCGTCGTCGGACCATTCATGGGTCAGCTTGCCGGCGGCGCCGACCTGATAACCGGCGATGCCGGCGTTGTTGTAGGCGCAATCGATGCGGCCATAAGCGGCCACGACCGCCGCGACCATGGCCTGGACATGGGAGCTGTCGGTCACGTCGCCGCTCAGGCTCATGGCCTGACCGCCGGCGGCGTTGACGAGCGCCACCGTCTCGGCCGCCGCTTGTTCGGAGTAGTCAGCGATGGCCAGGCGCGCGCCTTCGCGTGCGAAAGCGAGGGCGGTGGCGCGGCCGATGCCGCCGCCGCCGCCGGTGATGAGGGCGGATTTACCTTCGAGCATGCCGGACATGGGACGTTCCTTCGTTTATTATGGGTCGCGTCTCAGCCGCCGAGCGCGCCTTGGGTGTTCACATACAGCGAGTACAGCCCATGGCTGGCCGCCATGAACAGGCGGTTGCGGAAGCGGCCGCCGAAGCAGAGGTTGGCGCAGCGTTCCGGCAACGCGATATGGCCGATGGGTTCGGCGTTTTTGTTGAAGATCCGCACTCCGTCGAGTCCCGGATCGCCCATGCCCCAGCCGCACCAGAGGTTGCCGTCGATATCGAGGCGGAACCCATCCGGCGTGCCCGGGCCGGCGTCGATGAACACCCGCTGATTGGCGAGTTTTTTGCCGCCATCCAGAACGTCCAATGCCACGATCTTGCGCGATGGCATGGCGCGGGAGGCGACGACATACAGGATCGTCTCATCGGGGGAGAAAGCGAGCCCATTCGGGCCATCGATGTCGGCGGCCATCATCGTGGCCTCCCCGGTCTGGCCGTCGATGCGCCAGACGGCGGGGGTGATTTCGGAGTCCGCTTTTTCACCTTCGTAATAGCCGCTGATGCCGAAGGACGGATCGGTGAACCAGATCGAGCCGTCGGACTTCACCACGACATCGTTGGGGGAGTTCAGGCGCTTGCCCTGATAGCTGTCCATCAGCACGGTGAGGCTGCCGTCATACTCGGTGCGGGTGACGCGGCGGCCGCGATGCTCGCAGGTCACCAGGCGGCCCTGGCGGTCGCGGGTATTGCCGTTGGCATTCCAGGAGGTCTTGCGGAAGACGGAGACCGCGCCGGTCTCTTCTTCCCATTTCAGGATGCGATCGTTGGGGATATCGCTCCAGAGCAGATAGCGGCCATCGGCGACGTAGACCGGGCCCTCGGACCAGCGGCAGCCGTCATACAGGCGTTCGACGGAGGCCAGCGGCAGGCGGTATTGGTTGAAGCTGGCGTCCAGCACCTGAACGGCCGGATCCGGATAGCGCGTGCTCGGTTGCCACATGGTGGTTGTCCTTTCTGACGATCAGCCGGGATGGTAGCGGCGTGGGGCGGCAGCGGCAACGCGTGCGCCTCGACCGGTCCCTGCCGCGATGATAGGCTGCTTGCACAAAGCGGGAGAAAATCGGTGCTCACCAAGGCCCAAATCCAGGAATATAATGAAGTTGGCGCCATTGTCGTGCCGGATATCCTGACGCCGGAGGAAGTGGCCCATCTGCGATCGGTGACCGATGGCTTCGTTGACCGCGCCCGCGGCCTGACCAC
Source organism: uncultured Acetobacteraceae bacterium (assembly GCA_903918315.1). Lineage (GTDB taxonomy): Bacteria > Pseudomonadota > Alphaproteobacteria > Acetobacterales > Acetobacteraceae > Rhodopila. The sequence goes on along the minus strand of CAIXEA010000145.1, from coordinate 9,942 downwards.
GCATGATGCGGTCTACGACCTCGAAGACAGTCACCGCGCCGATATCCCGCGTGTGCGCCGCATCAAGGCGGCCCATCTGCACGATCCCGCTTACGCCGCGCTGACCCGGCATCCGCGCATCATCGCGGTGCTGACGGACCTCTGGGGGGTCGATATCCGCTTCGACACCGCCAAGCTGAACATGAAATGCGCCGGTTTCGGCGCCCCGGTCGAATGGCATCAGGACTGGGCCTTCTATCCCCATACCAACGACGATCTCGCCGCCGTCGGTGTCATGTTCGACGATATGGCGATGGAGAATGGGCCGCTGATGATCATCCCCGGCAGCCACCGCGGGCCAACCTACGACCACCATGCGGAGGGGCGGTTCTGCGGCGCGATGGATCCGGCGAACCACGATGTCGATTACAGCAAGGCCGTCCCGCTGTTGGGCAAAGCCGGCTCGATCACCGTGCATCATGTCCGCGCCGTCCACGGATCCGCGCCCAACCTGTCCGAGAAAGATCGGCGTCTGCTGCTGTTTCAATTCCGCACCGCCGATGCCTGGCCGATCCTCGGGTTCCCCGCAGGGATTGAGGCGTTTGATGCTTTGATGGTGGCGGGCCAAACGCGCGCGCCGCGCATGGCGCCCGCGCCGGTGCGGCTGCCGTTGCCGCCCGCGCTGAAGCAGGGATCGCTCTACGAAAATCAGAAAGGCATGAAGAACCGCTTTTTCGCGACGCCGGTCCTGGAGCCCGCGCAATGAGCCAGCGGCCGGCGGAGCCCATTTTTGACGCCACCCCGCATCCATTCGGCAGCGGGCCGGTCCAACCGCTCGTCTACGATGCCTCGATACGGGCTCTACGGCAGCGCACGGTCAATTTTGCCGCCAAACGGATGTCGGACATGATGTTCGTCTCCGGTCTCGATCGCGTGACGGCGCGGGCGCATCTGCGATTGCGGGCGGCCGCGGTGCCGGCGGGCCTGGATGGACGGTCCGACAGCACGGACATTGCCGGCGCTCTGGCGGCCGCGATCGCGGACGGGCAGATCAGCATCGATACCGATGGCGGTGACCAGCGGGTTGTGGTCGCGTGGAACGATCCGGCGTTCGGCCCGCCCGTCGTGGGGGCCGCGCTGGCCCGTGCCGGCTATGGCAGCATTCTGCTGGGGGAGCACGCCACGCCGCGCTTCGATCCCAAGCCCATCCCCCGCACGGTTGCCCCGGCCTGGCCCTGGCCGATGGGGGAGAGCGTCGGTGACATCGATTCGCCCCCCGCGGCTTTGGCACGGGCGCTCGATGCGTTCATGACCAGCTCCGCGGGCGTCTATGGGGTGCTGATCGCCACATCGGAGCGGGTTCTGGCGGAACGCTACAGTGCCTTCGGCGCCCCAGGCCGCGCCACCCCGAGCTGGTCCATGACCAAGGCCATCACCTGCACCCTGATCGGGCGCATGATCCATGAGGGCTGGCTGCATTCGGTCCACGATCCCGTCCCCGCCCCGCTTTGGAGTGATCCGCGCGGCATCCAGCGGCTGATCACGCTGGATCACCTGGTTCGCATGCGCTCCGGCATCGGCTTCCCGGTGCGGCTGGAGGACGGCCAGACCGTCATGGGGTTCGAAAACAGCGCCGTCTATCAGGATGGTGTCGATGCGTTCGAAGCCGCGCAACGCACCGTTGTCGCCGCGATCCCAGGCAGCGTGTTCCGCTACGTCAATTCGGGCATGAATGTGCTCGGCGCGGTCATCCGCGACCAGATCGAACGCCGCGGCCTGCCCTATCACGAAACCGTCTACAGCCTGTTAGCCGATCGGCTGGGTATGAGCAGCTATCAGCACTCGGCGGATATCGTGGGGAATTTCATCGCCTCCGGTGCCGGGTACGCAACCGCGCGGGATTATGCCAAATTGGGCGTCCTGTATTTGAACGACGGCATCTGGGCCGGGGAGCGGATCCTGCCGGAAGGCTGGGTTGATTACGCGCTGTCCGCGACCCATACCGGTACCAGCTACGCTGCCTGCTTTCGCACCAACACAGATCGCCTGTTCCCCGACCTCCCGCTCGATACGGCATGGGCGGCGGGCGCATCCGACAACCGGGTATTCATCCTGCGTGGGGCCGGACTGACCGTCACCGTCACCAACGAGACCGAGCACAGGATGGATCTGGGCGCGCTGAACCGCCTGATTGCCACCGCCATCGATACCCTTGTCTGAAGGATGCCAACCGATGACCACCGTTCGTAACGTCGCGCGTGAGAAGCTTGAGCAAGGGAAACTGTCCCTCGGCGTGGGGGTCCGCATGACCCGTAGCGTGGAAATCGCCAAGGCGATGGCCACCGCCGGCTTCGACTGGCTGTTCCTGGATATGGAGCACGGCACCATGTCGCTCGACGCCTGCGCCCAAATCTCCGCCGCGGCGCTGGATGCCGGGATCGCGCCGATCGCGCGGGTGCCGAACGGGCAGTATTCGATCGCGACGCGGGCGCTGGATAACGGCGCGCTGGGGATCGTCATGCCGCATGTCGATACCGCGGCCGAGGCGCGGGAAGTCGTCGAGAAGCTGAAATATCCGCCGATCGGCCATCGCTCTGTTGGTGGTTGGGGGCCGCACTACCAGTTGGGCTCGCTTTCCACCGGGGCTGCGGTGGATGTGCTGAACGCATCCAACCTGACGGTGGTGATGCTGGAAACCCCGTTGGCGATCCAGAACGCCGCCGAAATCGCGGCTGTCCCGGGCGTGGATGTGCTGCTGATCGGTTCCAACGACCTATGCGCCGAAATGGGCATTCCCGGCGATTTCGGCAATGATCGGCTGGCGGAGGCCTACGGCACGATGATCGCTGCCTGCGAACAGGCCGGGAAATTCCCCGGCATGGCCGGCATTTATAACGAGGCGATCATGCCGCGCTACATTGGCATGGGCGCCCGTTTCATTCTGTCCGGCCAGGATGCGAGCTTTATGATGTCCGGAGCCATGTCCCGGACCGGGTTCCTGCGCAAAACCCACGGGGGCTGATGCGCTGACATGACCAACGGCCCGGCGCTTTCGCACCGGGCCGCCGCGTCAGGCCTGATCGATCAATCCGCCGTGGCGAACTGGTTCATCGTGTTGTGGGCGCCGCCTGCCTTCAGCGCGGCTTCACCGGCGAAGTATTCCTTATGATCGTCGCCGATATCCGAGCCCGCCATGTTCTGGTGACGCACGCAGGCGATGCCCTGGCGGATTTCCGCGCGCTGCACCTGCTTCACGTAGCCCAGCATGCCCTGGTCACCGAAATAGTCCCGCGACAGGTTGTCCACCGACAAAGCGGTCGTGTGATAGGTGGGCAGCGTGATCAGATGGTGGAAGATCCCCGCCCGCTTCGCCGCATCCGCCTGGAAGGTCTGGATCCGCCGATCGGCTTCGATGGCGAGCTGGGTGCCGTCGTAGTCGACGCTCATGAGCCGCCCGCGTTCATATTCGGCGACCACGTTCTGGCCGGAGGCCGTCCAGTCGTCGAACACTTGCTGGCGGAAGCTCAGCGTCCAGTTGAACGACGGTGAGTTGTTGTAGGCCAGCTTCGCGTTCGGGAAGACTTCGCGCACCCGGTCCATCATGGACGCGATCTGCTCCACATGCGGCTTCTCGGTTTCGATCCACAGCAGGTCAGCGCCATTCTGCAATGACGTGATGCTGTCCAGAACGCAACGGTCCGCACCCGTGCCCGCACGGAACTGGAACAGATTGCTCGGCAGGCGCTTCGGACGCAGCAGCTTGCCGTTGCGGTTCATGATCACGTCGCCATTGCGCGCGGTCGCCGGATCGATTTCCTCACAATCCAGGAAGCTGTTGTACTGATCGCCCAGATCGCCTGGGGTATGGCTGACCGCGATCTGCTTGGTCAGGCCTGCGCCGAGCGAGTCGGTGCGGGTGACGATGACGCCATCGTCGATGCCGAGTTCCAGGAAAGCGTAGCGCACCGCGCGGATTTTGGCGATGAAATCCTCATGCGGAACAGTCACTTTGCCGTCCTGATGGCCGCACTGCTTTTCGTCGGAGACCTGGTTCTCGATCTGCAGCGCGCAGGCGCCGGCTTCGATCATCTGCTTGGCGAGCAGATAGGTCGCTTCCGCATTGCCGAACCCGGCATCGATATCGGCGATGATGGGCACGACATGGGTTTCGAAAGTTTCAACGCGGTGCAGGAGCTCGGTAGCCTTGGCTTCGTCGCCGTTGGCGCGGGCGGCGTCGATGTCACGGAACAGATTACTCAGCTCGCGGGCATCGGCTTGCTTCAGGAAGGTGTAGATTTCGCGAATCAACGCGGGAACCGTGGTCTTTTCGTGCATCGACTGATCTGGCAGCGGGCCGAATTCCGAGCGCAGTGCGGCAACCATCCAACCCGAGAGGTAGATATAGCGGCGCTTGAGGCTGCCGAAATGCTTCTTGATGGAGATCATCGTCTGCTGACCCACGAAACCATGCCACGCCCCCAGAGACTGCGTGTACTGGGACGGGTCCGCGTCATAAGCGGCCATATCCCGGCGCATGGTGGTGGCGGTGAAGCGGGCGATATCCAGGCCCGTATTGAACCGGTTCTGCAGGCGCATGCGCGCGACCCCTTCAGGGGAGATACCATCCCAGGTGCCGTGCTTGCTGGCGATCAGCGCCGCGGCGCGGGCAATTTCCGCTTCATACGCCGTGCCACGGCCGAATGGGATTGGAGCGCCGCCGCCGAGCCCGTCGGGAGCGTAATTCGGAGAGGTCATGATGAGGTCCCTTCGCAGATTGATGCGCCGGATGGCGTGTCGCAGAGTTAAAATGCTGCGGCTGCGAAGTCGATGTAAAAAACAGGACAAATGTATTAAACATGTAAAATTGTTACCGACGGATTTGATGGTTTGAAAAGCCAGTAAAACAGCGTGGCCCGAACCTAGGCAGCCGGCTCCCGCCGGGGACCGATCATTCGGGCGAGCGCCATGGAAGGGCGATCGATATGCCGTTCAAACAGCGCCGCCACGGCAAAGCACAAGGCCAGCCCTGTCACGGTGGACAGCGACGCGGCGGCTCCATACGGGAGCGAGCCAGCCAGCGTCAGGAACAGCGCGCACACGGCGGTGACCAGGATCGGGAAGTGGGTCAAATAGAGCGCGAAGGACACCTTTCCCAGCCAACGCAGGCCCGGTGTTTCCAGGAAGCCCCGGACGGCCGGGAGCCGCGAGACACCTTAGAAAATCAATATCGCGCCGAGCATTCTGCGCATATTGGTCGTGCCCAGAAGTGGTCCCAGGGGCGGACGGGGCAGCACGCTCAGAACCAGTCGCGCCGGTTCCGCATTGTTGATGCTGCACAAAAGAAATCCCCCGATCAGCATCACCAGGCCGAAGCCGATGCGCGGACGCGACGCATCGACATTATGCAATGAGTCAGCCGCTAAATGGCCGACAACGAACAGGACCAGGGGGCTGGCGGCGAAAGCAAGGGCGAATATCAAGGCCACCGCCAAATGCACATGCCGGCTGGTTAAGGATCGTAAAGCAACGAACAACGCGATCACCAGCGATCCGACAAACTCAATGTGCAGTGTCCATAAGGGACCGTTATATGTCGTGCCGTGCGGCACGATGCCCATTCTGTTCATGATCCCACTGGGCATGAAGCCGAGATCAGCGAATCCCGTCAGTATGTTTTCCAGAAAAATTTCATGCAGGATTTCCGTGAGGGAGACCGATTGCAGCGCGGCGTAGATCAGCCAGTCACCGCTTTTTGTCAATTTTTCCGCCGGAACGAAGGAGGGGCCGAAGACGCCTATAAGCGTTGCCGCCAGGAGGATCGAAGCAGCCATCGGCAGGCCCAGGCGGATCAAACGGCGGAGCATCGAGGACGGGACCGCGACAGGGCGTGCACTGAATGGATAGGTCAGCGCCGCGCCGCTCAGAATAAAAAACAAATAAACCGAAGAATATCCGTCGAACAAGATCGAAAGCGGGGTATGGATGAAGTATGCTTCCCAGCTGTAGTGCGCGGCATCAGGGGTGAGCGTGCCAATAGCGGGCAGGAACACGGACAGGACATGCAGCAGCACAACCTGCAGGGCGGCAATGCCCCGTAAACCGTCCATCCATCCAAGTCGCGCCATTGTTGCCCCCGGCCGGCGCGGATTACTTTCGAGCCGGCATTTATTTTAGCGTATTAATGCCGATCAACAAGCGGGGTTCTCCGGGGCGTGGGTCGGATCATGCGGTTCGGGCGCGATGTTCGGCAGCATTATTATATCGGAAATATTTTCGTGCCAGGGACAGAAGCGGCTGTTCTACCGTATGCCACGACAATGCCGCGAGCGCGAGGGTGCCGATGCTCGCCAAAACAGCGACGACCAGACCATGTTTGTGAAACCCCTGCGCCTCGATCACGCGGGCGATCGCGACGTGAAACAGGTAAATCGCATAGGCACGCACACCAATCCAGCAGATCGTACGGGCGAAGAATGTCGTTGCACGCCATCGCGGACGCAGCAGAAAGTGGGTCAGGATGAGCGCGTACAGGCACGCGCACCATGTGTATCCCACGCTCCACATGGGGGCTGCTTCCTTCTCCGGCCAGTACATCAGCAACACGAGATAGCCCATCCCCAGCACGCCAAGGCCACGGTTCAGCCAATCGCGGTGCATCCGTAACCAGGATTGGGCATGGGGATGGCGCACCGACCAGGCCAGCAATGCACCCAAAAACAAACCATCCATTCGACATGGCATGAGGCAATAGGCCGCGCTGATGTTGTCAAACCAGATCATGATCGCAATGCGCAATATCGGCGCGGCGGCGATCGCGGCTGTGAACAGATACGGCAATTTTTTGGGATCAACATACCGGATCATCAAGGGCAGGATAAAATAGAACTGTTCTTCCACGGCCAGAGACCAGGTTATGGTCGTCAGATCAGCCCCATCGGCTCCGGCCCAGGATGAATGCGATGTTCTGGGTAAAGGTGAAATGAGCCAGAGGAAAGACGAGTTCACCGATCGCCACAGCATAAGCCAGAAAAATGATGTACAGAGGCAAGATACGAAAAGCACGCCGTCCATAAAACGTCGTATAATAGGCGCCGGAGGTGCGATTATCGAGTAATGATCCGCAAATCAGATATCCGGACAGAATAAAAAACAAGTCGACGCCCGTCCAGGTCAACCCCGTGAAAGGGTCAATCCATGGGCCCAGGTGCCAAAGCAGTGTGTCGGTCGGGAGCGGAGCCCAAAGATGGGTGATGAGGATCATACTCACCGCCACCCCTCTGACCGCGTCGAGCAGATCCGATCGGCCGTCGTCCCCTCGCGCCGGGGGCTGTATGCCCCCGGGTAAAGGTTCAGACATCAGGCCACCGTATTCCGCGGCACATCCTTGAACGGCTTGTCGCTATCGCCAGTCCGTTCCCGCGGCATCTTCAACACACGCTCGCTGATGATGTTACGCTGAATTTCGTCCGTGCCGCCGGCGATCGACGTCGCCGGCACGGAGACCAGGATCTCAGCGATGACGCCGCCCATCGGGCTGTCCTCGCCGGTCAACATCGCGTTCGCACCCGCCAACTGGGTGTGAATACGCGCCGCCGCCCGGGCGATGTGCGAGGAGGCCAGCTTGCCCAAAGAGCCCTCCGGCCCTTGCGGGCGCCCCTGTTCCTGCGCGGTGCGGGCGCGGCGTGCGGTCCACTCAGCGGATTTGGACATGGTCAGCAGTTTGGCGATCTCCTGCCGCACCACGGGGTCGTTGATGGCGCCCGTTTCCTGCGCCCGCGGCACGATCAGATCGACCCGGCCGGCCCGTTGCGGATACCACTTATAGGGCTCCATCGTGGTGGCGATTTCGGCCCGTTCCTCGGCATAAGCGCGCTCGGGGCGGTCCGATTGCTGGCCCCAGGTGCGCAATGCATCCGCGCCGCGGCGTTCGTGCATCAGGGTTGTGGTGGTGACTTCCCACCCATCGCCGACATTGGCGACCAGGAATTCCGGCTGCACGGTCGCGTCCGTCAGGAACACCTGGTTGAACGAGGCATGGCCGTTCATCTGGCGCAGCGGCTGCACCGTCACGCCCGGCTGTTTCATGTCGATGATGAAATACGACAGCCCGGCGTGCTTCTTCTTGTCCCAGTCGGTGCGCGCCAGCAGCAGCCCCCAATGCGCCTTATGCGCGCTGGTGGTCCAGACCTTCTGGCCGTTGATGATCCACTGGTTGCCCTTCATCTCCGCCCGCGTCACCGCGCCAGCGACGTCGGACCCGCTACCGGGTTCGGAGAACAGCTGGCACCAGGTATCCTCCCCGGTCATGATGCGGAGCAGGAACTTCTCTTTGTGCATGTCGGTGCCATGCGCCAGGATCGTGGCGGCGGCGAGGACACGGATCCCCGCCTTGGCGACGCCAATGGCCCCGACACGCTTGAATTCTTCCTCGACCACCGGAACCAGGCCGACGGGCAGGTCGCGGCCGTACCAGCGGCTGGGCCAGTGCGGGTTGCCCCAGCCGGACTCGGCCAGCTTGTGGCGCCATTCCACCAGACCCAGGTTCGGGTCCCAGTTTGCTTCCAGCCAGGCGCGGCATTCGGCGCGGACGGAGGCTTCGTTGAGTTCGGTCATCTCGCTATCTCCCTTCAGGCCGCCCAGTTCCGCATCATCAGCTCCCGGTGGTAATGCGCGTCGCCGAACAGAACCTCCGAGCTTTTGGCGCGCTTGAACCAGAGATGCGTGTCATTGTCCCAGGTGAACCCGATGCCGCCATGGATCTGCACGGCATGCACCGCTGTTTGGGTATAGGCGTCGCTGGCCCCGGCTTTCGCGAGGGAGGCCATGGCCGCCACATCGTCATCGCCGTCATCCAGCGCCGCGGCGGCGTAATAGGCGGCTGATTTCGCCAGTTCCACGTCCAGCAGCATATCGGCCGCCTTGTGCTTCATGGACTGGAACGACGCGATGGGTTTGCCGAACTGCATCCGCATCATGGCGTAAGCGAGGGCGTCTTCGCGCAGCCGTTCCGCTCCGCCGACCATTTCGTTGGTCAGGCAGACGACGGCTTCGGTGATGGTCCGGGCCGCCGGCGCGGCGGCCGCGCCCTCGGTGCCAAGCAGGGCCGCTTCGACATTCTCGAAGCTCAGCCGGGCCAGCTTACGGGTTGGGTCCTGCGTCTTGAGCAACCGCTTGGACAGGCCGGCGGCGTCGCCGCTGACGGTAAACAACGACAGCCCCGCATCGCCGGTTGAACCCGGGGCCCGGGCGAGCACCACGATCAGATCCGCCGTGTGGCCATCGATCACGAAGCTTTTGTGCCCGTTCAGGCGATAGCCGGAACCGGACGCAGTCGCGGTCAGCGTCGTTGACGCAGGCTCCCAACTGCCACTGTCTTCCGCCGAGGCCAGGGTCGCCGTTGTGTCACCCGCGGCGATGCCGGGAAGGAGGGCGGCCTTTTGCGCGTGCGTGCCGGCATTCAGGATCGCGCCAGCGCCGAGCACGGTGGTGGCGAAATAGGGGGCGCAAACAATGGCGCGGCCCATTTCTTCCAACACGATGCATAGTTCACCGAAGCCGAAGCCGAACCCGCCATATTCCTCGGGGATGCGCACCGCGGTCAGGCCGAGGCCGCTGTTCAGCGCCTGCCAGCCCTCCCGTTCCCAGCCCGCATCCGTTTCCATCAATCGGCGCGCTTCCTTGACTGGCGCGCGGTCCGCCAGCAGGCGGCGGAGGTTGGATCGGAACTCTTCCTGCTCACTCGAAAAACTGAACTTCATGGATGATCTCCCTCGGGCGGCATTCTATGGGCATTCGGCGCTCGGGCAACCGCTAACGCCCGAAATGTGGCTAGCTCGTGATCTGTCCGGTGTTTGTAGCTCGTGACGTGTCCGGTCATCTGCCCTGTGAGGAACGGGGGCACAGATGGACCGGGCACGCATTCACGAAGGGATCCGTCGGATGCGTTTTTCCGATGTGTTGGAG
>CAIXEA010000144.1 GCA_903918315.1 uncultured Acetobacteraceae bacterium | reverse complement strand
TCAGCCGGGAGCAACCCACTCTCTCCCCCGGCGGAAAGGAAACCCACCATGAACCGCCTCCTGACGCTCGCTTCCTCCGGTCTTTTCGCCGCTGGCCTCGCGATCCTCCCCGTGAGCGTCTATGCCCAGCCGAACGCTGCCCCGAATGGCACCACGACGGGCACCCCGACTGGCACCACGGGCACCGGAATCAAGACCGACGCGAAGGCCGGTTCGGCCGCCGTCGTGACCCATGACAGCAAGGCCGTGAAGCCCGCCGCGACCGCGACGACGACCATGACCACGACCGCGCCGCTGGTCCATGCCACGAAGCCTGTCACCGCGTCTGGCACCGCGTCTGGCACCCCGTCCGGCACCCCGGCTGCTTCGACCAAACTCTCGACCGCGCCGGGCACCACGGCGCCCGCGGCCAGCACACCGGCGAAAGTCGGCGGCTGAACGCAATCCGAAGGTCAGGCCCGCGCCCCGCAGGGGACGCGGGCTTTGCCCTGTCCGATCAGATCGAAATCGCGTCCAGCTCCTTGCCCGCATGTTCGGGACTGTAGAACCAGACGATCAGCGCCTGCAGGATCATGATCACGGGGATCAGCAGGAACGCGGCCTGGAAGGATCCCGTGCTCTCCCGCAGATAGACCGACACGAAGGGCCAGAGCACGTAACCGCAGAACATGCCGATGGTCCATGAGAACCCGTTGCCCACGCCCCGGATCCGGGTCGGGAACATCTCCGCCGTATAGGTCGTGATCGGCCCCCAGACACCGAGGAAGCCCCAGCCCCACAGGATCCCCACCCAGAACAGGGTGGATTTGTCGGTGGCGAAGATCCACCAGGTCATGCAGATCGTGGCCTGCGCCAGCATGAAGGCAAAGCCCAGCCGGCGGCCGAGCCGGTCGATGAACCAGCCGGCGAAGCAGATACCGGTCACGCCCACCAGGCCCCACCAGATGTAGAAAGTGCCGTATTCGGCGGGGGTGAAGCCATGCGCCTCTTTCAGGAACAGCGGCATCCACAAGCCCACGGTGCTGAAGGCGATGACCGAGGTGCTGGCCACGAAAACCGACAGCAGTGTCGCCTTGAGCATGTCCGGCAGGAACAACTGGCGCACGCCCACCTGTCCGGCCTTGCTCATCCAGGCCTGATCCTCGGGGGACACGATATGGCCGGCGGTGATGCGCGCCTGGATGCGGTCGCGGCGATCCTTGGTGCGCACCCAATACGGCGACTCCGGGCACATAAACCGCACATAGATGGCGATCAGGGCGATCACCGCGGGCGGGATGAAGGCCATGCGCCAGCCGAACTCGCCCACGATATAGGCCGCGATGCCCCCCGCCAGCGCCGCGCCCACGCCCCAGGCCGAGCGGTCCGCGCTGATCACCCGCCCGCGCAGCCGGGCCGGCCAGGTCTCCGCCACCAGCATCGCCCCGATGGCCCATTCGCCATTCAACGAGAACCGCACCAGCGCATAGGCGCCGACATAGAACCAGAAGCTGTTCGACAGCGCGACCAGCGGCATGCAGAGCGAGAACATCGCGATATTGATCGCCAGCAGCGTGCGGCGGCCGAATTTGTCAGCCATCCAGGGCCAGAAATAGAGGCCAACGATGCCAATCAACATCGCGATCTGCACCCCGGATCGGTAGGTGCCGAGATCGACGGCGAATTCCTTGATGACCTGCGGCGCGACCACGGCGAAGATCACCCCGTCCATCCCATCGAACCCCCAGCCCAGGCCATTGGCCATCGCGATGTGCCAATGGGTGGAGGTCACTCGGGTATTGTCAGCGGCGTTTCGGAAATTGGCGGCTTGCATATGCCGCTGCTCGAGCGGCCCCATTTCGGTGACGGACATCGGCGTTTCCCTGTTTTTTGATTTTAGGCATCGCGTTCGATGGATGCGATGAAACGCTAACGCGGTTTTCCGCCCCCGTGCAAACACAACCCGTTGCCGGCACCGCCAGCCGTGTTACATCGACCGCTCAAATCAACGGGAGGAACCATGGTGGACACAGGGGCAGCCAGCCTCACCGCTTCTGAGAAGGCCGGCTTGGACAAGGCTGGCTCGGACAGGATTGGGGTGACGCGCGCCTGGGTTCCCTGGGCCTGGTCGGGATTCCTGATCGCCATGCTGGCGTTTCTGGTCCTGTATCCGACCTCGATGCTGCTGATCGGGGCGCTGACCACCACCAATCCGGTGGTGGAAGGTTACAGCCTGGCGGACATCTCCATTGGCAACTTCCTCGCCGTGGTGATGAACCCGAACGTGGCGGCCGCGCTGGGCAATGCGCTGATCGCCTGCGCCGGCGGCACCGCGGTGGCGGTCGCGATCGGGCTGGCCTTCGCCTGGGTGGTGGTGCGCACCAACACGCCCTGCAAGGGCCTGATCGCCAGCGCCGGGATGCTGCCGCTGTTCGTGCCGCCGCTGGTCGCGGGCGTGGCCTGGTCCATTCTCGGCTCCCCCAAGACGGGGCTGTTGAACCTGCTGCTGAACAAGGCGGGGATCCCGTTCCGCTTCGACCTGTATTCCATGCCGGGCATCATCTTCGTCTTCGGCATCTACTACGCCCCCTATGTCTACATGTTCACCGCCGCGGCGCTGCGCAACATGGATCCGGCGCTGGAGGAGGCGGCCGAGATCTCCGGCGCCAGCGCCACCCGCACCATGGCGACCGTGACCTTCCCGCTGATCATGCCGGCGATCCTGTCGGGCATGCTGCTGTCCTTCGTGGTCATGCTGGGGATTTACGGCATTCCGGCGGTGCTGGGCGCGCCGGCCAATATCTCGGTGCTGACGACCTATATCTTCGCGCTGACGGCCTGGTCGCCGCCGCGCTACAACACCGCCGCCGCGGTGGCGGTGATCCTGATGATCGTCACCGGGGTGCTGGTCTATTTGCAGCAGAAAATCGTCTCCGGCCGCAGCTACACCACCGTCGCCGGCAAGGCCTTCCGGCCGCGCCCGTTGAACCTGGGCAAATGGCGGTTCCTGACGCTGGGCCTGGCGATCCTGTATCTGTTCGTGGTGGTGGTGTTGCCGACGATCGCGCTGTTCATCGCCGCGTTCCGCAAGTTCCTGTTCATCAAGGACATCCCCGCGCTGTTCGAGGCCAAACAATACGGCTGGCAGCATTTCATCAAGATGTTCGACAATCCGTTGACCATCGCCTCCATCATCAATTCCATCAAAGTCGGCATCATCACCGCCATCGTGGGCGGGCTGCTGTCGTTTGCGATTGGCTACACCATCACCCGCACCCGGGCGCCGGGCCGGCGGATGATCGATGTCATCACCACGATCCCCGTCGCCATCCCCGGTCTCGTTATCGGCGTCGCCTATCTCTGGGCCTGGATCGGCCTGCCGGGCGGGCTTTATGGCACGCTCTGGATCCTGGCGCTGGCCTTTGTTGCCCGTTTCATCCCCGATACGGTGAAGGCGCTATCGACGTCGCTGCTGCAAATCCATCGCGAACTGGAAGAAGCCGCCTGGATCTGCGGCCGTGGCACGCTCAGCACCATCGCCTCCATCGTCCTGCCGCTGGCGCGGCCCGGCGTGGTCGCGGCCATGACGCTGCTGTTCATCCTGTCGATGCGGGAACTGGGCTCGTCGCTGTTCCTTTATTCCAGCGGCACCATGGTCATGGCGGTGCAGCTGCTGGGCTATTACGAGGGCGGCAATATCGGCATCACCGCGGCGTTCAGCCTGGTGCAGATGGTGCTACTGGGCGTGCTGATTTCGTTCACCAACTGGCTGTCGCGCCCGGGCCGGGGCAGCGGCGCCATCAAACCCGACATCGCGCCGACGGGCGTGGTGCGCTCCGGCTGAGGATCCAAAGCCATGTATTCCCCCAAGATCACCCGCCGTCAGGCCCTGTCCGGCATGGCCGCAACCGGCGTGTTCAGCCAGTACGGACCGGCACGGGCCGCGAAACCCTACGACCCGCCGGGCGCGCTGCTTGACGCGGCGAAGAAGGACGGCCAGCTGATCCTCTACACCGCCGCCTTTCCGGAGGTGATGCAGGACGTCATCTCCGAATTCAACAAGCGCTTCCCCTTTATCCGGGTGAACATGGTCCGCGCCTCCGGCGGTCAGTTGATCACCCGCGTGCAGAGCGAAGCCGCGTCCGGCAAGCTGGAAGCCGACGTGCTGGACCACTCCGACCGCGGCCAGACCAAGGCGATCGAGGATCTGTTCGCCGACTACGCCCCCCCGAACGCCGGCGACTATATGGAGTCGGCCCTGGTTTCCCCCAAACTATGGCCCACGATCACCCCCGCCTGGTCGATCGCCTGGAACCCCGAGATCGTGAAGGACCCGCCCCGCAGCTGGGCCGCCCTCTGTGACCCCAAATACACCGGCCAGATCGGCCAGGTCATCGGACCGTCCGGCGGCACCACCTGGACCCGCGTGATGTTTGAGCGGCAGGTCCTCGGCGAGGATTACTGGGCCAGACAGGCGGCGGTGAAGCCGAAGCTGTTCCCCTCCGGCGCGCCCTTGTCGGATGCGGTGGTGCGCGGCGAAATCGGCATCGCGCCGCTGATCTTCAACATCGTCTACCCCAAGAAGCAGGCCGGGGCGCCCATCGATGCGGTGTATCCGTCGGATGGGGTGCCGATTTCGCCCTATGGCAGCGGCATGATGAAGGCGGCGAAACACAAAGCCGCGGCCCAGCTGTGGTTGGATTGGTGCCTGTCCGACGAAGGCCAGATCCAGTCCATCCGCGACCAGGGCAACCTGACCGCGTTGAAAACCCCGCCGATTGCGCCCGTGGGATTCGATCCGGCACGCGACAGGCTATGGACGCCGGATTTCAAGCAGTTCCAGAGCCTGCATGACGCCTGGCTGGAAGATTGGAACAAGGTTTACGGGTACAGGCAATAACATGTCATCGGAACTCCGCGTCGAGCAGCTTCGCAAGGTCTTCACCACCACCACCGCCCAGGGTTCGGCCCTGAAGGCCGCCGTCGACGATGTGAGCTTCACGATCGCGGCGGGGGAGATCGTGGTGCTGCTCGGCCCATCCGGCTGCGGCAAAACCACGACCTTGCGCTGCGTCGCGGGGCTGGAGCATCCGACGTCCGGCAAGATCGTCATCGGCGGCACCGTCTATACCGATCCGCAAGCCGGTGTGCTCGTGCCCCCGCGGAACCGCAATCTGGGCATGGTCTTCCAGTCCTACGCGGTTTGGCCGCATATGACGGTGCGCCAGAACGTGGCCTATCCGCTGAAATCGCGCGGCGTCAAAGGCGCGGCGCAGGACAACGCGGTGCGCGACGCCTTGGACCTGGTCGAGCTGTCCGCCTACGCCGATCGGCCGGTGACGCAGTTGTCGGGCGGGCAGATGCAGCGCGTGGCGCTGGCGCGCAGCATGGTCTACCAGCCGCAAATCCTGCTGTTGGATGAGCCGCTGTCCAATCTCGACGCGCAATTGCGCCTGCGCCTGCGCGACGATCTGCGCCGCATCATCAAACGGGTCGGGTTGACGGCGTTATACGTGACCCATGACCAGACCGAGGCGGTGGTCCTCGGCGATCGTCTCGGCGTGATGCGCGATGGCAAGCTGTTGCAGCTCGACACTCCCAGCGCGATCTATAACAGCCCCGCTGATCTGTTCGTGGCGGGGTTCACCGGGGCGACGAATGTGATCGAAGGGCGGCTGGTGTCGCGCGACGGAGCTTTTGGGGTGGTCGCGGTTGCCTCCGGTGAGCACGTCATGGCCCGGATGGGTCATGATATCGCCCCGGGCACGCCCGTGCGGGTCGCCTTGCGGCCGGACAATGTGGCCCTGAACCCAGCGGGGGAGGGTCGCAATCGGTTCCTGGGTGGTGTGACGAGCCGCCATTACCAGGGGACCCAGACAGTCTATCAGGTCTCGGTTCTCGGCACGGCGATCGAGGCCCTGGAGGTCGGAAGCGCCGCCCGCTATGACGAAAACAGCCAGGTCACGGTTGGTTTGCCGGCTGAAGCCTGTTGGGTCTATCCAGCAGACAGATAGTTCTTGATTTGTTCCATGCCAGGTGACATTTTCCGCGCCGCGGGATGGATGTTAACGCATCCTATCCCGAATTCGGGTAAACTGGTGGCTTCTGAATAGGGACTCGGTGCGATGGCTGGCAGTGTTAACAAGGTGATCCTGGTGGGCAATCTGGGGAAAGACCCGGAAGTGCGGAACACCCAGGACGGCAGCAAGATCGTGAACCTCACGCTGGCGACCAGCGAAACCTGGAATGATCGGGCCTCGGGGGAGCGTAAGGAACGGACCGAATGGCACCGCGTCGTCATCTTCAACGACCGCACGGCTGATGTCGCCGAACGGTTCCTGAAGAAGGGCGCCAAGGTCTATGTCGAAGGGGCGCTGCAGACCCGCAAATGGACCGACCAGTCCGGGCAGGAGCGCTACACGACCGAAGTCGTGATCGGGCGCTTCAACGGCCAGCTGACCATGCTCGACACCCGCTCCGGCGGCGGTGGCAGCGACTTCGGCGGTGGTCCCGATGACAGTGAAATGGGCAGCAGCCGATCGGCTGGCGGCGGCGGTTACAACCGCGACCGGGCTCCGGCGGCGGCGCGCGCGCCGGCCCAGCGAGGCGGCGGTGGTGGCGGCGGACCATCCTGGGATGCCCCCAAGGGCGGCGATCTGGACGACGAAATTCCGTTCTGACCGGGTCCGGACCGCATCCTGACCGCGTTGGGGCCGGGGACACCCCAGCGTTGCGTCAGACTTCGTTTGCGGCGACCCGAGCCAGTGCGCTACAGGTCGCGCTCAGATAGGAGCGCTGACCCGCAATGCCCGTGATGTCCGACCGCTGGATCCGCCGCATGGCGGAAGAACGCGGCATGATCGAACCCTTCGTCGAAGCCCAGAAGCGAGAAGGGGTGATCAGCTATGGCTTGTCCAGCTATGGCTACGATGCGCGCATCGCCGACGAGTTCAAGGTGTTCACGAACATCGACTCCGCGATTGTCGATCCCAAGGACTTTTCCCCGAGCAGCTTCGTGGATCGCAAGACCGCGACCTGCATCATCCCGCCGAACAGCTTCGCCTTGGGCCATACGGTCGAATATTTCCGCATCCCGCGTGATATCCTGGTGGTCTGCCTGGGCAAATCCACCTATGCCCGCTGCGGGATCATCGTGAACGTGACGCCGCTGGAACCGGAATGGGAAGGCCAGGTCACGATCGAAATCAGCAACACGACGCCTTTGCCGGCGAAAATCCACGCCAATGAGGGCATTTGCCAGTTCCTCTTCCTGCAGGGCAATGAGCCTTGCGAAATCAGCTACGCTGACAAATCCGGTAAATACATGGGCCAGCGCGGCACAGCGCTGCCGAGGATGTAGAGAATGGATCGTATCCGTATTCGTGGCGGCCGCCCGCTCAGTGGGGAAATCCCCATCGGTGGCGCGAAGAACGCCGCGCTCCCCTTGATGGCCGCCGGGTTGCTGACCGATGAGCGGCTGGTGTTGTCCAACGTGCCGCGCCTGGCGGATATCAGGACCATGGGGCAACTTCTGGCGCAGCACGGCATCGCCGCCGACAAGCAGGACGATGCCGGCCGCATCATGTCCTTCGGCGGCCGCATCACCAATACCGAGGCACCCTACGACATCGTGCGGACCATGCGGGCGTCCTTCCTCGTGCTCGGCCCGCTGCTCGCCCGCACCGGGGAGGCCCGCGTCTCCCTTCCCGGTGGCTGTGAGATCGGCGCCCGGCCGGTTGATCTGCACATCAAGGGCCTGGAGCAGATGGGCGCGCGCTTCGACCTCGAAGGCGGCTATATCGACGGCCGGGTCAATGGCCGGTTGCAGGGCGCGAGGATCGTGTTTCCCTTCGTCTCCGTGGGCGCAACCGAAAATCTCCTGATGGCCGCCACGCTCGCGGAAGGCCGGACCGTTCTGGTCAATGCCGCGCGGGAGCCGGAAATCAGCGACCTCGCGCATTGCCTCACCGCGATGGGCGCCCAGATCACGGGAATCGGCAGCGACACCTTGACGATCGAAGGCGTGCCGGCGCTGCACGCGGCGGATCATGCCATCATCCCCGACCGGATCGAAACCGGCAGCTACGCCTGCGCGGCCGCGATCTCCGGCGGGTCGGTGTTCCTGCGCCATGCGCGGCTGGATCATCTGGGCGCGACGGTGCGAGTCCTGCGGGAGGCCGGGGTGGACATCACCGAGCAACCCGGCGGCGTGATGGTCAAACGCCTGAACGGCCTGCATGGCGCGGATGTGATGACCGAACCCTATCCCGGCTTTCCAACCGACATGCAGGCGCAATTCATGGCGATGCTGTCGGTGGCCGAGGGGGCGTCGATGGTGACGGAAACCATCTTCGAAAATCGCTTCATGCATGTGCCCGAACTTAACCGCATGGGCGCGCGCATCAATGTCCACGGATCATCGGCCATCGTGCGCGGCGTGCCGTCGCTGTCGGGCGCGCCGGTGATGGCGAGCGATCTGCGGGCGTCATTATCCCTTATTCTCGCGGGGCTTGCGGCGAAGGGGGAGACTGTGGTGAACCGGGTCTACCACCTCGACCGCGGGTATGAGGCGGTGGAACAGAAGCTTGCCGCTTGCGGTGCGGATATCCAGCGGCTCGGAGGCTAATCCCATGCGTATTGAATCTGTTAAAATCGGCAACAACCCGCCCGACGATATCAACGTCATCGTTGAGGTCGAAATCGGCGGCGAACCCATCAAATATGAAATGGACAAGGACGCCGGCACGCTGGTCGTCGACCGCTTTCTGCACACGCCCATGCGCTATCCCGGTAATTATGGATTCGTGCCCCACACATTGTCCGACGATGGCGATCCGATCGACGTCCTGATCGCCAATACCCGCCCGATTATTCCCGGCGCCATCATCAACGTCCGGCCCGTCGGCGTGCTGAAAATGATGGATGATGGGGGCGGGGATGAAAAGATCATCGCCGTCCCGTCGCCAAAGCTGACGAAACGCTATCTGAACGTTCACAATTATAACGATTTGCCGCAGATCACGCTCGACCAGATCCGTCATTTCTTCGAGCACTATAAAGATCTCGAAGAAGGCAAATGGGTCAAGATCATCGGCTGGGGCGATGCGGCGGAAGCGCGGTCCCTGATCGTGCAGGCGATCGAGCGCGCGGCGAAGGCCTGATACAGACCGGTCATGGCGCCGGTGCGTTGATCGCTAGAGCCTGTCCGCTCAAAGTTGAATCGGGGGATTCCGGCGCGACGAGAAATCTGATTCAAGATGCTGGCTGGGTAGGAGGCCAGCATTGATGCCTCGTCCTTATTCGCATGACTTGCGTGAACGTGCCCTTGCCCTGG
>CAIXEA010000143.1 GCA_903918315.1 uncultured Acetobacteraceae bacterium | reverse complement strand
TCGCGTCGAGCAATGCTTCGGCAAACTCAAACGGTTCAAGCGGGTCGCTATGCGCTGTGAGAAGACCAAGCGAAACTACGAGGCATTCGTGTCATTGGCCTGTGTGTTTGTCTTGATCAAATCCGTCCACACGGCCTAAGATCATATTCTGCAATTCCATTTGAGAACTGAGTGCATCCGCATGCCCGTGCGGATGATAAATTCCCCGCTGCAACTGGACGGACGTGAAAGAATATCCTAGATGATCACTGATGATTTTCAGAAGTTCTATCAGAAAATTCTCGCCCTTGCTGTGCCAGGTCTGGATTTCCTTCTCGCCGGAATTATCTGGATAGTGAGCGAGGTGGTCGAGGTATTCTCCCCAGGCGTCGATAACCGGCTTTTCGGCTTTTTTGTTCATATTAAACACCACGTCAATAGCGTTGAGAGCCTGCACATGTTCTGGTGAGGATGCTCGCAGTGCGCGTGTGGACATCAAAGTGTGAAAAACCCAGATCTTACGATTCAGTGCCTCTTTTCTCTTCTCAATCCATTTCTGTGCCAGCATTGCGGTGATGGGCCCGATAAACGTGGCGAGGATCATGCATATATCGGTGATGGTCATAAGCTTTCCACCCCTGTTCAGATCGTCAGGCCGCCCATGGGGACGTTACCAGGATAGATCAGACCATCAAAACTGACTCCGAGCAACGCCTGATTTGGACGGAGGCCGCCATTCGGTCGCCCCACCACGAACGCCGAACCCGCCCCGCCTCCCGCCCCGCCTCACTCCAGGTCGGTTGACTTGGGGGGGAATGTCTCTCACGGTCTTCGACGCGCAATCGAACGATGGGCCCCACGCGAACCATGACTTTCTCGGACGCTGCCTGGCAGCACTTGATCTCCGCTACCCATGCCTCCGGCCCCAAGGCGGCGCTCGCGATCACCGGTGGGGGCAGCGGGGCGATCAGTGAGCTGCTGCGCGTGCCCGGCGGATCGCGGCTGCTGATCGAGGCGCAGGTGCCTTACGATGAACAGGCGCTAGCCGGTTATCTCGGCTTCGCCCCGGCCCAGGCCAGCAGCGCCGACACCGCGCTCGCCATGGCCCGTGCCGCCCGCGCCCGCGCCGCCCGGCTGCTGCCGGGGGAAACCAACCTCCTCGGCCTCGGCGCCACCGCCGCCCTCGTCAGCGATCGGCCGCGCCGGGGGGAGCATCGCTACCACATCGCCTGCGCCACCGCCGCCGGTGCCGTCCACTGCACCGCCGTGCTCGCCAAAGGCCGGCGGGATCGCGCGGGGGAGGAAGAGCTGGTCTCCCGCTCCATCGTTCTGGCCCTGGCCCAGGCCTGCGGCGTCGCGGCACCGTCGCCGGGCAGCCTGCTCGACCCGGATGAGGTGTTCGAACAAACGGCCTTCCCAACCGTGGACGCGGTCGATCAGCTGTTGGCCGGGGAGGTCGCGCGCGTCACCGCCCAGCCGGATGGGCAATGGCTGCTGACTGCACCCACGCCGCCGGTGGTGTTCCCGGGGTCGTTCAACCCGATCCATGCGGGACATGCGCTACTGGCGCGGGTGGCGGAGGATCATAAGCAGCAGCCCGTAACGTTCGAGATCTCCGTCACCAACGTCGACAAGCCGCCACTGGCGGCAGAGACGGTGAAGCACCGGCTGACCCAGTTCGCCTGGAAAGCGCCGGTCGAGCTGACCCGCGCGCCGACGTTCCTGGAGAAGTCGCGCCTGTTCCCGAAAGCGACCTTCGTCATCGGGGCAGATACGGCGGAGCGGCTGGTGGCGCCGAAATATTACGGAAACGACGAGATCCGGATGCACCTCGCGCTGGAGGAAATCGGCCAGGCCGGCGGGAGCTTCCTGGTGGCCGTGCGGATCGATGCCTCGGCCCAGGTGCGGACGCTGCGCGATATCGCGGTGCCGTCGCGGTATGTCGATCTGTTCAGCGAGATTCCGGAGGAACGGTTCCGGTTCGATACGTCATCGTCGGAAATCCGGGCGCGCAGCGGCTAAACGCCTGCCGCCGGGCGCAGCTGCCGCCGCCGGAAAACCCCGATCGCGGCCATCAGACCGGCCGTCACCAACAACAGCCCCCCGATCTGAATGGCATTCGGTATTTCGCCCACGATCGGGATGCCGATCACCACCGAAACGGCGGGGACCATGGCCGGAAACAGCACGGCGCGGCTGACGCCGAGGACCCGGATGGCCTGACTATAGGCGGAAATCGCCACCACCCCCTGAACAAAGCCTTGCACCACCGCTTGCACCGCCAGCGGCCCAAGCGGCAGCACCCGCACATGGCCGAGGCCATACCAAGCCAGATATCCCGGCACCACGATCAGGATCGACAGGAACGACACGACCGCGATCGCGCGGATCGCATGCAGGCGCCAATGCCGGACCAGAACCGTGAACCCGGCCCAGATAATGGCCGAGGTAAAGAACAGCAGATCGCCAACCCAACTGCGCGCACCGGTTGCCGTATGAAGCCCCTGCCAACTGATCAGCACGATGCCGCCGATAACCATCGCGGCACCGAACAGATGCGCGCCGCTGAGCCGCTCCTTCAGCAGCCAGGCGGCGATACCGGTGCTGATGATGGTGACGGAGGCTGGGTGGATCACCGCCCCATGCGCCAAGGGGGCGAACGCGTAGCCTCCCAACTGCATCAAAGCGAAACCCGGGCCGGCCAGCGCGGTCAGCACCAGCGCCTTGCGCCAGCCGATACCGGCCAGCGGTGGCAGGCCGGACCACATCCAGAACGGCAGCAGCAGAATGCCCGACACACCGAACCGCATCAGGATCAGATCGCCGGGCGACAGACCCGCCAGCACGCCGGCGCGGGCTGTCGCGAAGGACAGCGACGCGCCAAGCGCCAGGACGCAGCCACAGAAATAGCCCCAGGCCTGGGACTGCGTATCCGGCAGGAGTCGCCGCACTAACCCGCCGCCGCGATTTTATCCTGCGTTTTCGTGTCGAAATCGCTGGCATCGTGGCGTTCATGCAACTGTTCCGACAGTTCGCCGCGCACGCGGTTGACCATGCGGCCGCGCTGTACCGGCTTGCGTGCCAGGATCGCATCGGCCCAGCGCACCACGTTCTTGTAGTCCTGCACCTGCAGAAATTCGGCCGCGTCGTAGCTCCAGCCTTTCACCATGCCGCCGTACCACGGAAACACCGCGATATCAGCAATTGTGTAGTCGGCACCGGCGAGATATTCGTTATCAGAAAGACGCCGATCGAGGACGTCGAGCTGGCGTTTGACTTCCATGGCGAAGCGGTCGATGGCGTATTCGATTTTGATCGGTGCGTATTGATAAAAATGCCCGAAGCCGCCACCGAGATAGGGAGCGCTGCCCATTTGCCAGAACAGCCACGACAGGCACTCGGCCCGCGCGGCGGGTTCGGTGGGCAGGAATGCCCCGAATTTCTCCGCCAGATAAACCAAAATCGCACCCGACTCGAACACCCGGTTCGGCTTTAGCCCGCTGCGATCCATCAAAGCGGGGATTTTGGAGTTCGGGTTGATCGCGACGAAATCGCTGCCGAATTGATCGCCGTTGGCGATTTTGATCAGCCAGGCGTCGTATTCGGCGCCGGCGTGGCCGAGGGCCAGCAGCTCTTCCAGCATGATCGTTACCTTCACGCCATTGGGCGTGCCGAGCGAATAGAGCTGCAAGGGGTGGCGCCCGATGGGGAGTTCCTTGTCATGCGTCGCGCCGGCGATCGGGCGGTTGATCCCGGCCCAGGCGCCGCCGTTTTCCTGATCCCAGGTCCAGATTTTCGGGGGTGTATAATCGGTCATGATGCGTACTCCGAGCTGTGTTGGGTCAGGCGGCGGGCGGATAGTTGGACGGGAACAAAGCGCGCAATGCCTGCTCGTCACGCTCCATCTTGAACGCGTGATCGGTGCCGACTTTGCGGGCCCGCGCCACGGCCGGGCGGGCATCGATGGCGGCGAACCAGCGCTTAATGTTCGGATAGGCGCCCAGCGGATCGGCCGCGCCGTGCATCACGCGGTTGGCGCGATCGATCCAGCCCCAGAGCGACATGTCGGCGATCGTGTAGCCGTTGCCCACCATGAAGTCGCGGCCGGCGAGGTGATCCTCGATCACCTGGTAATGACGCTCGGCTTCGCGGCGATAGCGGTTCACGGCGTAATCAAGGCCCGCGGGCGCGGCGAGTTGGAAATGCACCGCCTGGCCGGAGAAGGGGCCGAGGCCGGAGGCGATGAAGAACAGCCAGGACAGCATCTCGGTCCGGTCTTCCGGCGCGCCGCCGAATTGGCCGGTCTTGTCGGACAAGTACAGCAGGATCGCACTGGAATCGAACACCCGCGCTTCCTTGCCGCCGGGCCCGTCGGTATCGACGATGGCCGGGACTTTGGCGTTCGGGTTGATCGCCTTGAATTCCGGCGTGTGCTGCTCGCCTTTGCTCGTGTCGACCGGAACGATCTCGTAGGGCAGACCCGCCTCTTCGAGGAAGAGGGAGATTTTCAGCGGGTTCGGCGTCGGGTGGTAATAGAAGCGGATCATGGCGTGTTCCTTTCTGTCGGGTGCGTCGTGGGGCTGCCGAGGACACTGAGCGCCTGACGCGCCGCCCCTTCCAGCAGATCTCGTTGCGGGTAGCCGCGGGCCAGGACCCGTAGGCCCATCACCGTGGTCAGCAGCAATTGCGCGGTCGCGATGGGGTCAACGGAGGCGGCGATGGTGCCTGCGCGCTGCCCGGCCTCGGTGCAGCGACGGAAGAAGGATTCCAGCTCGCTCATGCGTTCGGCGATGATGGCGGCAATCTCTGTGTCATGGGGCGCGACCTCCAACGCCGTATTGGCCAGCATGCAGCCGAGGCGGCTTTCGAGGGAACGTTCCACGATTTCATGCAGGAAGGTCTCGATCGCCTGGCGCGGCGGCAGCGACTGTTCGAGCCGGGCGATGCGGGCGCGCATCGTGGCATCGAGGTAGTGGTCCAGGCACTGCGTGAACAAAGCCCGTTTGTCACCAAACGCGTTGTAGACGCTGGCCTGGCTGAGACCCATGGCCCCACCCAGGTCGCGCACCGAGGTGGCCGCGTAGCCGGCGGCCCAGAAGCGCTGCGTGGCGGCGTCGAGGGCGGTGCTTTGATCGAAAGCTCTGGGGCGTGCCAAGGGGGTCCTGCGGGATCGCGGTTGAATTGGAGCGTTCGCTACAGAATTATCCCCACCTTGGCAAGAGGCCGCTGAATGGCACGGCGGTTCCTATTTGGCTGACCTGTGGCCGTACCAGGCCCGGCTCGCCATCACGATCCGCACAACGGAGAGCATCACCGGCACCTCGACCAGCACGCCCACCACCGTCGCCAGGGCCGCACCGGACTGAAAGCCGAACAGGCTGATCGCCGCGGCCACCGCGAGCTCAAAGAAGTTGCTGGCGCCAATCAGCGCGGAGGGGGCGGCGACGTTATGCGGCGAGCCGCAGGCGCGGTTGAGCCAATAGGCCAGGCCGGCATTGAAGTACACCTGTATGACGATCGGCACCGCCAGCATCAGGATGATCAGCGGCTGCGCCAGGATCTGCCCGCCCTGGAAGCCGAACAGCAGCACCAGCGTCGCCAGCAGCGCGACCAAAGACGCCGGGCCGAGGGCGCGCAGAGTGGCGGCCAAAGCGGCCTCCCCGCCATTGGCCAGCAGGGCCTTGCGCCAGAGCTGCGCCGCCACCAGCGGGATGACGATATAGAGCACGACCGACAGGAACAGCGTGTCCCAGGGCACCGTGATGGCCGACAGGCCGAGCAGCAGCCCGACGATCGGGGCGAAGGCGATGATCATGATGGCGTCGTTCAGCGCCACCTGGCTCAGGGTGAAGTTGGCATCGCCGTCTGACAGGTTGGACCAGACGAAGACCATCGCCGTGCAGGGCGCGGCGGCGAGCAGGATCAGGCCGGCGATGTAGCTATCGATCTGATCCGCCGGCAGCCAGGCCCGGAAGGCCACCCGGATGAAGAGCCAGGCCAGGAACGCCATGGAGAAGGGTTTGACCAGCCAGTTGATGCCGACGGTCACGGCGATACCCCGCCAATGCCGCGCGACGGTGCCGAGAGCGGTGAAATCGACCCGCAACAGCATCGGCACGATCATCAGCCAGATCAGCAGCGCCACCGGAATGTTCACATTGGCCAGGCTGAGCCGACCGAGGATTTGGAACGGGGCGGGGATGAGGGCGCCGAGGGCGATGCCGAGGGTGATGCACAGCGCGACCCAGAGGGTCAGGTAACGCTCGAACACGCCGAGCTTCGCGGCGGGGGAAGGCTGGTCCATGATACGATCCGTTGTTTCAATCAGGCCGCGGCCTGGCGCGGGGCCGCCGCGTTGGGCAGGAGCAGGGTGATGGCGAAGCACAGACCCAGCATCGCGGCGGAGCCCCATAAACAGGCCTCCAACCCGCCCGCCGTCGCCAATGCGCCGGATAGCAGGATGCCGAACAACCGGCCGCCGGCATTGGCGGCGTAGTAGAAGCCGACATCCTCCGCCGCTTTGGACGAGCCGGCATAGGCGAGGATCAGATAGGAATGCAGCGACGAGATCACCGCGAAGGCGAAGCCAAACACACCGAGCCCGGCGGTCACGATCAGGTCCGGGCGGGCGGTGTGGGTCTGGCTCAGGATCGCCGCCAGCGCCAGGGGAATGGCGGCGAGGATGGCGCCCCAGAGCCGCGCCTCCGGCACTTCCCGCGACAGGCCATCGGGGCTGCGGCGAATGACCGAGGGGGCGATGGCCTGCACCAGCCCATAGGCGATGGTCCAGGCGGCGATGAAGCCCGATACCTCCGCGAACCGCCAGCCATGGGCGTAGAGGTAGACCGGTAAGCCCACCACGAACCAGACATCGCGGGAGCCGAACAGAAACACCCGCGCCGCCGCCATCAGGTTGATGGCGCGGGTCTTGGCGAACAACTCCCGGAACGACCTGGACGCCTTGGCCTTGCCCAGTTCGCGCGGCAGGCTGAACGTCACACCTGCCAGCACGACGCCCAATAGGCCGGCCATCAGCCAGAGGGCACCGCGGAAGCCGAACGCCTCCAGCAGCAGACCGCCGAGGAAGAAGCCGACGCCCTTCATCGCGTTCTTGGACCCCGTGAACCAGGCAACCCATTTGAACAACTGGCCGGAACCGCCGTCGGAGGTCGCCTTGATCGCGGATTTGGACGCGGTCTTGGTGAAGTCCTTCGCCACCCCGGAAATGCCCTGCGCTGCCACCACCCAGGCGACGGACAGCGCGCCGCTCCAGGTTGGATCGAGCGCGGAGAGCAGCAGGAAGCCCAGGATCTGCAGGCTCAGCCCGGTCATCAACATGCGCGGAATGCCGAAGCGCGCCGCCAGCCAGCCGCCGCCGAGATTGGCGAAGATGCCGGCGAGCTCATACAGCACGAACAGCGAGGCCAGCATGAACGGCGTGTAGCCCAGCGCGTAGAAGTGCAGCAGCACCAGCATGCGCAAGGCGCCGTCCGACAGGGTGAAGACCCAATAACTTGCCGTAACGATCAAATAATTGCGCAAAGCCGGCATCACACCCCCCGATCGGCCACGATATTGGCCAGGTCCACCATGCGGCAGGCATAGCCGACTTCGTTGTCGTACCAGGCATAGACCTTCAGCAGCGTGTCGTCGGTGACCATGGTGCTCGGCGCATCGACGATGGAGCTTCGGGTGTCGTTGACATAGTCGACCGAGACCAGAGGCCGCGTCTCATAGCCCAGAATACCGGCCAGCGGCCCGGCGGCGGCGGCGCGGAAGAGTTCGTTGACCTCTTCGACGGTGACCTTGCGCTTCATCTCGAATACGCAATCCGTCAGGCTGGCATTCAGCACCGGCACGCGCACGGCATGGCCGTTCAGCTTGCCCTTGAGCTCCGGATAGATCAGCGCGATGGCGGTGGCGCTGCCGGTGGTGGTCGGTTGCAGCGACAGCATGGCGGAGCGCGCCCGGCGCAGGTCCTTATGCGGGGCGTCGATCACCACGTTGGTGTTGGTGGGATCGTGGATGGTGGTGATCTGGCCGTGCCGGATGCCGATGGCGTCCTGCAGCACCTTGACCACCGGCGCCAGGCAATTGGTGGTGCAGGAGGCCGCCGTCAGCAGCCGGTGCCGCGCCGGCTCATACAGCGCGTCATTGACGCCCACGACGATGTTGAGCGCGTCACCATCCTTGACCGGGGCGGCGACGATCACGCGTTTGACGCCGGCTTTGAAATAGGCCTCCAGCTGCGCCGCCTTGACGAACTTGCCGGTGCATTCAAGCACGATGTCGCAGCCCATATCGGCCCAGTTCACCGCGTCCGGCGCGGCCTCGGCGGAGTGGCTGATGCGGTGGTTGCCGATATGGATGGCGCGGTTGTCCTCGGCGCTGAAGGTCTCGCGCCAGCGGCCGTGGACGCTGTCGAATTCCAGCAGATGCGCGGTGGTGGTGGCATCGCCCTTCAGCTCATTCACATGCACCACATCGAGGCGGTTGCCCGCCCGTGGGTCCTCGGGGCTGCGATACATCCCGCCCATCGCGGCGCGCAGGGCCAGACGGCCGATACGGCCCATACCATTGATGCCAACACGCATGATCAGTGTCCTTTGACGGGCGCAAGGGTGGCTTCGTCCGCGATCTGGTCGAGCCGCGCCTTGACGGCCATGCGATCGAGGGAGGCGAAGGGGAGCGCGGTGAAGATTTCGAGCCGGCGACGCAGGCTTCCATACAGCATGTTGAGCATGGAAGCCCGTTCTACCGCGCTGCCGCTGAATTGCGACGGATCCGGCAGCGGCCAGGCGCCGGTCACCGACAGGTTGCCGAAATCGGGGCAGGTCTGGCCTTGCGGCGTGTCGCAGAGCGCGATCACGAAATCCATGACCGGCGCGGCGGGCCCGGTGAAATCGTGCCAGGATTTGCTGCGCAGGCCGCTGGTCTCGTGGCCGAAGGCCTGGAGCTTGGCCAGAACCTCCGGGTTCGGGGCCTCGGCCGGGTCGGAGCCGGCGGAATAGGCGTGGAACCGCGCGCCGCCGATTTGGCGCAGGAGCGCCTCGGCCAGGATGGAGCGGGCGGCGTTGTGGGTGCAGAGGAACAGGACATTGAAGGCGGGGGTCATGGTAAGGTCCTCGGTCGGTTCTGGGGCGAGCAGGGCGCCGAGATCGCCACAAAGCGCCGGATCGCCGCCGCAACAGGTCTCGGTGAGAAAGCCGAGGAGCTGGCGCAGGCCGTTGATCCGGACGGCATGGATGATCTGGCGGCCGTGGCGGGTGGATTGGGTGAGGCCGGCGTGTTCGAGGGCGGCGAGGTGAAACGACAGGGTTGAGGGCGGGACGCCGAGGCGCGTGGCGATGTCGCCGGCGGGCAGGCCGCTGGCGCCTTCGCCGATCAGCAGGCGGATGAGGTCGAGGCGGGTGGTTTGGGCGAGGGCGGCCAGGGTGGCGGCGGCTTGTTGGGATTCCATGATTCGATGATACTGGAAATATGGATTTATGCAAGGCCGATCTGCCAGCGCCGGTGTGATTGCAATGCAATCATTGCCATTGAAATGGGCGCAAGCTACGCTGGTGGTTATGCAAACAAGCCAAACGCCGCGCCGCATGAGCAGCATCACGATCCGCAAACTCGACCCCGCGCTGAAGGATCGGCTGCGTGTTCGCGCCGCCGAGCACGGCCACTCGATGGAGGCCGAGGTGCGGGATATCTTGCAGGCTACGCTCCAAGGCCCGGCCCCGGCCCCGGCCCGTACTCTCTATGAACGCATCCGCGCGCTGGTCGAGCCGGTGGGCGGCATCGACCTCGACCTGCCGCCGCGGGAGCCGGCCCGCGATCCACCGTACTTCGGGTGATGTTCGTCCTCGATACCAACGTTCTTTCGGCGGTTATGGGCAATCAGCCGGTTCCGGAGGTCGCGGCCTGGATGTCGGCACAGCCCGAGGCGCGGCTTTTCACCACATCTGTTTGCAAGGCCGAAATTCTTGCCGGCGTGGGGATCATGGCGGAGGGCCAGCGCCGCCGTTTACTCGAAACCGCGGCGAAAGCGATCTTTGGTAGCGTCTTCGACGGCCGCGTCCTGCCGTTCGACGACCGGGCGGCTGAATTCTACGCAGAGATTTTCGCCGCACATAGATCGGTCGGCCGACCGGTGGGGACCGCGGATATTATGATCGCATCGATCGCGCGCGCGCATGGTGCGGCGTTGGTCACCCGTAATACGGCGGATTTCCTGAATTGCGAGCTTACGCTGGTTAATCCGTGGGTTGGTGAGGCTTGATCCCGGGGGCGTTCGTGTTGCCCCACTCTGGTCCGGTCGTGTTCGTCGACAATCGTGGACTCACACCGGCGGAAGGTCTTAAAAAATAGTCGAATTCACGTGCCGATTTGGTTGGAGGTGACCATGGCTATGATAGCGCGGACCGACCGAGGGCTGCGGAACGAGCGGCTGGGGTGTCAGGTCGATAAACCCAACAAAACCCTGATTGAGCGCGCGGCGCATGAGACGCTTGATCTGTCGGAGCGGGACCGGGCCGTTTTCTTCGATGCTCTGGTCAATCCACCGGCCCCGAGTGAGCGGTTGCAGCGTGCATTCGCGGACCATAAGCGCCGGGCTGTCGGGTGAATGGTGGAGCGACCATCCGGGAACCCGCGGGTCGTGCTGCTCGGCGATGGTTTTTCTGATTTACCTTTGGAAAGGGCCGATTACACACGATCCTATTGAAAATATGGAATTTGCCCATTTTGTCAGATATTATGGCTCGATTGAGGGCAATACATTGTTTTTCAATGAATTAGGGTCTGATGCCCGACGTCGGTTGATTGACGTTCAGCAGCGTGGCGCGGCCTTGCGGCGTGCCCAAAGTGAGCTGAGGCGGCGGTTTACCGGCTCCATGGCTTGGAAAACGCGGTCGAATCGGGACTACCTCTATTGCCGCAACGGGCCGATCGACAAGTCTTTGGGGCCACAACCGAGGCGATTTACGCCGCAACCCAACCGTGACGATAGCCGGCTGCAAGGGCCGATACGGTGGACGAGCCACATGTAAGAGTGCTTTGCAGCGTTAGGTGATGCAGAATAATACTAAAGTAGAAATCCCTAAAATGAAGGCGCGCCGCCAACATGCCACTGCTGACAGAGGACATCGTTCGGGCAGCCGCACGGGAAACCCGCGATCGGACCAGTAAATCTTATAGAAAAATTTTAGAGGAGGCCGCTAAAACGCCCGAGGATCGCTTCGATATTTTTCTTAGCCATTCGATCAAGGACGCTGAAATTGTACGCGGGACCCACGTGATTCTTGAGCGGCTTGGTTATTCGGTTTACGTTGATTGGATTGTTGATCCTGAACTAGATCGGGCAGCGGTATCGCGATCCACAGCACTGCACCTAAAGGAGCGGATGCGCCAGTGCAAAGCACTGCTTTACCTATCAACGCAAAATTCAGTTGAATCTAAGTGGATGCCCTGGGAGTTAGGTTTTTTTGATGGGTTCAGCGGCGGGAAAGTCGCAATACTTCCGGTCTCAAAAATTAATCGTGACGACTACAGGGGGCAGGAATACCTCAGCGTGTACCCCTACGCCGACGTAGCAACTATAAAAGGAACGCGAAAGGATGCATTATGGATCAATCGCTCGGCCGCTTATTACGGCAAATTCGACAATTGGCAGCGTTGTGGCCCACGGGCAATGTCAAGACACACCAGCCTAGCGGACTAAATATCGGCCAACATGCCCCTCCTTGGCACCAGGCCCCAATCACGAACTCGGTGATCGTCAGACAGGCTTTTATATTCGTTTCATATATGCAAGTTTTCGATAATGCGCCCCTAACCCATCTTATTCATCCTGGCCCAGCCCAAGCGCCCGCCCGGGTCATATGGTGTCATACCGAAATAATACACCGCGCGCCTCGCCGATGCTTGCCGTGCCGCGTTTCGAACCAGATTTGTCAGGCGTTGGCGGTGGA
>CAIXEA010000142.1 GCA_903918315.1 uncultured Acetobacteraceae bacterium | reverse complement strand
GCAAGCATCGGCGAGGCGCGCGGTGTATTATTTCGGTATGACACCATATGACCCGGGCGGGCGCTTGGGCTGGGCCAGGATGAATAAGATGGGCTAATCGCGTGGCCCAATTCCTCCGCGTGCCGCATGCCGGCCTCCGCGGCGGCAAGCCCTTGATCCACGTAGCCCATGACTGTCAGGCAGATCGACAGAAAGACATAGCCGGCGACCATGGGATCACGGGCGATGTCCGACACCATCCCGCCATCGACTTCACGATCGTACAGCAGTAACAGGTTTTCATAAGCGTCACGGGCATCACGCAGCTGACCCATGATAAAATATGCGCTGCCAGCAACCCGCTCACCCAGCAGGAGCGCGTGGCGATTGCCGGTCCGCGCGCCCAGCGCCAGAATCTCGCGCGCGTAGTCAGCGACGATATGCGGCTCGCCGCGGGTGAAGTGGTAGACCTGTAGACCGTACAGCACCGACAGCAGCGGCGCCGTCTCACCCAGCGTATGGCACAGCTCGCGCGCGCGCTTGAACGCCTTATTGGCTTCATCACTGGCGGAGCTGGCCGTATCGATCATGCCGCGCCCCAACGCGATCTGCAGCGCCAGCTCGCGTTGGCGATTTTCAACCGTATCGGGCAAGTCCTTCAGCAGTCCGAGGCCATGGTGCAGATGGCTGACCATTTCCGCCACCGCGCTGCGCCCCATGGCGCGGTTGGCTGCCTTCTGATGATAGTCGATCGCAAGATCGGGTATTCCCGCTTCAGCGAAATGGTATGCCAGGAGATCCGGTTCCGCCTCCATCGTCCCATCTCGACGGAGCGCATTCGCGACCTGCGCGTGCAGCATGCGCCGGCGATCACGCAGCAACGTGCTGTAGGCCGCGTCCTGCACCAAGGCGTGCCGAAAGCTGTAGACCGCGTTTGGGGGTTGGCCGCGGCCCACGAACAGGTCAGCCGCGGTCAGTCTCCTGAGACTGGTTTCCAGACGCTCCGGCGCCATCTGGAAGACCGACTGGAACATCTGGAACGAGAACTCCCGCCCGATGACCGCCCCCATCTGTGCGACTTCCTTGGCATCCGCAAGGCGGTCCAGCCGTGCCATCAACGATGCCTGCAGCGAACTCGGCACGATCACAGGTGATCGGCTTAACACGGGGCCTCCGGGCGCACCCGTGGCCGTATTACTCTCCAGCATCGTTTTAGCGAGTTCTTCGACAAATAACGGTATGCCGTCCGCGTGCGTGACGATCTGCTCGCGCACATGCGCGGACAAGGGGCGCGAGCCGGCCACGCCATCGATGAGGTCGTTCGCCCGCCGCCGGTCGAGACGGCTCAGCAGGTACACCGCCACTTGCGGCCGATCGACCCAGTTGGGCTGTTGCCCGGGCCTGGAGGTCACCACAATCAGCATCCGGCGGGTTTCGACCT
The DNA here is from genome assembly GCA_903918315.1 of uncultured Acetobacteraceae bacterium. Lineage (GTDB taxonomy): Bacteria > Pseudomonadota > Alphaproteobacteria > Acetobacterales > Acetobacteraceae > Rhodopila. The sequence continues at coordinate 8,155 of CAIXEA010000142.1, read as the reverse complement.
GATCGACGACGCGCTCCAGCAATTCCAGCGTCGTCGGGTCCGCCCAGTGAATATCTTCCACCAGAACCAGCAATGGCCGATTACGGGTCAGGAACGCCATGAGGCGCAGCAAGGCCGCGAATGTCGCTTCCTTCCGCTGCGCCGGGGTCAGCGCGTCCAGCCTGGCGTCCGGAGCCACCGGCAATGACATCAACTCCGCCAGGATGGCAAAATCTTCAGGCGGCGCCCCTGCGCGGGTCAGCAGGGCATGCAGCCGGCTGAGGCGGCTTGCGGTGGGCATGCGCGGCTGAAACCGGGCCGCGCGCGCCAGTTGTCCGATCACCGGATGCAGCGCGCTGTCGCTGCGATGGGGTGTGCACAAATAGCGTAACCGCAGATGCGCCTCGCCGAGCAGGCGTTCTTCCAGGGCGGCGGCGAGGCGGGATTTTCCAATCCCGGCCTCTCCTGTCAGAACGATGACCCGGCCATTGCCTTGACAGGCCTGTTCCCAGCGGCGCTGCAACTGAGCCAACTCTTCCTCACGCCCGAGGATGGGCCCCCGCCGATCATCACGAAGGGCCTCAAAGCGGCTCTCGATGGCGCTTTCCCGTAAGACTTTCCAGGCCTGGATATCCGTGCCGTAGCCCTTCAGGCCACTGATGGGAATCTCCTCGCAATCGAACAGTCCGCCGATGAGGCGCCGGGTCGCGCTGGCAATCGCCACGCTTCCCGGCTGGGCGAGGGTCTGCATGCGCGCGGCGAGATTGGGTGTATCACCCACCACGGCCTGTTCCTGCGAAATGCCAACGCCAATGAGGTCACCGACCACCACCAGGCCCGTGGCAATCCCCACGCGCGTGCGCAGCGTGCCCGGCGGCCCGGCCACTGTGTTCAATTGGGTGACGGCCTCGGTGACGGCGAGACCGGCGCGCACCGCACGCTCGGCGTCATCTTCTTCCGCGGCCGGGAACCCGAAATAGACCAGCACGCCGTCGCCCATGTAGCGGGCGATAAACCCGCCATAATGGGCGATCACGCCGTTGACGCTGCCCTGATAGGCGGCGATGACCTCCCTCAGATCCTCAGGATCCAGGCGGGCGCCAAGCGCGGTGGAGCCGACCAGATCGCAGAACATGACCGTGAGTTGACGCCGCTCCGCCGTTGGTACCGGCGGGTCATCAAGGACGGGCGGGCGCGACGGCGCGGCGCGTGCACCGCATTCGCCGCAAAAGCGGCTTGAGGCGGGGTTGATGCTGGCACAGGCCAGGCACCGCCATTCCAGCGGTGTGCCGCATTCGCCGCAGAACTTCTTTCCGTCCGGCGCAGTGGTTCCGCACTGCCGGCAATCCATTTGTGTTACCCCAACCCGACCCGGCGCACGAACAATCGCGTGGCATCGGCTTACACCCGACCACGGTTATGGGTTGGATGCAACCGCCCGTTACAGCAAGCGTGATGGCATCATTTCGTTACATGAACACACCAGCCTTACGGGGGCTTCCCAAAGAAATATAAATTCGTTATTAACTTGTCCGCACGCAGTCCCGCGGTGCGACAGAGAGGGGAACAGCTATGAACGCGATCGTGAAATCCATCACCGGTACGTACAAGGTCGAAAGCTTTGTGGACGCTGGCAAAATCGACCAGATCGCCGCGATCCTGGGCCTGAGCGCCGAACAGACCGCCGCAATGAAGGCCAATCAGGTCATCCTGGTCAGCGACGCGCCCACCAAAGGCTGATCACGGATGTGCCACGGCGTGGCCCAAGGCCCCGAATCACAGACTGAGCGCACGGGATGACCGCTGTTCCAACTGATCATCCCGTGGTGTCCAGGGTGAAGCGCACCTCCGTGTTGCGCCGTGTCGCACTGCCAGACGACGCGCAGGCGTACCCGCGCCCCGCCTTCGAAGGGGATGTGTGCGCCTTTCGCCTGAGCGGTGAATCCAAACCGATGACGCTGGAAGCGGTATCGGGACGCGCGATGACCGTTGTGCCGGGGGAGCTTTTTTTGGGCTGCCCCGGCTTCCGGGAGTCAACCCGATGGACCGTCGGCGCCATTCCGGAGGGCGGCCTCATTCCCGGCCAAACCTATTGGATCCTGGCGGAATGCGGTGTCGTCGGCGACTTCGTGGGCGAATCACCGACGGAAAAAGGCTACCTTGGCCAGGTGGTCTATGTGGGTGCCGTGCGCGCCGAAACCGGCCAAACCCTGAATATCGCCGACTATGTGACAGCGCCGCCTGACACAAACGACATCGGCGCGCCTGTCTTCCTGATCGTTGGCACCTCATCCGAAGTCGGCAAGACCACAGCGGCGATTGCCGTGCTGCGGGCCTTGCATCGCGGCGGACGTTCGAACGTTCTCGCGCTGAAAGCGACCGGCACCTCCTCCGTGACGGAGCTTCATACCTATCAGGATTATGGCGCGGCAACCGCCTATGACATGGTCGATTTCGGGCTGCCCACCACCCATCCCTATGTTCGGGACGATATAACGGCATTTTTCGGACGCATGCTGGACACCTGCTTCGCCGTGCGGGCGGACACGGTGTTAATCGAATGCGGCGGGGATCTCATGGGTGCCAATGTCCCGGCCTTTCTGGAAGTCCTGAGACTGAAGCGGCCCACCCTCAAGGTGATCCTGGTCGCATCCGATTCCCTGTCGGCTCTGGGCGCGAAAACGGTCCTGGCACAATACGGTCTGTCCGTCAGCCTGGTGACCGGCCCGTGCACCGACACCCCGGCGATCCACAGCCGCACGGTCGCGCTGTGCGACCTTCCCGCCATCAACATGGCGCGCGGCAGCGGGCTCCCGCCGTTGGGATGACGGTCAGGATCGCGTCGGCGTTGCATGCTTCCAGTCACTGCGCGGCTTGGAGCGTCGCGCCCGCCGGGACGAAAACCGATCTTTGAGGTGAGACCGGTCGGTCGGTCCGTGTGGCACCGTCGCAGCCGTCAGCGGGTGCCAGGCCTTGGTCGGATCCAGAATATCATAGCCATTGATGTAACCACCCGGCAAAACCGCGGGAACCGGGGCGTTGAGTTTTCCGATATGATCGAACCGCGTGCTGCCAGGCTGGCGGAACGTTTGAAAATAGGCCGGGTAGACAAAATCACAGACGTCGATGCCATCGATCTGATAAGCAAAAGCGTCATCTTCGACCGGATCGCAGACCTCATAACTGTAGAGCATGTGCGTGGTGGCGTCTTTGTGCGCGAACACCGTCAGATTGACATCGGGATCAGCCAGCATCTCCAGCAGTTCGTGGCTGACCGTGACAGTCCACTTGAGCCCATAACGCTTGTCCGTGCCCGCGAAGGCATGCCCAACCGGTAAGCCATCCGGAGTCAATTCGTGATGGCCCAGCACACCAGCCCGATCGGTGTTGTCCTGGATCGTCAGCCACCAGCTACCCGGCGCGGGTTGACCGGTCGTGGGAACGAACACCAATGTCGCGTCGATCCCCCAGGCCGGTGCGAAGTCGTTCGACACCTGCTTTTGCAGTGCCGCCGTCAAAGCCTCCACTTCCGCGTCGGTCACGCAGGTGCTGGCGTTGATAACGGACACAACAATGAATGGCATGCGACTCTCCGGAACCAGCGGACTGATTGTTTCTATCACACCAACGATAGGGAGGGAAAGAGGCACGCTTCGGTCAACCCCTCCGCTTCAGTCAAATCCAATAAAGCCCGGCATCGTCCGGATCGCGGGCGCGGCTTGCAGGCGTGCGATAGCGGGCACCGGCCGTGCCGTCCGGCTGTCACCGGCCAGCATCGCCTCCAACTCCGCCGCGACCGAGAGAACCAGCGAATCCCCGCCGCGCGGGCCTACGATCTGAAGGCCGAACGGCATCCCATGCGCATCCAGCCCGACAGGCAGCGAAATCGCGGGATGGCCAACCACCGTCACCGCATAGGCCAGCGCCAGCCAATGGAAATACGTCCGGGTCTGCTGGCCGTCGATCTCGGCCGGATAAAGCTCCCGCCATGACCGGGGGCTGATCGTGATGGTCGGCGTGATGATGACATCATGCTGCTCAAAGAACGCTTGCCAGCGGCGATAGATCGCGGTCTGGGTCGCCATGGCGCGGGCCGCGTCGGCAGCGGTGTAACGAAGCCCCTCTTCCACGTTCGCGCGCACGTTGGGGCCGACATCATCCGGCCGCGTGCGGGTCTTTTCCAGATGCGCGGCGAGGAAAATGACCGCCCTCAGCACCTCGAACGCCTCATCCGTGCCGGAGCAATCGGGTGTGGTGTCCTCCGCCCGTGCGAAGGCGGCGCGAAACACGGCCGTCTTCTCGGCAAAGGCCTGCCGCACGATGCTCTCGGTTGGCGCGAAGCCAAAATCGGGGGTGAAGGCGGCCCTCAGACGCGACAGATCGACCCTGGCCGGCGGATAGAAATCACCGGGCGTGCGCACGGTGCGGCCGTGGATGGTGGTGGCGAGCGGATCACGCGGATCGTTACTGGCAATCGAGCCGAGCATCAGCGCGACATCGCCAACGGTGCGTCCCATGGGACCCAATACGGGCAACGGGGTCCAGCCGATGCCGCGCTTCTCGCTGGAAACCAGCCCGGGCGTCGGCCGGAACCCAACAATCCCACAAAAGGCCGCGGGATTGCGTAAGGAGCCGCCGGTGTCGGAGCCCGTGCAGAGCGGCACCATCCCCGTCGCCAGCGCGACCGCGGACCCGCCGGACGAGCCGGCACAGGATTTCGTGGGGTCAAACGGGTTCCCGGTCGCGCCGAATACGGCGTTGCGCGTGTTGGCGCCCGCGCCGAACTCGGGCGTGTTGGTTTTCCCGACGACGATCGCGCCGGCCCGTTTGGAATCCGCGACGATGCCTTCATCGGTGGTGGGGATGTAGTCGCGGAAAATCGGGCTGCCGAACGTGGTCAGCAGCCCCTCGGTTTCCTCCAGGTCCTTGATGCCCATGGGCAGGCCATGCAGCGGGCCCAGCACCGCACCGCGCGCAACGGCGTCATCAGCGCGTTTGGCCGCGATGCGGGCCCGGTCGAAATCGCGGCTGACCATGGCGTTGACCGCATGATCAACCGCCTCGATGCGGGCAATACAGCTTTCCAGCAATTCAGTCGGCGCCAGACGCTTGCCGCCGATGAGGCGGCGGGCTTCGGTGGCGGAAAGGTCGCAAGGTTCGGTCATGGGGTGATCTTCCTTCGTCCGCGGTCAGTACCCGAGCGCCAGCCCGTCCTTGCGCGGCTCCGACCCCGCGACCAGGCACCCACGCGCCCGGTCGATCCAGATCGCCTGGCCGCCGCCATGCGGGCGCTCGTTGATCTCCGGCGTGTGGCCCATGCGCGTCAGCCCGGCCACGACTTCGGGCGAAATGCCGCGTTCGATCTCGACCTTGCCGGCATAGGGGAACAGGCGCGGCAGATCGATCGCCTCCTGAATATCCATCCCATGTTCGAGGAAGTTGCTCAGGAACCAGGAATGGCCCATCGGCTGATAATGCCCGCCCATGACGCCATAGGGCATCACAGCCTGGCCGTCCTTCATCACCATGCCCGGGATGATGGTGTGCATCGGGCGCTTGTTCGGCGCGATGCAGTTGGGATGGCCGCGTTGGACGCGGAAGCCGAAGCCGCGGTTCTGCAGCATGACTCCGGACCCCTCCGCCAGAATGCCGGAACCGAAGCTCTGGAACAGCGAATTGATGAAGCTGCAGGCGTTCCCGTCCTTGTCGACCACGCAGAGATAGACGGTGTCGCGGTGCGGTGGCTGCAAAGCCTCCCCGGCCGCCGGCAGATCGCGCATCGCCTCGGTGTCGGAGATCAGGCCCCGGAGCGAGGCCAGATAGTCCCGGCTCAGCAGCTTCTTCACCGGCACATCCTCAAACCCCGGATCCGCCAGGAACGCGTCACGGTCGCGATAGGCCAGGCGCGCGGCCTCGATATGCCGGTGTGCCCGGATCAGGCCGGAGGGGCCGTCATTCTTCGGCATCCCTTCGAGGATCCCCAGCATCATCAGCACCAGCAGGCCCTGCCCGTTCGGCGGGCACTGGTAGACGTCATGCCCGTTCCAGCCGAGGGAGATCGGATCGACGAATTCCGCCCCGCGCAGGCCGTTGGCGAAATCCTCCTCGGTGTGCAGGCCGCCGCGGGCCCGCAGGGTGGCGACGATATCAGCCGCGACCGGGCCTTCGTAGAAAGCGCGGGCACCGTAACGGGCGATCTGGCGCAGTGTCTCGGCCAGTTCCGGCTGGCGGAAGATGTCGCCGGGCTTCGGCGTCGTGCCGTTGGGCAGGAAGCGATGCGTGCCGTTCTTGCGCAGCTTGCCTTCCACCCCGGCCCAGTCCCAGGACACCTTGGAATGCACCGGCCAGCCGTTCTCGGCATAGCGGATCGCCGGTTGCAGCAATTCATGCAGGCCCTTGGTGCCGAACCGCGCGAGGAGCGTCTCCCACGCGCTGACAGCGCCGGGGACGGTGACGGAATGGGCCGAGGTATTCTCGATCCCGCGGATCTGATGGCTCTCAAACCAGTCGATATTGGCCGCCGCTGGCGCCCGGCCGGAGCCGTTCAGCGCAAAGACCTTGCCCGTACCGGCCGGCGCATAGAGGCAGAAGCAGTCGCCGCCGATACCGGTGGATTGCGGCTCGATCACGCACAGGACGGAGACGGCGGCAACGGCCGCATCCAATGCATTGCCGCCGGCCCGCAGCACATCCAACGCCGCCAGCGTGGCGGCTGGCATGGATGTGGCGGCCATGCCGTTCATGGCATAGACTGGGCTACGGCCGGGCAGATGGAAGTCGCGCATCGGTGATCCTCTGATGGGGGTATTTCTCCCCACACTGGCGTCATGCCGGCGCATTGGCAATCGGCCGTGAGGGAGCACGCACATGGCAGACCCCATTACCTATGCCGACTTCGAAGCCGTTGATATCCGCGTGGGCACCGTGATCGACGCCGAACCCTTCCCCGAAGCGCGCAAGCCCGCGATCAAGCTGAGCATCGATTTCGGGCCGGAGATCGGGGTGAAACGCTCCTCCGCCCAGCTCACGGTGCATTACCGCCCCGACCAGCTCATCGGGCGGCAGGTCTGCGCGGTGGTCAATTTCCCACCGCGTCAGATTGGCCCGTTCCTGAGCGAGGTGCTGACACTCGGCATGCCGGAGGACGATGGCTCCGTCGTGCTTATCAAGCCGGACTTCCCGGTGCCCAACGGCGGGAAGCTATTTTAGGGGCGGTTCCAACCCCGTCCGCCGCAGCACCGGAGCGGCATCGTCCGAGGCCAGGAAGCGCAGCAGGTCCGCGGCCGCTTCGGGCTGTTCGGACGATGTGAGCAGGCCGGCGGAGAACATCGCGACCGTCTGGATCTCCGCGGGCAGCGGACCCGCGACCTCGATTCCCGGCACGACCATGAGCTCGCTGATCTGCTGTATGGCCAGGTCCGCCTCACCGGACATCAGGCGTTCGGCGGTGAAGCCGGTGGCGGCGATGGTGGCCTTGGCATTGACCGCGGCGGCAATGCCCAGACGTTCGATCAAAGCCGCGAAATACAGGCCGCTGGCGCCGATTTTGGAATAGCAGACGGATCGGGCGGCGAGCAGCGCGGCTTTGAAGGACTCGACCGTGCTCAGGTCCGGCCTGGGTGCGCCGACCTTGACCGCGACGCCAACGAAGGATCGTGCGACATCGGTGCGGCTGCCCGGACGCATGAGGCCGGCGGCGATCATGTCGTCGATTCCTTGTCCGGTCAGGATGCCGATATCCCCGGCCTCCCCGGCGCGCAGACGCTCAACCAGGGCGACCGTGGGGGCGAAGTCGGGATCGACCTCGGTGCCGCTGCGGGCCTGGTACGCGGCGCTGAGGTCGCGCATGGCCCCCATCACGGCCAGGGTGGAGAGGACGCGGATACGGGCTGGCATGGGGAATCCCTTGTTCGGTGTGGAGCCCGATCTCAATACCGCGTCAGACTGGCGCTGTCCTGTTGGGCCAGGGAGAGGGCGCGCTCTTTTTCGACCCTGTACTCCCCCCCGTCATGGCCCGGCTCGTCCCTACGGGATTCACACATCGCGGGAACGATTTTAGCTAACGCTGCTCTACACCGTCATCGCCCGGCTTGTCCGGGCTACCTATCGCGGCATGGTGCGGGCGGCGGTGGCCCGCACAAGCCGGGCCATGACGTGTTAGATGGCCCTTTGTGTG
>CAIXEA010000141.1 GCA_903918315.1 uncultured Acetobacteraceae bacterium | reverse complement strand
CGTCATAGCCCGGCTTGTCCGGGCTACCTATCGCGGCCTGGAGCGGGCGGCGGTGGCCCGGACACGCCGGGCCATGACGTGTTAGAAGTCCCTTTGTTTGGCTTGCGAATTTTCGTTCCCGCGATGTGTGAACCCAGTAGGGCTTGTCCGGGCCAACCCCGCTCGTCTTACGCCGCGAACAATCCCAGCAGCCCCCTTGCATCCGCCATCGTTTCCAGCCGGCCAATCATGGCCAGCGCGGCATCGACGCTCTGCGCCGGCAGGGGCCGTCTCGCATTGCCCGCGCAATCGCGGAACTTGGCCGCGAACTGGGCATCGCTGAGCGGCTTCTCCGGGGAGCCGAGGGGGCCGGAGGCTTCGATCGTGACCGAGCGTCCGTCGGTATGGGTCACGGCGATACTCAATGACCCCTTCCGGCGCGCGGCCGAGGCCGCCCCCGTGACGCGGCCGGACAAGGCCAGCACGGCCTCATTCCCCAGCCCATCGACCTCGGCGATGCCCACCCGGCCATGCACCAATGCGGTGGCGACCAGGAAGGGCTGCGCGAACTGCGCTTCCACTACCTGGGTCGGCCGCCGCTTGCTGGCGGCGCCACCGAACTGGTCTTTGTTGTCCGCCGGGTCCGCTTCGATCGTGACGGACGCGATCTGTTCGGCGGCGGTGATGCCCAGGGCCGAGCGCGCGGCCAGGGCGGCATCGATCGCCGAATGCAACGGCCGCCCGCAGGGATAGGGCTTGTAGCTCAGAGCCTCCCCACAGAAGACGGTGCCGAGGTCCTGGGTCAGGCGCGCCGCGTCGTGCCCGTTCGGCTGGTATAGCTCCAAAAATCCGAACTTGCCGTTGAAGATGTTATGCGCGCCGGTGAAGCCGGTCTGGGCCAGCACGGCCGAGAACACGCCGGCGCTGGCGGCCTGGCCGGCCTGCATGCGCTTGGTCAGCGCCCCGTCCAGGATGCACTGCCGATTTCCCGCGGCATGGCTGAAGGCGATGCCGAAGGCGTGCAGCGTCTGTTCCGCGGTCAGCCGCATCAGCTTGCTCACCGCGGCGGTGGCGCCGAACACGCCGATGCAGGCGGTGCGATGCCAGCCGCGATCGACCGTGGAGGCGAAGGCGATGCGGCACGACACATCCAGCCCGAGCGCGGTGGCGAGCAGAACATCCGCCCCGCTGATTCCATCCAGGCTGTCCGCCGCGGCCAGCACCGCGCTGAGCACGGACACGCCGGGATGGATCGAGCCGCCGGTATCCAGCGTGTCATCGAAATCGAGCGCATGGCCCATGCTGGCATTCAGCATCGCGGCCTGCGGCGCCGGCAGGGTCATGCCGCGCAACAGGGCGCGCGCTTCCGCCCGCCCGCCCCAATGGCCGATGACCGCGCAGAGTTCGTCGATCCCCGGCGAGCCGCTGCCGCCCAACATGCAGCCGAAGGTGTCGAGAATGTCGCGGCGCGCGGATTCGACGGCGCTCGCGGGCAAGTCGGCGAATTGGGTGCGGTGGACATGCTGGGCCAGCGGCCAGGCGGGATCGTGGGTCATGGGTGTCTCCTGTCGTTCGCACGAACCTAGGCGGAACCTGGCGGGAGACCATCGCCTTGCCACCCTCGTCGGCGCCGCCGATACTCCCGATCTCAATCTGGCGCGGCGATCAGGGCCTCTCTGGCCGGCGATCAACGGACACCAACGCTGAGGGGATGGGCGCATGAACGGACCCGAAAGCCGGATGCCGAGCTTCGCGGCGGCCTTCCGGGTCTGGCTGAAAATCGGCCTGCTGTCCTTTGGCGGGCCGGCTGGCCAGATCGCCCTTTTGCACAAGGAAGTCGTCGATCAGCGCCACTGGATCGGGGAGCGCCGGTTCCTGCATGCATTGAGCTTCTGCAATCTGCTGCCGGGGCCGGAGGCGCAGCAACTCGCTACCTATCTGGGCTGGCTGATGCACGGGGTCAAAGGCGGGCTAGCGGCGGGGATCATCTTCGTGATCCCAGGCGCGGTCGTGATGCTGGCCCTGTCCCTGATCTACGCGCTGGCCGGGCATGTTCCGGTCATCGATGCGATGTTCTTTGGGCTGAAAAGCGCGGTGCTGGTCTTTGTGATCGAGGCGCTGTTGCGCATCGGCCGCCGGGCCTTGAAGGGCCGCATCGCCTGGGCTTTGGCGGGCGCGGGCTTCGTGGCGCTGTTCTTTTTTCATGTGCCGTTCCCGGCGGTGGTGCTGACGGCCGGGGCCATCGGCTGGTTCCTGCCCGATCATTTCAGCCATGCCGGGCACGGCCAGGCCAGGCATGATGGCCCGGCTTTGATCGACGCGGTGCTCGCCGCGGATCCCGGGCGGACGGCGCGGCAGGCGGCGATGGCGCGGCGGGCGGGGGCGGTGGCGGCGGTGCTATGGCTGGCACCGGTTGCCACTCTGATGCTGACCACCGGCGGCACTTTCGCCGATATCGCCTTCTTCTTCTCCAAGATGGCGGTGGTCACGATTGGCGGCGCCTATGCGGTGCTCGCCTATGTCGCGCAGGACGCGGTGGAGGCCTATCACTGGCTTGCCCCGGCGGAGATGCTGGCAGGGCTGGGTCTGGCGGAAACCACGCCGGGCCCGCTGATCCTGGTGCTGCAATTCGTTGGCTTCCTGGCCGGCTTCCGCGCACCCGGCGGACTGACCGGCGTGCCCGGCGGGATCGTGGGCGCAATCCTGACGCTATGGGTGACCTTCGCGCCCTGCTTCGTGTTCGTGTTCCTGGGGGCGCCGTTGATCGAGCGGCTGGCCTCCAACCAGGCCTTGTCCGGGGCCCTGGCCGCGGTCACGGCGGCGGTGGTGGGCGTTGTCGGCAACCTCGCGGTCTGGTTCGCGCTGCATGTGGTGTTTCACGACCATGTGCCTTTGCGCGCGGGGCCGGTGTCGGTCGATCTGCCGGTGCTGCTCAGCGTCGACCTGGCCGCGTTGGCCTTGGCGGCGGTCGCGGCGCTGTGTCTGTTCCGGCTGAAACTGGGGGTTTTGAAGACGCTCGGCCTGACCGCGGCGCTGGGCGTGGCGGTGCGGCTGGCGGTGGGGTGATACGGCCCGGCGGAATGCCCAAGCATTCCGCCGGTCCTTGTTACGCCGGCAAATAGGGCACGGGCACGAAAAAGCGCCCGCCCACCGTCTTCAGGGCGTTGTTCTCACTGACCATCGCCGCGGAGCGCAGCGCGATCAGCAGGTGTCCGGCCACCGTCTGGCGCCAGAACCAGCCGTCGATCTGCCGCGCCGAAGGGGCTGCGCCCATGGCCTGCACGGCTTCGCTGTACAAAGCCTTCAGATCGTCGGCCAGGAAGCGCAGTGCCAAGGCCGGGGTGTCGTGCAGCGGCACCGTCGGCAAGGCGCCGTCGAGGAACGACGTGGCGAAGGCCGGCCAATCCTCGGGTGACTGCCCGGCCAGGCCGACCGTCGTGCGGTTGAAGCGGGTCTTGAACCGCTCCCACGCCGGCAGGACCAACGCCATTTCCGCCCGCAGCGCGGCTTCCCACGCGGCGGCCGAACCGTAGGAGCCAGGCGCCGGCAGTGTCACCGCCGGCACCCAGCCGGGGCGGTCGAACCAGCTGGGATTGTCCTCCTCGAAATGTTCGAGAATGACCGGCCCATCCGTCCGTTCCAGCAGGTTCAACGCCTGCCGCAACACCCGCCGCTGGAACGCGGCGTCGTTCGGCTCACCCAGCGGTCTGCCCAGCATGAACGGAGTCATCACCGCGCGCGGCGGCCGGGTTTTCTCGACCTGCGGCAGTGCCAAAGCCAGGACCGTCGTCGCGATCCCTCGTTCTTCCAGCATATGTGCCATCGCGCTCACGGCGCGGGTGCACAGCGGTCAAACGGGGCAGAGGACGACGGCGGTGACGTTGTCGGCCTTCAGCGCGGCAGCGATGCCGTCGGCGGAGGCCAGCATGGCGGCCGGATCGGTCGAACCCATCACCGTGAAATGCGTCCCGGCGACGGAGCCGATAACGCCCTCGGCCGCGTATTCGCGAAGACGGTCGATCGGGAACACGACGTTGATATCCCGCTGAAACCCGGTGCGATCAAAGTTGATCGAAACGTGGCTCATGAGGATATCGGCATTCGCCCAGTCGCCCGGCACGGCGCGATATTCGCCCGAGCCAAAGTCGAAGGGCTTGTCGCCGCGTTGGATCAGCGCCGCGCTGCTGACGATGGCGACCCGGCGCTCGGACAAAGCCGGGCCGGAGACGAATGGCGTGGTGTCGAAAGCGGGGCAGGGGATGTCCCGCACCGCGGTGCGGGTGGGTTCCGGTATGTCGTCCAGGCGTGCCATGCATAATCCTCTGTGGTTGTTGAGCCCTGGGTCCGCTCCAGGCGGATGTCCACTTCTCGCTTGATGAAGGACCATTCCTCCGTCGCGCGCAACAGCGTCATGCGGTTTTCATGCGCGCCGTGGTTCCCGGCAGCGAGCCGCCGTCGCCGCCCCGGTGCCGTCTTCGCACGGGCCGGACACAATTCCAGTAACCCGGCGCGGGCGGACCTGATACACTGAACTGATGGTGGGCGCGCCCAGGGAGCCACCGAATAACAAGCGGACCAGACTCATGGCCGCATCCGACCTCCCGCCCCGTTTTTTCACCAAGGCCCGCCATGCATATCAAAATCGGCTATGAAATCACCCTCGATTGCGTCCAGCCGACGCCGATGCTGTTGACCCTGAACGTGCACCATACGCGGGTCAGCGACCTGCTGGTGCCGGACCACATCCTGACCGACCCGCCGGTGCCGGTGCGTGGCTATCGCGATGGGTTCGGCAATTGGTGCAACCGCATCGTCGCGCCGCAGGGGCGGATCAAGATCCACGCCAAATCCATCATCCAGGACAGCGGCCTGCCCGACGAAGTCCATCCGGAGGCGCAGCAGCATGCGGTTGAGGATCTGCCCGACGACACGCTGGTCTTCCTGCTGGGCAGCCGCTACTGCGAAACGGACCACATGTCCGAAACCGCCTGGAACCTGTTCGGCCAGACGCCGACCGGCTGGGCGCGGGTGCAGGCGATCTGCGATTTCGTGAACAAGCACATCGCATTCGATTACATGGCGGCGCGGGCCACGCGCACGGCCTGGGACGTGTTTCATGAGAAGGTCGGGGTCTGCCGCGATTACGCTCATCTCGCGGTCGCGCTCTGCCGCTGCATGAACATCCCGGCGCGGTATTGCACCGGCTACCTCGCCGATATCGACGTTCCCGGCCCGGTCACGCCGCCGGATTTTGCCGGCTGGTTCGAGGCCTATCTGGGCGGCCGGTGGCACACGTTCGACCCGCGCAACAACGTCCCGCGCATCGGGCGCATTCTGGTCGCGCGCGGGCGGGATGCGGTCGACGTGCCGCTGTGCACTGCCTTCGGGCAGAACACGCTGGCGGGGTTCACGGTCTGGACGGATGAGGTGGTCTGAGGGGCGCTGACCGCTCACCCGGGATCGGTGGGACGGCACGCCCCACGATCAGGACCGCGTTCGTCCCCCATCCGATACGCTCGTCACATCATCCGCTCGTCCGCACCAATCAAATAGAGGGGTGGCTCGCCCGCGAAGGCCCGTTTGATATTGGCAATCGCCCGCCGCAGCCCGGTTTCGCCGGTTCCTGGCACGGACGCCGAATTATGCGGCGATCCAATGACGTTCGGCAGCGACAGAAACGGATGCGCCATGCCGAAGCGCCCGTGGCGCACCGGCTCGATCCACCAGGCATCGAGGCAGGCGGTGAAGTGCGGGTTGGCCTGAAGATGCGCGAACAGCGCGTCCTCGACGATGATCTCGCCGCGCGCTAGGTTCACCAGGATGGCGTCGCGCTTCATCAGCCCGAGTTCGCGGGCCCCGATCCAGTTCATTGTCTGGGGTGACAGCGGTGTGCAGATCACCAGCACGTCCGACACCGCCAGCATCTGGTCCAGATCCGCGGGGGTGCCGAACCAGTCGGTGGGTTCGGCGGAGGCGCCGCGGCGGTTGATGGCGTGGATTTTCATCCCCATCGCCCGCATCAGCCGCGCCGTTGCCTCCCCGATGCCGCCCATGCCGAGGATGCCGCAGGTCATCCCCGACAGCATGCGGTTGCGGTTGCGCTGGTTGAAGGCGCCGGCGATCAGCGCGTTATGCTCGATCAGCAGCCGCTTGGCGGCGGCGAATGTCATCGCCAAGGCATGTTCGGCCATGGGTTCGGCATAGGCGCCGCCATTGCTGGCGATGGGGACGCCATCGGGGAAGACCTTCAGCGGCACGAAATCGACGCCGGCATTGATGAACTGGATCAGCTTCGCGCTTTCCAGCAGCGCCGGCTCGTGCGGGCGCAATTCCTTGGCGGTGTTGCGGCCGAGCAAAGCGGTCGCCTCCCGCAGGGCCTTCGCGCGGGCCTGATCGTCGAGATCCGTGAGGTAGATCACCTCCGCCGCACCGCCCAGCGCATCGGCGATGATCGGGCGGCCCTTGGCTTCCTGGTCGAAGCTGACGACAACCGTGTTCATGATCAGAACCACGTGGCTTTGTTGACGCGGTTGCGCAGCTCTCGCCCGGCGGCGAAGGCCTTGCAGTTATCGGCCATGATCTGGAAGCGGCGATCGTTCAGATAGGGGCCGTAACCCGCCATATGCGGCGTCATCAGCACGTTGGGCATGGTCCAGAGGGGATGGTCCGCCGGCAGCGGCTCGATCTCATAGACATCCAGCGCCGCGCCGGCGATCTGGCCCGCGTTCAGGGCCGCGACGAGGTCATCGAGCTTCGTCGTCATGCCGCGGCCGATATTGATGAAGAAGGCCGATGTCTTCATGCGCGCGAAGCGGCTGGCGTTGAAGAAGCCCTCCGTCGCCGGGGTGTGCGGCACGGTCAGGATCACGAAGTCGGCGCGGGGCAGCAGATCGTCCAGCGCTTCGGGTTTGTGCAGTTCGGCCACGCCCTCCGGCACGGTCTCACGGCGGGCGTCGGTGGCGAGGACGGTGACCCCGAAGGCCGCCAGCAGCCGGGCGGTTTCGGCGCCGATCCCGCCGAGGCCGACGATCAGGGCGGTGGCCTCGGGCAAATGGACGACGCCGTGGTCTTCGGTGGGCTTCTTCCACTCCCGGCGCAACTGTTGCGGAATATAGACATGCAGACCGCGGGCGAAGGCGAGGACGAAGGACAGGATATGGGCGCTGATATGGTCGTTGAAGATCTCACGGAAGTTGGTGACCGCGAGGTCGCTGTCGATCAGTTCCGGGAAATAATATCCCGCCGCCGGCGCGGCCTGCGGGGCTTGCAGCCAGCGCAGCTTTTTGCCCGCCGCCAGCAAAGCGGGGTTGAGCCAGCCGAATGCGGCCTCGGCATCGACGATTTCGCGCTGCGCGGTTTCGGCGTCCTCGGCCAGCACGACGCGGGCTTCCGGTACGGTTTCCGCCAGGCGCCGGCCCCAGTCACGGGTGATCTCGGTCTGCGGCGGCAGCATCACGAATTTGAACGAATTGGCGCCTGACATGGGGACGTTCCTCTGGCCGGTTGGGTCTGCTGGGGGCAGCATACCATGCGAGAAGGGAAGCGCATCCCGTTGGGTTATCCGATCGGTGGCACGAACACGTAGCCGACGCCGCGGACCGTGCGGATCGCGTCGGGGTGGGCGGGGTCGATTTCGATTTTCCTGCGCAGGCGGGTGATGCGCAGATCGACCGCGCGGTCGAACGAGTCCGCTTCCCGGTGCGAGGTGGCTTCCAGCAGCCAGTCGCGGTTCAGCGGTTTGTTCGGGTTTTCGGCGAAGAGTTTCAGCAGTTCGAACTCGCTGGCGGTCAGCCGTTCTTCCGTGCCATCGGTTTCCAACAGGACCCGATGCTCGAGGTCGAGCACCCGCCGACCCATGCGGATCCGGGGGCCGAGGCTGGCAACCGGTGCGGGCGCGGACCGCCGCAGGACGCTTCTGATCCGTGCCAGCAATTCCCGCGGCTCGAATGGCTTGGGGATGTAGTCATCCGCGCCGGTTTCCAGACCGATGATCCGGTCGACCGTATCCCCGGCGGCGGTGACCATGATGATGGCGACCCGCGGGTGCGACTCGCGCAAATACCGCGCCAGGCTGTGGCCGTCTTCCCCGGGCAGCCCGATATCGAGAAGGATGAGCATCGGTTCATCCCGCTGAAGGGCACGGCGCATGGCGGTGCCATCGGCGACACCGGTGGCGTCGAACCCCTGACGGGTGAGGTAGTTCACCAGCAACGTCCGCTGGGTCGCTTCATCCTCGACCACAAGAATACGCGGGCTGTCGACCATTCCTGCTGCGTTCCACCTGATTCGCCTAACAGTGAAGCATGAACCCTCTCGCGGCACCATTGGCTCTGTTTGGCTGGGGACCGTTGGGGGAAGGGAAGGAAGGCGAGGGGCGGCGCCCCCGGCCTTCCTGCTTCCTGACCTTCCTCCCCCCGACCGCCCCGCGGTTCGGCCGGATCGATCACACAAGCCTGCGATACAGACGATACAATTCGAATCTGGCACCGCCGGTGGAATGTGACATTCTGACGGCTTGGATCAGGATCGTCTTATTATGTCCGTTGTACGCTCCTTCGCCAGCGCCGACGTGGCCGCTGGACGCGCGCCATCCCCAACGGTGGAAGAGGAAGCCACCATCCTGCGGGAGATGGTGCTGCGGCTGCCCAATGCCGTGGCCTATGTCGATCAGGACGATACGCTGCGCCTCGCCAATGATGCCTATATGACGCTGATGGGCACGTCGCGGGATGACGTGGCGGATCTGCGGACGACGGAAGAGCGTTTGCGCTGGCAATTCGAAACCGGCCGCCAGCCTTTGACCCATGACACGGTCGCGGCCAGCATCGCCGCCGCGCGGGCGCGGCAGTCGGCCGGTGACGGCACCCCGGCGATTCGGGCGTTTCTCGGCCGCATCTATGAGCATCGCTTCATTGCCCTCCCGGACGGGCGGACGATGACGGTGTATCAGGACATCACCACGCTGAAGCAACAGGAACAGGAACTGCGCGCGACGCTTGAATTCGTCAGCGCGATCAACGACGTCCTCAAGGTGATCAGCCGATCGGCGTTCGACCTCGGGGCGGTGCTGGCCACGGTGGTCAGCCGGGCGGCGGAGCTTTGCGGCGCGGAGCGGGCGATCCTGTACCGCTACACCGACGGCGCCTGCCGGTTCGAGGTCGGGCACAATATCCCACCCGGCTATGAACAGGTCGAGCGCGGGCACCCGCTGGTCGCCGGAACCGGCACGGTCGTCGGGCGGGCGCTGCTGGAAGGGCGCACGGTGCAGATCACCGACACGCTGACCGATCCCGCCTATACGGCCAAGGACCAGGCCCGTGCGGGCGCGGTCCGGGCTTTGCTCGGCGTGCCGCTGCTGCGCGATGGGGAGCCGATTGGCGTCATGGCCCTGGCGCGCTCGCACACGGGGGCTTTTACCGAGCATCAGATTGAAATCGTGACAACATTCGCCGATCAGGCGGCCATCGCGATCGAAAATGCGCGGCTGCTGACGGAGTTGCGGGAAGCCCGCCAGGCGGCGGAGCAGGAACGCGCGATGATGCGCGCCATTCTGGACAACGTGACCGACGGCATGGGCCTGTTCGAGGCCAATGGCGATATCGCTTTGTGGAATGAGGCGATGTACGCGACCAACGGCTTCCCGCGCGACGTGTTCGCCGGTTTCACCAATATCCGCCAGGTGTTCGAATGGCAGGTCGCCAACCAGCATCTGCAAATGCGCAGTCCGAATCCGGATGAGGCCGTGGATGCGGCCCTGCGGGCCTTCCTCTCGGGGGCGCCGCAGCATCACACCGCTCAGCGCCCAAATGGAAAATGGGTTGAGGTCCGCTGGCACATGCTGCCCGATCGCCGCCGGCTGGTGACCCATCGGGACGTGACCGCGATGAAGCAACAGGAGATTCAGGCCCAGGCGGCGCTGCGCGAAGCCGAACAGGCCCGCGCCACCATGCAGGTCCTGCTGGAGAATATGACCGACGGGGTCAGCCTGTGTGAGCCGGACGGCACCATCATCTAGTGCAACGATGCGGTCTATACCATTAACGGCATCCCGCGCGCGGGGGGGGCGCTGCGGCATATCTCGGACGGGATGCGGTTCGTTCTGTCGCAGGATGGCACGCCCGATGACGCGATCGAGGCAGCGGTCGCCGAGCAGATGGACGTGTTTTTGACCGGTGACTCCCACCGTCCCGCCGCCTTGCGTCCGAATGGCCGCTGGGTCGAGCGCATTTGGCGCAACCTGGCCGACGGTCGGCGTCTGGTCATCCATCGCGATGTGACGGAACTCAAGGAACGGGAGCTGGAGCTGCGGCAGGCTCGCGATGCCACCGAGCAGACCCGCGTGCTGATGGAAACCGTGCTCGATAACATGACCGACGGCGTCATGCTGTGGGATGAGACCGGTGAATGGCGATACGCCAACAAAGCCTTGTGCGACATCCAGCAGGTGGGGCGCGAACGCCTGGCCGAACTTCGTCATTATGAGGCCATGGCGCGGGCCCGGCTGGACCGTGGCTTCATCGATGAGATCACCTATGAACGGGCGCTGGAGCGGCATCGCCGCGCCGATGGCAGCCCTGATCTGCGCGTCACCAATGATGGCCGCTGGGTCGAAAGCACATTATATCGTCTAAGCAATGGAAGCACGCTCGGCGTCTATCGCGACGTGACCGCTTTGAAGAAGCAGGAACTCACTTTGAGTGAGCGATCCGACGCCCTGCAGGATGCCCTGGAATTCCAGTCCGCCGTCGGCGACGTCCTGCGGGTCATCAGCCGATCGGCGTTCAATCTTGATACGGTGCTGGCGACCGTGCTGGATCGTGCCAGGGCGCTGTGTCAGGCCGATATGGCGATCCTGTACCGGTATCAGGACGGTGTATGCCGTTTCAGTATTGGGCTTGGCTTGCCCGCCGCTTACGAGGAGCACGAGCGCGGCATCGCCATACCGCCGGGCCCCGGAACCGTCGTCGGCCGCGCCATTCTGGAAGGCCATGCCGTCCATATCGCTGACGCCTGGACCGATACCGGTTACCAGCCGATCGCGGATGCGCGTATCGGCAATGTCCGCTCCATGCTCGGCGTGCCCCTCCTGCGCGACGGTCAGCCGATCGGCGTCATCGCGCTGGGGCGGTCTTCGGTGCGGCCCTATTCGGATCATCATATCGAACGGGTTTCGACCTTCGGCGATCAGGCGGCCATCGCCATCGAAAACGCGCGCCTGTTCGAAGAACAGCAGGCCGCCCAGCGGGAGATCGAGCGGGAGCGGGCTTTGATGCGCGCCATCCTCGATAACGTCACCGATGGGATGGGGTTGTATGAGGCCAACGGCGATATCGCGCTGTGGAATGATGCCATGTACGAGATCAATGGCTTCCCGCGGGACATCTTCGACACGGTGCGCAATGTCGAAACGGCCTTCCGCTGGCAGGCGGATAACGGCCATGTGCCGCTCAACGGACAAAACCCCGCCGCGGTCGCGGCCGATATGATGACACGGTTCCTGGCCGGAGAGGCCCATAGCGGGACATCCCACCATTCCGGCGGGCGCTGGGTCGATACCCGATGGCGCGTCCTGCCGGATGGCAGGCGATTATCCACGCTGCGCGATATCACGGCGTTGAAAGAGCGCGAACTGGAGTTGCAGGAGGCTCGCGATGCCACCGAGCGTGCCCGCACGTTGATGGATACGGTGCTGGAAAACATGAATGACGGATTGATCCTGTGGGACCCCGACGGGGAATGGCGGTACGCCAATAAGGCGTTTTGCGATATCCAGCAGAGCTCCCCCGAGCGGCTCGCCCGGCTGCGCCGTTTCGATACCATGATGGACGCATTGCTTGAGCGTGGCCTGATCACCGAAGAATTCCGTATCGCGGCGATCGCGCGGTTCAACCGCGCGGATGGGGCCCCCAAGATCCGTCCACCCATGATGGCCGATGGGCGGAGGGCGCCTTCCACCGCTTGCGCGACGGCAGCACGCTGGGCGTGTTTCGCGACATCACCGCCCTGAAGCAGCAGGAGTTCCGCCTGGCCGAAGAGCGTGACGCCGCCGAGGCTGCCCGCGCGGAGGCGGAGGCGGCCAATCAGGCCAAATCCACCTTCCTGGCGACCATGAGTCACGAAATCCGCACGCCGATGAACGGCGTGCTCGGCATGATGGACGTGCTCGAACACCAGGACCTCAGTGCGGAGCAAAGCAGCACCGTCGGTATCATGCGGGAATCCGCGATTTCGCTGCTGCGGATCATCGACGACGTGCTGGATTTCTCCAAAATCGAAGCCGGTCGGATGGAGCTGGAAGAAGCGGCGTTCTCGTTGTCCGATGTCGTGGGCGGCACGGTCCGGGCCTTGCGGGCGTCCGCGGTGGCGAAGGGGCTTCGCCTGACTTCCGTTCTGGACCCCGGTTCGGCGGATATGCTGATGGGCGATGCGACCCGTGTGCGCCAGATCCTGTTCAATCTGCTCGGGAATGCCGTCAAATTCACCGAGCATGGCAGTATCAACGTGCGGGCCGGGGTTGCTCCGGCCGGTGGCGGTGTTGAAACGGTGACCCTGACGGTGATGGACACCGGCATCGGCATGGACGCGGCGCAACAGGCCCGGCTGTTCCAACCCTTCGCCCAGGCCGATAGCTCAACGACCCGCCAGTTCGGCGGCACCGGGCTGGGGCTGTCGATCGTGCGCCGGTTGGCGCAATTGATGGGCGGTGACGTCACGGTCGAAAGCACGCCGGGGGAGGGGGCCACCTTCACCGTCACCCTGGCGCTCCGCTCCGATACCACCTGGGCGGCGCCCGGTTCGGCGGCACCGGATCTGGCCATGCCCTTGGGCCAGGCGGGGACGTTGCTGGTGGTGGACGACCATCCGGTCAATCGGGAGGTCCTGGTGCGCCAGCTCGCCTTGCTGGGTCTGAACGCGGATACGGCGGAAGATGGTATCCAGGCCCTGACACTCTGGGCGCCCGGCCGCTATGCCGCGGTGCTGGCCGATGTGCATATGCCGCGGATGGATGGCTATGCCCTGTCCGAGGCCATTCGGCTCCAGGAACGTCTGCGCGGATCAGCGCGGACCCCCATCGTCGCTGTCACCGCGAATGCGATGCGGGGGGAGGAGGAGCGCTGCCTGGCCGCGGGCATGGATGCCTATATGGCCAAGCCCGTCGGGTTGCAGCGGCTGCGGGAGGCGCTGCTGAAATGGGTTCGCGTGAGCGTGCCGGCACCGCACCCGCCGAACCAGCCGACCGGTGGGGTCGATCGGGCGAAGCTGATCGATTGGATTGGTGATGATCCCGCGGCCATCGATGACCTGCTGCGGCGTTTTCTTGAAAGCGCGCGGGAGTCGGTGCGCGATATCGAGGCGGCGGTGGCGGCCGGTGAGTCCGCCCTGGTTGTATCAGCCTCGCATCGCCTGAAGGGGGCTTCGCTCGCGGTCGGGGCCGATAGTCTGGGGGAGATCGCCGGCCAGATCGAACATGCCGCCAAAACCAACCGGTTGACGCTGTGCCTGGCGGCCCTCGCGCCGTTGCGGAGCGAGATGGAGGTTGTTGCAAAATCGGTTTAACATCCGCATGCGCCGGGTTTACGGCTGGGGCATGCGGTTCCAGGCGTCCAGCGCGGCGATCTTGTATGCCTCCGCCAGGGTTGGATAGTTGAAGGTATTCTCGATGAAGTAATCGAGCGTACCCTTCAGGTTCAGCACCGCCTGGCCGATATGGATCAGTTCGGTCGCGCCCTCCCCCACGATATGCGCGCCGAGCAGGCGGCGGGTCTTGAGTGAGAAGATCAGCTTCATCATGCCGGTATTGAGCCCCATGATGTGACCGCGGGACGTTTCCCGGAACCGGGCGATGCCGCATTCATAGGGGATGCCGCGGCGGCGGACCTCTTCCTCACTCATGCCGACAGTGGAAATTTCCGGTACCGCATAGATGCCGTAGGGGAAGAATTCCGGCGCCGGCGGCATCGGCAGGCCGAGCGCGTGGCAGGCGGCGATGCGGCCTTGTTCCATGGAGGTCGAGGCCAGGCTGGGGAAGCCGATGGCGTCGCCGGCGGCGTAGATATGCGCGACCTCGGTCTGGAAGGTATGCGGATCGACTTTGACCCGGCCGCGATCGTCCGGCACTAGGCCGCAGCTTGCGAGATTGAGGCTGTCGGTCGCCCCGACCCGGCCGGCGGCGTAGAGGATCATTTCGGCGCGGATGGTGCGGCCGTTTTCCAGGATCGTCACGGGATGGCCATGCTGGACGTCGATGCGCGCGACGGCGGAACCAAAGCGGATCGCCATGCCACGGTCACGCAACTGGTGGGTGAAATCTTCGATCAGTTCGTGATCGACGAATTCCAGAAATCGCGGCCGGGATTCGATCAAGGTGACCGAAACGTCCAAGGCGCTGAAGATGGTCGCGTATTCGACCCCGATGACGCCGCCGCCGATGACGGCGAGGCTGCGGGGCAGGCGCGGAATTTCCACGATTTCATCACTGTCCAGGACTGATGTCCCGTTGAAGGGCACGTCGGCGGGGCGATAGGGCCGGGTGCCGACGGCGATGACGATCTTCTCCCCCTCGACCACGCGCAGATCGCCGTTGTCCAGTGTGACTTCCAGTTCGTGCGGCCCGACGAAGCGGGCCATGCCGAACATGGTATGGACGCCGTTGCGGGCGAACTGGTGTTCTAGCACATCGACCTCATGATCCAAAGTCATGTGCAGCCGCGTCATGAGGTCCTTGGCCACGATGTCGTGCTTGACCCGGTACGCCGAACCGTAAAACCCGCGTTCTCGCCAGCCGGTCAGATTCAATACGGTTTCGCGCAGGGTTTTCGACGGGATGGTGCCGGTATGGACGGAGACCCCGCCGACACGGCGGCCCTTCTCGATGACGAGGACGGACATGCCGCCCTTGGCGGCCTGGATGGCGGCACGCCGGCCGGCGGGGCCGCTGCCGATGACGATGATGTCGTGTCTGGTCATGGCTGTATGGTGCAGTGCAGCGCGATCTTGCGCAAGCGCGCATGCGGGGGGAAGGAAGGCCAGGGGCTCTGCCCCTGGACCCCGCCAAAGGCTCGCCTTTGGAATCCATTGATTTGTTTGTGCCTTGGAAGGGGGCCGACCGGGACCTTGAATGGTCTGGGTTGGCCCCCTTCCCAGGCACAAACCATGTGCGGGTTCTAAGGGCGTGCCCTTAGCGGGGGTCGAGGGGGCGGAGCCCCTCGCCTTCTCCCCCCGAAGCCCGCGCATTGACGCCAGCCACGCATGGCGCGAACCTGCCCGATGTCAAACCGGTCATCCGGAGAAGGGGGAACAAGCCATGCCGCTACCAGCGGATACCGATGCCACCATACCGAAATATCTGCGCGACAAATATGCCATCGTGGGTGTGGGGGAGACGCCGTACACCCGCGGCTCCGGCAAGACCACCCGCGCCATGGGCACTTTCGCCGTGCGCGCCGCCATGGCCGATGCCGGGCTGAAGAACACCGAGATCGACGGCATGTTGTCGTATCAGAGCGGTGATTCCACCTTCGCCCCGATGATCGCGGGCGACCTGGGCATAAGGCTCAATTTCTACATGGATGTGTTCGGCGGCGGTTCCTCGACCGAGGCGCTGGTTGGCATCGCCATCGGCGTGATCGAGGCCGGGCTGTGCAAAACGGTGGCGATATTCCGGTCCATGAACGGTTTCTCCCAGGTTCGCATCGGCGGCACCGGCGCGCGGTCCGCCGCGCCGGTCAACGGCGATCAACTGCACAGCCGCGCCTATGGCTGGCAGAGTGCGGGGCAGATGTTCAGCCCCACCTTCATGCGCCACATGTACGACTATGGCACCACGCCGGAACAGGTCGCGATGGTGAAGGTGATCCATTCCGAGCATGCGTCCAACAATCCCAAAGCCTATTACAAGAAGCGCTTCACGGTCGACGAGGTGCTGTCGAGCCGTCTGATCTGCAAGCCGCTGCATCTGCTTGATTGCTGTGTCGAAACCGACAACGCCACCTGCTTCATCATCACCCGCGCCGAGCACGCCCGGGATCTGCGCCAGACGCCGGCGCTGATCCGCGGCGTCGTCGGGCGCTGCAACAAGCCGCGCATGGACATGCACTACCAGCACGGCCCGATCTCCACCGTCGCCGGCCATTACGGCAAGAACATCCTCTGGCCGAATGCCGGCGTGGGGCCGGAAGACGTCGATCTGACCGGGGCTTACGACGCCTTCACCTTCACCACCATGCTGCAACTGGAAGATTACGGCTTCTGCAAGAAAGGCGAGGGCGGGCACTATGTGTCCGACGGCACCATCCGCCTGGGCGGCAAGCGGCCCAACAACACCTCCGGCGGGCATCTGTGCGAGGGTTATACGCATGGCATGAACATGGTGATCGAGAATGTGCGCCAGCTGCGCCACGACGTGGATGATTCCTGCCCCTGCGGGCCGGATGGCAAGCGCCAGCACACCTATGATTATTCCGAAGGCGGCTGCCGCCAGGTGAAGAACGCGGAAGTGACGGCCAATCTGGGCTGGGCGATGCCGGGCACCGGCTCCGCCATGGTCATGCGGCGCGGTTGAGGGGGACAGTACAATGCCGGGAATCAAAGCGGACTATATGGGCATGGCGCTGTCGATCGATGATCTCGACGGCGAAAACCTGACCTATTTCAAACACTGCGCGGCGCACGACTTCCATTTGCAGAAATGCGACGACTGTTCGTTGCTGCGCTATCCACCCAACACCGGCTGCCCCTGGTGCGGCGCGGCCAAATCCACCTGGACGCGGGTCGAAGCCAAGGGGACGGTGCACTCCTATAATGAGGTGCATCATGCCATCCAGCCGGCCTTCAAGGGTCACACGCCTTATATGCTGCTGCTGGTCGATCTCGACACCCAGAAGGGCCAACCTTCGGAGGTCGAGGCGCTGCGCGTCGTCGGCAATCTGACCACCCCGGACGGCATCCTCGCCCCCGCCGATATGGTCAGGAAAGTCGGCATCGGCACCCGCGTGCGGATGGTCTTTTCCGACGTCACCGAGGGGCTGTCGTTGCCGCAATGGACGATCGATGAAACCGCGGCACAACCGGCGGCACCCTGGCGCTACGCCCAGGAATGAGCGTGCGCTGCCCCGTCATCGCCGGCGATGACGGGGCAGACCCGGGACGAACCGCCTGAACCGCCCGTGTTGCCCCGGCGTGATGGGTGTTTGGATGCCGGACACATAACTGTTGCACATCAAACTTAAAGTCATTACAGATAAAGCCCTCAAGTCCCGATGGGGTGCAAAATCATGAGCCCAATAGTCGGCTGGACGAGCTTGTTGTCCGCGATCCTGGCGGTCCTGGCTGCCGTGTGGGGCATTCCAAAATACATTTACTTCAACGATGGCCCGCTGCACTCCGGTGCCTTGTTGTTGTTTACGGGCCTGATCCCGTTTTTCTCCATCGGCGCCGTGGTGGGGCTGCGCCGGGTGGCGAGCCGGCGTCTGAGCACGCTGGTCGCGGCCTTTCCGGCGATCCCGGCGACATCGGCCTTTCAATCCTTCGCCGGCCTGCCCGGCAAGCCCACGGCCAGTAAGATCAGCACGGCGCGCTACATCATGCCGTTGTTCTACCTGATGTGCCTGAATTTCTTCATGTCCATGCTGGTGCTCGACGGGTCGGGCTGGACTGACAATGCGATTTCCGCGCAACGCAAAGTGTTTCTGCTCTGCGGCAGCCGCTGTGTGGAGACCACGGGGGATCTCAGTGCCTATGAAACCAATACCCTGGTCTGGGCCGCCTATGCGTTTGTTGGCTGGATGGTCTGGTCGTTCGTCACCATTTTCGATCGTGCGGCGACACAGCAATTGTTTCCCGCCACTTTCAACCGGCTGCTGATTCGTCTCGCCGTCGCGCTTCTGGTCGCGATCATGGTGCGCCACACCATGGCTGATTTCCCGGCCGCCGTCGCGACATCGGGGCCCGCGGTGGCCTTCGTCGTCGGCATGTTCCCGCAACGTGGCCTGACCTTCATCAGTCAGAAGGTCGATTTCCTGGCCGCCGCCAACGACCGTTCCGACAATTTCAGCCTGGAGCTCATACAAGGCATCGATACCACGATGACCTACCGGTTGCAGGAACTCGGCATCGGTTCCGGGACCGACCTGGCCCGTTGCAACCCATTCACGATATTCGAGGCCGCGGCGATGCCCATCAGTGTGGTGATCGACTGGATCGCGCAGGCGCAGTTGATTTTGTGGGTGCAATCGGATCGTTTCGGAATTCTGCAAAAGGCCGGGTATCGCACCATCTTCGACCTCGTGCGGCTGCTGCGCGATCCGCAAAGCAAGGCCCTGCTGCAAGGTCTGTGCGACTGGACCATTCCGGCCGGCTACGATCAGATCGCCGCCATCGAGGCGGATGGCGACTATCAGCGCTTGCGGGACGTATGGGTGGCGATGGGGTCCGTGGCCCCGTAATCCTCCCGCGGCTACATCGGCTTGCGGAATTTCAGCACGAACTCATCCACCGGGGTCGGGTTCTTGAACACGATGTTCGTGCGCGTGTCTTCGGGATGGCGCAGGAAGCCGGCATCGGCTTCGAACCGGAATCCCGCGGCTTCGACCTCGGATCGCAACGATGCCTCGGCGATGCGATGGAAGGTCTTGCCCACCGTGGTCCCGTCCTCCGGCCGCGCGGCATGATCCGCGATCACCAACAGCCCGCCCGGCTTCAGCGCGTTGAACATCGCCTTGTTCATTTTGGCGCGATCGACGTCCTGAAAGGTCGTGTCATGATAGGCGAAGAAGAAGGTGATGAGGTCGAGGCCGGACACCCCGTCCGGCACCGGATCATCGGTCGGGCGCACCACGGCGACGGCATTGGCCATGGCCGGCGTGGCGGCGCGGGCCTGGAATTTCTCGGACTCTTTGGGGTTTTGCCCATACACCTTGCCGCTGGGCCCGACGGAGCGCGCGAGCAATTCCGTGCTGTAACCGGCGCCAGCGCCCATATCGAGCACCGTCCAACCGGTCTTCGGGCCCACGAATCCCAGCAACGACACCGGATCACGCCGTTTGTCATTAACCCGATCGGATTCAGAACGATCGGGCAGGGCGATGATGGCGGCGTAGTCCTGCGCCCGGGCGGCGTTCAAGGGAAGACCCAGGGGAACAAGCCAGGGAACCGCCAGCGCCAGGCACAGCAGGGCGCGACGGGCATGCATGAGGGGCATCGTTGTTTCCTCCGGTTTTGGTCAATGGGGCAGGGCCAGCGCCACACTATGGCACGCTCCCGCGCGGGCGTCAGGCCGTATCGCCGCGCCGGGCAGCCGATGGGCTGCGATGGGCGTGGGCTGGATTGACCGGACGGCGCAAACCCGCTCCCATCCCGGTCACAATCGGAGCGGGTCTGTATCCATGAAAATCTGTGTCTACGGCGCCGGCGCCATCGGCGGCCATCTCGCGTCCCGGCTGCATCGCGGCGGGGCGGAGGTCTCCATCATCGCCCGCGGCCCGCATCTCGCCGCCATCCGCGCCAACGGCCTGACGGTCCATGCAGTCGACGGCGAACACACCGCGCGGCTCCAGGCCACCGACAACCCGGCCGAGCTTGGCCCGCAGGACGCGGTCTTCGTCACCGTCAAAGCCCCCGCCTTGCCTCAGATCGCCGCCGGGATCGGCCCCCTGCTGGGGCGTGAGACCAGCGTGTCCTTCGTGATGAACGGCATCCCCTGGTGGTATTTCGACCATCTGCCCGGCCCGCTGGCCGGCACCTCCCTGCCGCGGATCGATCCGGACGACGTGCTGCGCAAGGCCCTCGGCCCCGGCCGCGCCATCGGCGGCGTGGTCTATTCCGCCAGCGCGGTGACCGAACCCGGCGTGATCGCGGTCGAGCAACCCAAAAGCCGGGTCATCCTGGGGGAGCCGGATGGATCAATGTCCGACCGCGTGCTGGCCCTGACCGACCTGATCACCAAAGGCGGCATCAGCGGCGAACCGACCCCGGTCATCCGCACCGAGATCTGGAACAAGCTGATCTCCAACCTCGCCGGCGGCACGCTGGCGGTTCTGTCCGGCGCCGCGCCCCAGACCGTCTATGAGGAGCCCGCCGCTGTCGCGGCCTCCCTGGCGGCGATGCGGGAGGCCGCCTCGATCGCCCAGGCCCTCGGCGCGGACCCGACCACCAACCATGAGGCGCGGGTGAAGAGCCAGAGCAGCATGGCGCACAAGCCGTCCATCCTCCAGGACCTCGAAGCCGGGCGGCCGATGGAGATCGACGGCATGTTCGATGCGCCCCTCGCACTGGCGCGGCTGGCGGGGGTGGCGACGCCGACACTCGATTTGTTGGTGGCCCTGTGCAAGATCAAAGCAAGCAGTGCCGGGCTGTACCGGCGATAGGGGATCGTTCCATGGAAATGCGGGCATTCGGCCGGACCGGCCTCACTGTCTCGGTGCTGGGCTTCGGCTGCGGCGCCGTGGGCGGATTGATGGTGCGCGGGTCCTCCGCGGATCAGGAGCGCGCGATCGGCCAGGCGATCGACGCCGGCATCAACTATTTCGACACCGCCGTGCAATACGGCGACGGGCTGTCGGAGACGCATCTGGGCCAGGTACTGGCCAAACTCAAACCGGCCAATGCCATCGTCGGCACCAAGGTGCGCGTGCCCAGCAGCGCATTCGGCCGCATCCGCGACGTGGTGACGCAGTCCCTGGATGCCAGCCTGCAACGGCTGGGGATGGACCACGTGGCCATCTTTCACCTGCACAACCCCATCACCGTCAATGGCGGCGGCGAAAGCCTGAGCGTCGCCCAGGTGCTGCACGAGGTCGCGCCCGCTTTCGAGGCCCTGCGTGCCGCCGGCAAGATCCGCTTCCCCGGCATCACCGCCATCGGTGATACCGATGCGCTGCATGCGGTCGTGGACTCCGGCGCCTTCCAAAGCGCGCAGGTGAGCTACAACATGCTCAACCCCTCCGCCGCCCGGCCTTTGCCCGCCGATTATCCGGCGCAGGATTACGGGCGGCTGTTCGACCACACGGTCGCGGCCGGGGTGGGCGTTGTCGGCATTCGTGTGCTGGCGGCCGGGGCCCTGACCGGGGTCGCCGAACGCCACCCCATCGCCAGCCCGCCGCCGGAGCCGATTGGCTCCGCCTTGTCCTATGGCACCGATCTGGAGCGCGCCCGCCGCCTGATGCCGCTGGTGACCGAGGGCTTCGCCAGCAGCCTGGCCGAAGCCGCCACGCGCTATGCCATCAGCCACCCCGCGATGGGCACGATCCTGGTGGGCATGGCGACGGTGGAGGAATTCGAGGCGTCGTTGGCCGCCGTGCTGAAAGGGCCGCTGTCGGCGGAGGCCTTGGCGCGGGTGGAGAGTCTGTCGAAGGGGTTCGTGGGGGAGGGGCGCTGATCGCCGGCGCCTGATCGATGCGCTCCCCTCACGGGGAGGGGAGCGCTGATCCGTCTCAATCCCCCTTGAACACGGGCTTACGCTTCTCCAGGAACGCGTTCACCGCCTCCCGGTGATCCCCTGTCGCGTGTGCCAGGGCCTGCATCGCGGCCGACATTTCCAGCAGCGTGTCCAGCTTCACCGAGCGGCCTTCCAGTAGCAGCCGCTTGGCCATGCGCACCGCCTGCGGCGGGTTCACCGCCACGCGCTGCGCCAGGGCCTTGGCGGCATCGAGCAGCTCCGCATCCGGCACCACGCGCGACACCAGCCCGCAGGCCAGAGCCTCCGCCGCGTTTAGCATGTCGCCGGTGAACGCCATCTCGCAGGCCTTGGAGAAGCCAACCACCCGCGGCAGCAGCCAGGCGCCGCCATCGCCGGGGACGATGCCGACTTTGACGAAGCTTTCCGCGAAGCGGGCGCTCTCAGCGGCGATGCGCATGTCGCACATGCAGGCCAGATCCAGGCCGGCGCCGATGGCGGGGCCGTTGACGGCGCCGATGATGGGCACGTCCAGCTTCTCGAACGCCAGCGGGATGCGCTGGATGCCATAGCGGTAATACCGCGTGGTCAGGGCCGGCTGGGTTTTCCGGACCTCGAAATCGTCGCGCATCTTGCGCAGATCGCCGCCGGAGCTGAACGCGGTGCCCGCGCCGGTCAGGATCGCCACGCGGACGGAGGTATCGGCGTTCAACCGCTCCAACGCGTCCACGATGCCGTCGACCATATCGGCTTCGGAGATCGGGTTGCGCATCCCGGGATCATTCAGCGTGATGGTAACGATCGGGCCATCCTGCTCGTAGAGTACTTTGTCGGTCATGATTGGGGGTTCCTTAGCGGTGGTTACATTGTGCAGATCGTTACGTTTTTAACGCCGTCATCCCCGGGCTTGTCCCGGGGACCAAGCGCGGCACCTGCGGAGACCTTGATCCCCGGGACAAGCCCGGGGATGACGGAGAGAGAGGGGGAACACGGACGGCAAACCAGCGTGGAGTTGCCATCCGACGTTGAGGCCGTTTACCGCAGTCCAAGCCCGCGGGCGATGATGCCGCGCAGGATCTCCCGCGTGCCGCCGCGCAGCGAAAACGACGGTGCGTGCATCATCGTGTGTGCCAGCGCGGCCGAGAAATCCTGGGTCGACTTCGCGTCCGGTTCAGCGTCCACCAGTTGGCGGGCAATCTCGGGGATCTCCTGCTCCACCAGCGCGCCGAGGTCCTTGACCATCGCCGCCTGCAAGGCCGGATTCTCCCCGTTCTGCAGCATGCCGGCGACCGAGCGCGACAGGCGGCGCAGCGTGATGAGATGCGCTGACAGCCGCCCCAGCGCGATCGCGGCGGCATCCGACGGATCGGGGCCAATGGCCTTGGTCAGTTGCACCAGCACCTGGAACGAGGACAGGAAGCGCTCCGGCCCGCTGCGCTCAAACGCCAATTCGCTGGTGACCTGGTTCCAGCCGTCGCCTTCCTTACCCAGCAGAGCGGTGTCGGGGATGAAGGCGTCTTCGAACACGACCTCGTTGAAGTGGTGCTCCCCGGTCAGGGCGATGATGGGGCGGACGCTGACGCCGGGCGTGTTTTGCAGGTCGACGAGCATCTGGCTGACGCCGCCATGTCGCTCTTCCGACGATCCCGTGCGGCAGAACAGGATCATGTACTGCGACATATGGGCGAAGCTGGTCCAGACCTTGGTTCCATTGACGATATAGCCGCCCTGCACCTTCGCCGCCTTGGTGCGCACCGAGGCGAGGTCGGAGCCGATATCGGGCTCACTCATGCCAATACAGACATAGGCCTCCCCTGCGGCGATGCGCGGCAGTATGGTTCGCCGCTGCTCTTCCGTCCCCACCTTCAAAATCAACGGGCCCGACTGCCGATCGGCGATCCAGTGCAGGCCGACGGGGGCACCGGCGGCGAGCATTTCCTCCAGCACGACATAGCGTTCCAGAGCCGTGCGCTCATGCCCGCCATAGTGCTTCGGCCAGGTCATGCCGATCCACCCGCGTGCGCCCATGGCCTGGCTGAAAGCGGGGTCGAGGCCGGTCCAGGATTCGGCTTTCTCCACCGGCTTGCGATCCGCCAGCGCGGTTTTCAGGAAGTCGCGCACCTCTTCGCGCAAGGCTTCGGCCTGGGGGGAGGGCGGGGGAGGCGGGAATGAGAAAGCGGACACCGGCGGTGGATCCTCACAACGGGGCTACCAGCCGGTAGCGCGGGGGCGGGGATGGGTCAAGGCGGCGATGTGGGGAATGGTGGTTGACGCAATACCGATTTGCATATACAAAATTGCCTATGCGCCGTCGTTTACGCTTCCTTAACCGGTCATCCCGCACACTGCGCCGTCAGCAGGAGCGGGCGGATGGATATCACGTGGCACGAACCCAAAGCACGTCGGAACAAGCAGAAGCATGGGCTGGATTTTTCCCAGGCCGCAGAGGTTTTCGCCGACCCGTTGGCACAGACAATGTGGGACCGGTTCGTGCAGGGGGAGGACCGTTGGCGCACCGTTGGGGCGATCGTCAGCGACCGGGCGTTTCGGATTGTCGTGGTTATCCACACCTACCCAGCCGGTGATGACGGTTGGGTCCATATTATCAGTCTGCGGGATGCGACCGCTCATGAAAGGAGAGCCTATGAAAGCCAAATATGTAACCAGTGATGGCCGGCCTCTGACTCAGGCCCAGATTGCCCGCCTGGAGGAACTCGAGGCCAAATTCGGCGACGACCTCGAAATCCCCGAAACCACGCCCGAGCAATGGGCCACCGCCGTGATCGGCAAGCACTACAAGCCCCGCAAAGAGGCGATTTCCTTGCGGGTGGACATGGATGTCCTCGACTGGCTCCGCAACAAAGGCCCCGGCTACCAGACCGAGATCAACCGCATCCTCCGCGCCCAGATGCTCGCCGAGATCGGCCGGTAACCACCGGCCGATCCTGCGCGGGGCATTACCGCCCCGGCGTCGGCATGGTGAATTCGGGCCCGCGGCGCGCGCCGCCGGTCCAGCGCTGGGTCACCGCCTTGTAGCGGGTGTAAAAGCGCACGCCTTCCATCCCGTAGATGTGGTGATCCCCGAACAGCGACTGCTTCCAGCCGCCGAAGCTGTGGAAGGCCATCGGCACCGGGATGGGCACGTTGATGCCGACCATGCCGATCTGGATGGCCTGGGTGAAGTCGCGGGCGGTGCCGCCGTCGTTGGTGAACAGCGCGACGCCGTTGCCATAGGGATGGGCGTTGATCATGCGGGTGGCGGTGGCGACATCCGGGGCGCGGACGACGGCCAGCACGGGACCGAAGATTTCCTCCTGGTAGATGCGCATGTCGGTGGTGACGTTGTCGAACAGGCAGCCGCCGAGGAAGAAGCCGTTCTCATAGCCCTGCAGCTTCAGATCGCGCCCATCGACGACCAGGTTCGCGCCCTCGCGCACGCCCTGATCGACGTAGCCGCGCACCTTCGCCAGGTGCTCGCCGGTGACCAGCGGCCCCATCTCGGCCTCCTTATCGGTGCCCGGGGCCACTTTCAGCGCCCGCACCCGCGGGGCCAGCTTGGCCACCAGCTCATCGCCGGCGGAGCCAACGGCCACGGCGACGGACACCGCCATGCAGCGTTCCCCCGCCGCGCCATAGGCCGAACCCATCAGCGCATCCACGGCATCGTCCAGATCGGCGTCGGGCATGACCACCAGATGGTTCTTCGCCCCGCCCAGCGCCTGGACGCGCTTCCCGGCCGATGTGCCGCCCTTGTAGATGGTCTCAGCGATGGCGGTGGAGCCGACAAAGCTGATCGCGGCGATGCCGGGATGGGCGATGATGGACTCCACGGCCACGCGCCCGCCCTGGATCACATTGAACACCCCGTCCGGCAGGCCGGCCTCCTTGAGGAGCGCCGCCAGCTTCAGCGCGGCGGAGGGATCTTTTTCGGACGGCTTGAGAATGAAGCAATTGCCGGTCGCCAGCGCGATCGGGATCATCCACAGCGGCACCATGATCGGGAAGTTGAACGGCGTAATGCCCGCGACCACGCCCAGCGGCTGGCGGATCGACCAGGCGTCGATGCCGGTGCCGACGGCGTCAGTGTATTCGCCGCGCAGCAGATGCGGGATGCCGCAGGCGAATTCAACCACTTCCAGGCCGCGCTGCACTTCGCCATCGGCATCCGACAGGACCTTGCCGTGCTCATGGGTGATGATGGCGGACATTTCCGCGCGATCGCGCTCCAGCAGTTCCTTCAGCTTGAACATCACCCGCGCGCGCCGCAGTGGGGAGGTCGCGGCCCAGGCCGGCCAGGCGGCATTGGCGACGGCGACGACCTGATCGATTTCCTGCGCATTGGCGAGGGCGACCTTGGCGGTGATTTCACCAGAGGCGGGGTTGAACACATCCCCATAGTTGCCGCTGGTGCCGGCCACGCTCTGGCCGCCAATGAAATGTCCGATCTCGCGCATGCTGTGTGTCCTCCGACGCAGGGTATGGGCGGGGATTAGAACGGATCGGGCGACTCCGCCAGCGTGGGGCAGGCCAGATACGTGGTGAAAGCGCGTCTTCGGGTGCGCGAAACGCTTGCGCGCCCGGCTTTGCGCCGGTAACGGTGCGGCCTCGTCTGGCAATGGGCCGGGCGTTTTATGTATGGAGATGAACACATGGCTTACAGGGTCGCGGTTGTCGGCGCCACCGGGGCGGTCGGACGCGAGATGTTGAAAACCCTGTTTGAGCGCAACTTCCCCGTGTCGGAAGTCGTGGCGCTCGCCTCTGGCCGTTCGGCTGGATCGGAAGTCTCCTTCGGCGATAAAACGGTTCTCACGGTGAAAAACCTGGAGACCTATGATTTCACGGGCACCGATATCGGGCTGTTCAGCCCCGGCGCGTCCGTGTCGGCCATCCACGCGCCGCGCGCCGCCGCGCAGGGCTGCATCGTGATCGACAACACCAGCCAATTCCGCATGGACGCGGACATCCCGCTCGTGGTGCCGGAGGTCAATCCCCACCATCTGCGCCAGTTCACCAAGCGCGGCATCATCGCCAACCCGAATTGCTCCACCATCCAGATGGTGGTGGCGCTGAAGCCGCTGCACGACGAGTTCAAAATCAAGCGCGTGGTGGTCTCGACCTATCAGTCGACGTCGGGCGGCGGCAAGGAAGCGATGGATGAGCTGTTCGCCCATACGCGGTCGTCCTTCGTGCACGAAAAGAGCCCGCCGCAGATCTTCACCAAGGAGATCGCGTTCAACTGCATTCCGCATATCGACAAGTTCATGGATGACGGGTCGACCAAGGAAGAGTGGAAGATGGTGGTCGAGACGCAGAAGATCCTCGATCCCAACATCGCCGTCTTCGCCACCTGCGTGCGCGTGCCGGTGTTCATTGGGCATGGGGAGGCCGTGACCGTCGAGTTCGAAAACCCCGTCACCGCCGGCCAGGCCCGCGCCATCCTGCGCGATGCCCCGGGCGTGGAAGTGGTCGATGTCCGCGAAGACGGCGGCTACATGACGCAGCTGGAATGCGCCGGGGAGGACGCGGTGTATGTCAGCCGCATCCGCAAGGACCCGACGGTGCCGAACGGTATTTCGTTCTGGTGCGTGTCCGACAACCTGCGTAAAGGCGCGGCGTTGAACGCGGTGCAGATCGCTGAGACGCTGATCGCCCAGGGCATGCTGGCGAAGAAGGCGGCCTGATCCAGCGCCTGACTGATGGATGGCCATCTCCGCCTGCGCCAGGCAGGTTGAGATGGCCATAACATCGAAAATCCGCGCGGTGGAGCGGAACGTGTTGCCGTGGTATGAAGGCAGCGCCGTTCTGGAGTCCCGACATGGCGATGCAATCCGGCGATCTCGACATCAGCCCGCTCATCCGCGCTGTCGAACGGCTGCGGGAGGGTCTGGAACGCCACCTTCGGGAGCCGACCGATGAGCAACTCCGCGACGGTCTGATCCAGCGGTTCGAATTCACATACGAACTGTGTCACCGGATTCTGCGGCGCTACCTTCGTATGATCTCTCCCTCTCCGGAGATCTTCGACCAGATGGCATTCCAGGACCTCATCCGGTCCGGCAACCAGCAGGGGCTTCTGCGCGGCGAGTGGCCCGCATGGCGCCACTATCGCGACATGCGGGCCCGCACCAGCCATGCCTATGCCGCCCAGATCGCCAAAGACGTGGTCGCCGGCATTCCCGGTTTCCTGGTCGAAGCGACCTATTTGCGTGACATGCTCCAGGCTCGGCTCGCATGAGTGCGACCTTGGACATCACGGCTGAGCATGCCGCGATCATCGGTGCGATCCTGCGCCAACACCTGCCCCTGAAAACCCGGGTTTATGTGTTCGGTTCCAGAGCCACGGGCGGGGCGCGGCGGTATTCTGATCTGGACCTCGCTTTGGAATGCGATGGTCCCCTCGATCTTGCCGCCCTGGCGGAGGCGCTGTCGGAGTCGGATTTGCCATATAAAGTGGATTTTCTGGACCTGACGACCGCTGATCCTGGGTTCAGGGCACGGGTCATGGAGGCGGCGATTCCTTTGGATTATTGAGACCGGTGGCATCGGTGCCGTGGACTGATCCTCGTGAGAAGCGCCAGGATGAGGGGGCAGGCAGGGCGCCATCGCCAGAATCCCCCACCTCCACCCCAGCCGATTTGCAGGACACCCCACCCGGGCGATATCCTGGCCACGAAGGGCGGATCCGCTGCCCACCCCGCCCCAGGAACCCAGCATGCCCTCCACACAATCCGTGCCACGCCATTGGGACATCGAAGCCGATGTCGTCGTCGTCGGCTTCGGCGCCGCGGGCATGGCCACCGCCGTCACCGCGCATGAACTCGGCGCCAAGGTCGTCATCCTCGAAAAAGCGCCCGAGGGTCAGGAAGGCGGCAATACCCGTGTGGCCGGGCAGGGCTACCTCAACACGTCCTCCGTCGAAAGCGCGATCGCCTATCTGAACGCGCTCTGCGGCCCCTTCACCGTGCCCGAGCCGATGGTGAAGGTTTGGGCGGAGGAAATGTGCCTCAACAACGACTGGCTCGCCAGCCTCGGCGGCGATCCGCAGGAGCATCAGCACCCGCCCGTCGGCATCGAATTCCCCGACCTGCCCGGCGCGGATTGCGTACACAAATTCCACGACGGCCCGACCTACGGCTATTCCTACACCTGGAAACTGTTTGAGCGGCTGGTGAAGGAACGCCCCATCCCCGTCTATTACGAAACCCCGGGCAAGGCGCTGATCCAGCATGACATCACCAAGGAAATCCTCGGTGTGCGGGCGCAACAAGGGGACAGGACCATCACCGTCAAGGCCCGCAAGGGCGTGGTGCTGACCTGCGGCGGGTTCGAAAACAATCAGGAGATGATCCGCAACTACCTCCCCGGCGTGCCCTATTGTTACACATCCGGATCGCCCTATAACGAGGGCGACGGCATCACCATGGCCATGACGGTCGGCGCCGATTTGTGGCACATGAACAACTATGCTGGCCCGTCGATGGCCCTGAAAGTGCCGGAGGTGCGCACCAGCTTCTCCATGCAGGCGTTGCACTACAGCAAGGAGCCGCCGGGCGGCATGATCGTCGTCGGTCCCGATGGCCGGCGCTTCACCGACGAGAAGTTCAAGACCCGCCACGGCAAGGTGCCGATCAATGGGCGCTGGCTGCCTTTGTCGACCCCGTGCCCGATGTATCTGATTTTCGATCACACCCATTTCGCGGCCGGGCCATTGTATGACGGCCATCCCAGCCATGGCTGGACCCAGATCGTCGAGAAATACGACTGGAGCAAGGATAACAGCGTCGAACTCGCCAAGGGCTGGATCAAAAAGGCCGACAGCGTAACCGAACTGGCGCGGGTGATCGGCCTCGACCCGGCGGCGCTGGATGCCAGCGTGACGCGGTGGAACGCACAGGTCGCGGCGGGGCACGACGCCGATTTCGGCCGCACGCTGATGATGACGCCGATCGCGACGGGACCGTTCTATGCGGTGGAACTCTCGCCATCGATGCTGAACACCCAGGGCGGGCCACGCCGCAACGAAAAGGCCGAGATCGTGCGCCCGGACGGAACCCCAATCCCCCGTCTTTATAGCTCGGGGGAGCTGGGGTCGATTTACAGCTATCTGTATCAGGGCACCGGCAATCTCGGCGAATGCCTGGCCTTCGGCCGGGTCGCCGCGCGCAGCGCGGTGGCGCAGGAACCCTGGGGCTAGCGGGGTTTAACTGGCGGCCACAAAAACCGCCCCCTCTCTCTCGTCATCCCCGGGCATGTCCCGGGGACCAAGGTTTCCGCCATTGCCGCGATTGGTCCCCGGGACAAGCCCGGGGATGACGTGAAGTGCAGCTCCGGGGGCGTGAAGTGCGGTTCCCCAGTGATGGCGCGCGTCAGGAGTCCCGGAGACGACGCGTCGTCAGCCGCGGGACGGATGACGTGCTATAGGGCCAATTTGCCATTTCCCGCCATTCCCCCGACAATCCTGCCCAATCAGACAGAGGACCCCTAGCGTGGCCGGTTTCAAAAGCACGGACAAATACATTGCTTCCCGCGATCTCGAAGTCGCGGTCAACGCCGCCGTGACCTTGCAGCGGCCGCTGCTGGTGAAGGGGGAGCCTGGCACCGGCAAGACCGTGCTGGCGCATGAGGTCGCCCAATCCCTCGGCATGCCGCTGATCGAATGGCACATCAAATCCACCACCAAGGCGCAGCAGGGCCTGTACGAGTATGACGCGGTGTCGCGCCTGCGCGACGGTCAGCTCGGTGATGAGCGGGTGCGCGATATCGGCAACTACATCGTCAAGGGCAAGCTGTGGGAAGCCTTCGAGTCCGAACAGCAGGTGCTCGTGCTGATCGACGAAATCGACAAAGCCGATATCGAATTCCCGAACGATCTGCTGCTCGAACTCGATCGGATGCAGTTCTTCGTCTACGAAACCCGCAAGACCATCGCCGCGCGCTTCCGCCCGATCGTCATCATCACGTCGAACAATGAAAAGGAGCTGCCGGACGCCTTCCTGCGCCGCTGCTTCTTCCATTACATCCGCTTCCCCGACCGGGAGACGATGGAAATGATCGTCCAGACCCATTACCCCGATATCCGCAAGGACCTCGCGCGGGAGGCTCTGAACGTGTTCTTCCAGGTCCGCGAAGTCCCCGGCCTGAAGAAGAAGCCCGCGACGTCGGAACTGCTCGACTGGCTCAAGCTTTTGATGGTCGAAGACCTGCCGGTGGAAGCCCTGCGCGCCAATGAAAAGCATGTCGTCATCCCGCCGCTGCACGGCGCGTTGCTGAAGAACGAGCAGGATGTGCATCTGTTCGAGCGTCTCGCCTTCCTGGCTCGCCGGGGGGGCTGATGTTCTCACACCTGATCCTGGGGCTGCGCTCCGCTGGGTTGCCGTCCTCCATCACTGAGTATCTGACCCTCATGGGCGCTATGAAGGCCGGGGTCGCGGATTACAGCGTGGAGGATTTTTACTACCTGGCGCGCGCGACCCTGGTGAAGGATGAGCGGCATCTGGACAAATTCGACCGCGTCTTCGGCGCCTGCTTCAAGGGGCTGGAAGCGCCGGAAGGCGTGAAGGTCCAGGAATTGCCGGAAGAATGGCTGCGCAAGCTGGCCGAGAAGATGCTGTCGCCGGAAGAAATGGCGAAGATCGAGGCCATGGGCGGCTTCGATGCGCTGATGAAGCGCCTGCAGGAACTCCTCGCCGAACAGAAATCCCGCCACCAGGGCGGCTCCAAATGGATCGGCACCGCCGGCACCTCCCCCTTCGGGGCCTATGGCGCCAATCCCGAAGGCGTGCGGATCGGTCAGGACAAGTCCCGCAACCGCACCGCGGTGAAGGTCTGGGACAAGCGGGAATTCAAGGACCTCGACGATACCGTGGAACTCGGCACCCGCGGCATGAAGCTGGCCCTGCGCCGCCTGCGCCGCTTCGCCCGCCAGGGCGCGGCGACGGAACTCGATCTGCCCGACACCATCCGCTCCACCGCCAAGAACGCCGGGTCGCTGGATCTGAAAATGGTGCCGGAGCGGCATAACACCGTGAAGGTGCTGATGCTGTTCGATATCGGCGGCTCGATGGACGATCACGTGAAGCTGACGGAGGAGCTGTTCTCCGCCGTGCGGACCGAGTTCAAGCACCTGGAATATTACTACTTCCACAACTGCCCCTATGAGCGGGTCTGGAAGAACAACCGCCGCCGCCATGAAGAGGTCATCCCGACCTGGCAGGTGTTGCGCACCTATGGCCCCGACTACAAGCTGATCATCGTCGGCGACGGCGCCATGAGCCCCTATGAAATCACCATGGCCGGCGGCTCCGTCGAACACTGGAACGAAGAGGCCGGCACGGTCTGGCTCGACCGCCTGAAAGGCCACTACCGCCGCGCCGCCTGGCTGAACCCCACACCGAAACAAAGCTGGGGCCATGTGCGGTCGATCAATATGCTGAATGATCTGATGGAAGGACGGATGTTCCCCCTGACCGTCAATGGGATCGATGACATGACCCGGGAGTTAAGCCGTTGAGACTGGCAGGCAAAGTCGCGTTGATCACGGGGTCCGGCACCGGCATTGGCCGCGCCACGGCGCAGAAAATGGCGGCGGAGGGCGCGCGCGTGGTCGTCGCGGAACTCAATGCGGCGGCGGGGGAGCAGACCGCGCAGATCATCACCCAGGCGGGCGGCGATGCGGTGTTCGTGCGCACCGATGTGACCGATCCCGACAGCGTTCAGGCAACGATCGCGCGCTGCATGGATCATTACGGAGCCCTGCATATCCTGCACAACAACGCCGGTGGCTCGACCTTGGCCGACAACACCGTGGTCGATGCCCCGATCGAGGAATTCTGGCGGGTGATCAAGCTCGATCTGTTCGGAACGTTTCTGGGATGCCGGTTCGGCATTCCGGCGCTGATCCAATCCGGCGGCGGCGCGGTGATCAACATGTCGTCCAACCTGGCGCTGATGGGTATCCCCGGCCGCGATTGCTACACCGCGGCCAAGGGCGGGGTGGCCGCGATGACGCGGTCGATGGCGGTCGAGTTCGCGTCCCAGAACGTGCGCGTCAATGCCATTGCCCCCTCCGCCACGATGACCGAACGGGTCCGCGCGATGGTCGCGGTCAACACCGGCCTGGGAAGCCTCGCGGACTCCCATCTCGTGGGTCTGATTGAGCCGGAGGACATCGCCAATATGGCGGTGTTCCTGGGGTCGGACGAATCCCGCAAGGTGACCGGTCAGGTTTACCCCGTCGACAGCGGTGTCACGATTTCCTGATCGTGCTCACCCAAAATCGACAGCGCCAGAAAACCGAAACAAAAAACCGAGAGTCAACGCCATGAAAATTAAGCGTGTCGAACACATCGCCATCGCCGTGGACTCGATCAAACAGTCCCTCGACCTCATGCAGAATACCTTCGGCCTCAACCTCGAATACGAGGAACAGATCGGCCAGACCCGCCTCGCCATGCTGCCCGTCGGCGAAACCTATATCGAATTGCTCGAAGGCCAGGGGCCGGACTCCGGCGTGACCAAATGGATCGCCGAAAAAGGCACCGGCCTGTTCCATATCTGTTTTGAGGTCGATGACATCGAAGGCGCCATCGCCGAACTCAAGGCCAAGAACGTGAAGCTGCAAAGTGAGACCTGGAAGATCGGGCATGGCGGCTCGAAGATCGTCTTCCTCGATCCCAGCGCCACCGGCAATGTGGTGATCGAACTGGCCGAACTCGCGCCGGGTCACTGATCATGACCGGCTTCGTGCACCCCGAGTTCCTGGTCGAGACCGATTGGCTCGAACAGAACCTGACCAATCCCGATGTCGTGGTGCTCGATTGCACCGTGCATCTGATGGTCAAGCCGAATGCGCCCTATGACGTCGTGCCGGCGCGGGCGGATTACGAAAAGGGCCATATCGCGGGGGCGCGGTTCTGCGATGTGTCGCGCGACGTGTCCGACACCACCCAGAAATACGCCTTCATGCGCCCAAGTGCGGATGGTTTCGCCGCCGCGATGCGCCGCTTCGGCATGTCCAACAGCACCCGCGTGATCACCTACTCCACCGCCAATCCCTGGTGGGCAACCCGCGTCTGGTGGCTGCTGCGGGAGTTCGGGCACGACAACGCCGCCGTTCTGAACGGCGGCTGGCAGAAATGGAGCCGGGAGTCCCGCCCCAGCGAAACCGGCCCCAGCCCCGCCTGCGCCCCCGGCACCTTCACCGTCACCGCCGAACGCGACCTGTTCGTCGGCAAGGACGCGGTGCGGGCGGCGATGGGCGATACCGGCATCTGCACCCTCAACGCGCTCATGCCGGCGCAATATGCCGGCGGCACCTACGGCCGGCCGGGGCAGATTCCGGGCAGCGTGGCGCTGCCGGCGGCGCATTTGCTGGACCCCGCCACCAACTGCTTCCTGCCCGCCGATCGTCTGCGGGAGAAGTTGGGCGCGGTCGGCGCGTTGCACCGCCCGGTGATCGCCTATTGCGGCGGCGGCATCGCCGCCAGCGCCGATGCCCTGGCGCTGATTATGCTAGGGCATGAGGATGTGCGGATCTACGACGCCTCGCTTTCGGAATGGTCCAAGGACGCGGCGCTGCCGATGGAAACGGCCTGAACATAGCGAAGGCCAGCCCTCGGGGTTATGATCCCGGCGTGTTCGAACGCACGTCAGAGGGAAAGGAAACACGCCATGCGTATGAAAGATAAAATCGGGATCGTCACCGCCGCCGGCTCCGGCATGGGCCGCGCCGGTGCGATCCGCTTCGCCGCCGAGGGGGCCTCGGTCGCGGTCGTCGATCTCAACCCCGACGCTGTCGCCGATGTGGTCAAGACCATCACCGATGCCGGCGGCAAGGCCATCGGCCTGTCGGGCGACCTGACCAGCGACGACTTCGCGCGCGATATCGTGCGCCAGACCACGCGCGCCTTCGGGGCGTTGGATTTCGTGTGGAACCATGTCGGCTCCCCCGGCCCGGCCTCGGTCGAGGGGCTGGATTGGAAAGATTTCGACTTCACCATGGACCTGAACGTCCGCTCGGTGCTGGTCACGACGGAAGCGGCGCTGCCGGAACTGCGCGCCCGCGGCGGCGGGTCGATTCTGTTCACCGCCTCGACCTCGGGCCTGGTCGGCTCGCAGTTCAGCCCGGTCTATAACATCGTCAAATTCGGCATTGTCGGCCTGGTGCGCGGCCTGTCCAAGCGCTATGCGAAAGAGAAGATCCGGATCAACGCCGTCTGCCCGGGCCCGACCGATACGCCGATGCTGCGGGTGTTCGTGGCGCGGCCCGACAGCCAGTTGCCCGCCGGGGAGACCCCGGAATCCCTGGTTTGGAAGCGCGCCGGCCAGACCCCCATGGGCCGTCCTGGCAAGCCCGAGGAAATCGCCAACGCTGCGTTATTCCTGCTTTCGGATGAAGCGTCCTACGTCACCGGCGTCGCCCTCGCGGTCGACGGCGGCGCGACCGCCTGAGCGCTGCGTGGTCGGCCTGGTCAAGCGCAGCTTCTCTTTGGCCGGCCACCGCACCAGCGTGGCCTTGGAACCGGAATTCTGGGCGGTGCTGGCCGCGATCGCGGCCCGCGACTCCCA
Source organism: uncultured Acetobacteraceae bacterium (assembly GCA_903918315.1). Taxonomy (GTDB): domain Bacteria; phylum Pseudomonadota; class Alphaproteobacteria; order Acetobacterales; family Acetobacteraceae; genus Rhodopila. Next base: position 11,627 of record CAIXEA010000141.1, on the reverse strand, counting down.
GACATTGTCCGCTTTGGTCGCGGCCACGGATCGGCTGCGCGACCCGGCGCGGCCGCTGGCTTCGGCGCTGCGGGTGGCGGCGTTGCGGGATAAATAAAATCAGCGTGACCGCATTTTCTGGGCTCGCGTTAACTCTTTGGTAAGAACACGCTCGCATTCTATCCCTCGCCGGAAAACCCTAAGGCGAAGGACCCCAGACCATGACCGTGTTCATCCCCGTCCATCCCCCGCTCAGCCCCGTCAGCCCTCTGATCCTCTCGGATCGGTTGCTGACCCTGGCACAGGCCGCGGATCAGGCCGGCCTGGCCGCGACCGCGGAACGGCTGGTGACGCTGGCCTGCGCCGTTTTCGACGAAGCCCCGCGCAAATCGCATTGATCGGTGAAAGCGTTGATGGGTAACGCCATGAGGCGGAGTGGTGGGCGCGACAGGGATTGAACCTGTGACCCCCTCCGTGTCAGGGAGGTGCTCTCCCGCTGAGCTACGCGCCCTCCGGCCTCGGGAGGCAGGCTTCTAACCCTACATCGTGGTGTTGCGCAAGATCGGAAGTGCACGTGTTGATCATCCCGTGACAGGACGCGCCGGGCGGGCTTGAATAGGCCGATGGACGCGACCGTTTCACCGACCCTTCCCGCCGATACCGACAGTGTCATGGTCAGCCATCCGGCCCGCCAGACGACGCCGCTGATCTTTGCCTCACCCCATTCAGGCCGCGTGTATTCCCCGGATTTCCTGGCATTATCGCGCCTCGACCCGCTGGGCTTGCGGCGCAGTGAGGACAGCTTCGTTGAGGAGCTCTACGCCGCGGCGCCATCCTTCGGCGCCCCTTTGCTGGCCGCGACCTTCCCGCGGGCGTTTTGCGATGCCAATCGCGAACCCTGGGAACTGGACCCGTCCATGTTCGCCGACTCGCTGCCCCATTGGGTCAACGCGACCAGCCCGCGGGTGGCCGCCGGCCTGGGGACGATCGCGCGCATCGTCGCGTCGGGGGAGCCGATCTATCGCGGGAAATTGCGGTTCGCGGATGCGCAGGCGCGGGTGAACGGCTGCTGGCAGCCCTATCATGACAGGCTGACCGCGTTGATCGGACAGACCCAGGCGCTCTTTGGGACCTGTCTGCTGATCGATTGCCATTCCATGCCCTCCTCCGGGGCCGTGGGCGGCGCCGGTTCGGCGCGCAATCCGTTCAAGCAGGCGGATTTCGTGCTCGGTGACGCCTATGGCACGGCCTGCGGCGGGCGGGTGACGCGCTTCGTTGAGCGCAGTCTGACCGATCTCGGCTTCACGGTCCGGCGCAATGATCCCTATGCGGGCGGCTTCATCACCCGCCATTACGGCCGGCCCCGCGGGCGGGTTCACGTGTTGCAGATCGAGGTGGCGCGGGACCTCTATATGGACGAGCTCCGCATCGAACGGCTGACCCGCTTCGACGCGCTGCGGCGGGACGTGACGGTGCTGATTGAGGCGCTGGCGCAGGAGGCGTTCAGGCTGATCGACGAATAGCCCGCCGGGCAGGCAAAAAAAGTGGCGGCGCTTATGCAGCAGCCGCCAAGTTTAGGGAGGAAACGTCCAAGAAAGCAGACAGCGCGGCCAGGGGCCGCATTGCTGCGATGCACAAAGTAGCGCGGACATCATATGTCTACAAGCGAAATATCGCACCGCACCATTTTTTCCGGATTCTTTTTTCACCCTTCTTAACCCTTTGTTCACACCCTGCCGTCACACTGCCGGCATGTGGCGTTTATCCCGACTGCTCATCCTGTCGATTGTCCTCAGCCCCGCGGTCCAGGCGGCGATTGTGCTGCCCGTGGAGCCGTCACCGGGCCTGCTGTGCCGTTCGGCGATCGCCATGGCCGAACGGGAGCAGGGGTTGCCCGTGCATCTCCTGGCCGCCATCGGCCGGGTCGAGAGCGGGCGCCAGGACGGTGCCGCCGGCGCCCCCCATCCATGGCCATGGACGATCAACGCGGAAGGGCAGGGGGCTTTCTTCGACACCAAGGCGCAGGCCGTGGCGGCCGTGCGGGCGTTGCAGGCCCGCGGCGTGCGGTCCATCGATGTCGGATGCCTGCAGGTGAATCTCCTGCATCACCCGGACGCTTTCGCCTCCCTGGAACAAGCCTTTGATCCCGGCGCCAATGCTGGCTACGCGGCGCGATTCCTGCGCCAGCTTCAGGGGCAGGCCGGCGCCTGGCCCAAGGCGATCGCGCAGTACCACTCCGCCACGCCGGAATTGGGGGAGCCCTATGCCGCCAAGGTCATGGCGGTCTGGCCGGAGGAAAACCGCCGTTCGCCCCCGGACTCCCCGCTCGCCCGCGCCTGGTCCACCACCCAGCAGACCGCTGCGCATGCCGCTGGCCGGGTCGGCGTGCCGTTTCAGCGCCCCGCCCCGGGGGAGGTTCGGGGCCTGGATTTCTATCGCACCATGCCCATCGGTCTGGGGGTCCGTGCGCGCGGCGGCGCTACGCCCCGGGCGCCTTTCTCATTCCGGTTTCGCGGTTGAAGACATGCAGGTGCTCGGCCTGAATCCCGACCGCGATCGCCTCGCTTGCGGGGGCGCGCCCGGCGACCTTGATGACCATCGGCGGCGCTCCGGCGGTTGGGAGGTGACCGTGTATCAGTGTCTCCGACCCCAGCGGCTCGATCAGGTCGACCTGGACGCGCAACTGCGGGTCACCGACGGTCAGGTGTTCCGGCCGGATGCCGAGCGTGAGCGCCATCCCCTCCGGCCCCGCGCGCGGGCCATCTGTGAAGCGGATCGTCGGGCCGGCGTCCAAACGGGCGGCGGCGCCGTGCTCGGTCAGGATGGCCGGTAGAAAATTCATCGCCGGCGCGCCGATGAAGCTGGCGACATAGGTGTCGGCCGGTTGCTCGAACACCTCCATCGGGGTGGCGAGCTGCGCCGGTCTGCCTTCGTGCATGACCAGCAGCCGATCACCGAGGGTCATGGCCTCCACCTGGTCATGGGTGACATAGAGGCTGGTGATCCCCAGGCGGCGCTGCAAGCGGCGGATCTCGGCCCGCATCTGCACCCGCAGTTTGGCGTCGAGGTTCGAGAGCGGTTCGTCGAACAGGAACAGTTTGGGCTCACGCACGATCGCGCGGCCCATGGCGACGCGCTGGCGCTGGCCGCCGGACAATTGGCGCGGCTTGCGGGTCAGTAGATCGCCCAGGCCCAGCATGGCCGCCGCCGCATCCACCCGGGCCTGGATCGCGGCTTTCGACAGGCCCCGGATCCGCAGCCCATAGGCCATGTTGTCGAACACGCTGAAATGCGGATAGAGCGCATAGTTCTGGAACACCATGGCGATGTCGCGGGCGGACGGGTCCAGCTGGGTGATATCCCGCCCATCCAGCCGCACGGTGCCCGCCGTCGGCGTTTCCAGCCCCGCGACCAGCCGCAGCAGCGTGGATTTGCCGCAGCCGGATGCGCCGACGATGACCAGCATCTCCCCATCCGTGAGGGAGAGGTCGATCTGGCGCAGCACCTGCGTGTCACCGAAGCGTTTACGCAGGCCGTTGAGTTCGAGGGTTGCCATGCGGGTCTGGTATCCTTGGGCGCTGAAGCGGCGTCAATCCGCTGGTTTCAGGCATGGCTTCGCATGACGATCCGTGACCATGCCAGACGATCTCTACGAACTCGAAGCCGCCTTCACCGCTGGCTGAGGCAGACTATTTCTCCCCCTCCGTCAGCCCGGCCACGAACCAGCGCTGCATCAGCACCACCACCGCCACCGGCGGCAGCAAGGCCATCACCGCCGTTGCCATCACCGCCGCCCAATCGGTGTCGGAATCGATGCCGATCATCTTGACCAGCCCGATGACGATCGTGTCGAGGCTGGGGTCGGTCGCGACCAGCAGCGGCCAGAGGTACTGGTTCCAGCCATACACGAACAGAATCACGAACAAGGCCGCGATATTCGCCCCCGAGACCGGGATCACGATGTCACGCAGGAACCGCAGCGGGCCGGCGCCGTCCATGCGCGCGGCCTCCACCAGTTCATCGGGGATGGCGACGAAGACCTGGCGAAACAGCAGCGTCGCGGTCGCCGAGGCGATCAACGGCACCCAAAGCCCGGTGAACGTGTTGATCAGGCCAAACTGCGCCATGACGGAATAGGTGGGGATGATCCGCACCTCCACCGGCAGCATCAGCGTGACGAAGATCGACCAGAAAGCAAGCTTGCGCAGCGGAAAGCGGAAGAACACCACCGCATAGGCCGACAGGATCGAGATCGTGATCTTGCCCAGCGCGATGCACAGCGCCATCGCCGATGAGATCGCCAGCATGTGCCAGACCGGTTCGGCCCCGCGCGTGCCCTCCGTCAGCACCTGCCAATACCGGGGCAGGCCGGACAGATGCGGGATCAGCGACAAATCCCCGCGGGTGATGGCCTCGGACTCCTGGGTGGACCCGGCCAGCACCAGCCAGACCGGCAGGGCGAACAGCACCACGCCCAGGGCCAGCACCGCATGGGTGAGATAATCGGGCTTGCGGTTCATGTCTCGGTCCTGCGGCCCAGGAAGCGGAACTGCACCGCCGTCAGCGCGATCACGCCCAGCATCAGGATCACCGACTGGGCCGAGGACGATCCGATGTCCTGGTTCACCACCCCGTCGCGGAAGACCTTCAGCACCAGGGTTTCGGTGTCCTTGCCCGGCCCGCCATGGGTCAAGGCGTTGATGGTGCCGAAGGTGTCGAAGGCGGCGTAGACCAGGTTCACCACCAGCAGGAAGAAGGTGGTCGGTGCCAGCAACGGGACGGTGATGGTGCGGAAGCGGTGCCAGCCCTTGGCGCCGTCCATGCGCGCGGCCTCGGTCACCGCGCGGGGAATGGATTGCAGGCCGGCCAGGAAGAAGATGAAATTGTAGCTCACCTGCTTCCAGGCGCTGGCCATGACCACCATCAGCAGCGCCTGGTTGCCGTTCAGGTGGTAATCCCAGTCCAGGCCCATCCGGTTCAGCCAGCGCCCCAGCAAGCCGACGCGGGGGTCGAGCACGAACAGGAGCAGCACCGCCGACATGGCGGGAGCGACGGCATAGGGCCAGATCAGCAGGGTGCGGTAGGCATGCCTGCCCCGCACCTCCCGGTCCGCGAACACGGCCAGCGCCAAGGCCAGCCCCATCGCCAGAATGCTGACCGCCCCGCAGAAGACCACGGTCCGGACCGCCGATTCCAGATACAGCGGATCCGCCAGCAGTTCGGCGAAATTGTCCCAGCCGACGAAGCGCACACCCTCCCCGAAGGCGTCCTGGCTGGTCATGCTCGACCAGACGGCCTCCCCCGCTGGCCAGTAGAAAAAGAAACCGGTCAGCAGCAGCTGCGGCAGGACCAGCAGGACAGGGAGGAGCCAGCCGCCGAAGACTGTCCGGCGATCCATCGCTTCAGGCTTTGATGGTCTTCTGGAACGCGCGCAGCACCTTGTTGCCGCGGGTGACGGCGCTGTCCAAAGCGGCTTGCGCGGTCTGGCCGCCTTGCAGCGCCTTTTCCAGCTCCTCCTGGATGATGTTGCGGATTTCCGACAGGTTGCCCAGCCGCAGCCCCTTGGTATTGGCCGTCGTGCTGCCCCGCGCCAGTTGCTTCACCGCCAGATCGGCGCCGGGATTCTTGTCATAATATCCCTGCTTCTGCGTCAGTTCGAAACCGGCGAAGGTGACCGGCACATAGCCGGTGTTCTGGCTCCAGAGCGCATCACCCTCCGGGCGGGCGAGGAATTGCAGGAACTGCGCGACCGCTTTGTATTCCGCCGGGGTGCGGCCCGGGGCGGTCATGGTCCAGAGGCTCGCGCCACCGATGATGGAGTTCATCGGCGCTTTGATGATGTCGGGATCGTAGGGCAGGAGACCGGTCCCGAAGTCGAATTTGGCGGTCTTGACCAGCGTCCCGCGGCTCGACGAGGACCCGAAGGTGATCCCGGCATCCCCGGAATACAAAATCGCGTCCGGCGCGTTGTCGCGGCCGGCGTATTTGAACGTGCCGTCCTTCGCCATGTCGAGCAGGCGCTGCACATGCGTCACATGATGCTTGCTGTTGAAAACCAGCTCGGCATCCAACCCCTCGAACCCGTTCGATTTGGTCGCGAAGGGGAGGTTGTGGAGCGCGCTGAACTGCTCCAGTTGAATCCATGTCGGCCAGGACGTCGTCATCGGTATCGCCGCCGCGTTGGCGGCCTTGATGGCCTGCGCCGCCTTGACCACCTCGGGCCAGGTCACCGGCGGCTTCTCCGGGTCGAGCCCGGCCTTTTTGAACGCGTCCTTGTTGTACCACAGGACCGCGGTGGAGGAATTGAACGGCATCGACGCCATCCGCCCGTCCGGCAGGCTGTAATAGCCGCGCACCGCGCCGATATAGTTCTTGGGTTCCAACGCGATGCCGGTTTCCTTCGACAGCTCCCACACCTGCTTCACGACCTTGCCCGGGGCGTTGATCATGGTGCCGGTGCCGACTTCGAACACCTGCACGAGGTGCGGCGCCTGGCCGGCGCGGAAGGCGGCGATGGCGGCGTTCATCGTGTCGGCGTAGCCGCCTTTGTAGACCGCCTGAAGCTCGACCGTGTCCTGGCTTTTGTTGAATTCATCGGCGATGCGGGTGATCTGATCAGCCAGGGCGGCCGTCATGGCATGCCACCACACGATCCTGGTGCGTTCGGCCGCGCGGGCTTGCGCGAAGGGCAAGGCGGTGACGGCGGCGGAGCCAGCCAGCAAGGTGCGGCGTTTCATGGGCGTTGGTCCTCGTTCCTGTTGCATCCGGGCGGCGTGCCAAGGGGGCGTAACAGCACCGCGTGACCGGTCCATTACGCCACCATGACACGCAGATGAAGCCGTCAGTAGCTGAGCGGTTTCTCCAGCACCGGGGTCCAGCGGCCGCCCTTGACCACCGACAGGAAAGACTGGCTGGAGGCATGGTGGTTGGTCGGGCTCAGGCTCAGCGCCGGCCCGCCGAAGATGTCATGCCAGTCTTTCATGCTTTCGAGCCCGGCGATCAGGGTATCGAGGGTGAGGTTGCGGCCCACCTTCTCCAGCACCGCGGCCATGAACATCGCGGCGGTGTTGCCGGCCTCACCGAGATAGTTCACGTCGATCCCGAACCGCGCCCGATAGTCCTGGCAATAGGCCTGGATCGCCGGGGTTTTGTCGTCGGGGTAGCGGTACAGCGCCGGCGCCATGGAGTAGAAGCCTTCCGCCGGCTCCCCCGGCGCTTCCGCGACGGCGGTGGAGTAGCTGGCGAAATTGCCGCAGAAGGTGGCGTTGAACCCGGTCTTGCGGGCAGTTTGCAGGATGATCACGGTATCCTTGACGATGGTCCCCATGATGACGAGGTCGCATTTATCGTCCTGGAGCCTGGCGATGGCGGCGTTGAAATCGGTGTCGGTGGGGCGGAAGGCCGCGGTCGCGCCCTGTTGCAGGCCCATCGCCGCGACCTGCGCCACCGCCCCGGCCAGCACGTCCTTGCCGTAGTCGGTGTCCTGATACATGACGCCGACGCGCTTCTTGCCGTGGGTTTCGGAGAAGTATTTCACCGCGGCGCGCATCTGATCGTAATAGCTGGCGAACTGGCCGAATTTCAGCCGGTTGAACGGCTCGTACATCGAACGCGCGCAGGTGAGGGGGAAGATGTTGGGCACGTTCTTCTCGAACATGGCCGGCATCACGGCGTCGTTATGCGGCGTGCCGCCATTGCCGACACAGAAGAACACCTCGTCCTTGTTCAGCAACTTGTTCATGGCCTGAACGGCTTTGGGGACGACGTATTGCATGTCCTCCAGCACCCAGTTCAGTTTGCGGCCGTGGATGCCGCCTTTGGCGTTGATCGCGTCGTAGGCCATGCGCATGGCATTGGCATTGTTCACGCCCTGAACGGCGGTGACGCCCGATAGATCCTGCATCGTGCCGAAGGTGATCTGGGTGTCGGTCACGCCGCGCGTGGCCTCCGCGGCGCGGGCGGCGATCATGGGGGTGAACAGCGTGGTCCCGCCGGCGAGCAAAGCCCGGCGGCGGGTCAGTGTGGTTTTCGTTTTCATTGTGGAAGTCTCCCTGACGTCCGGTATTCCGGATCGTTCGGGGAGGCTAGCGCGTCCCGGTGTTCCCGGTCAGCAAGAACCTTACGCTCAGGCGGCGAATTCCGCCCGGATGGCATCGGAATGGGCGCCGATGCCGGGCACCGGGCCGAGTACCCGCTCCCCACTGCTGCTGATCACCGGCGGGGCGGCGATCGCCACCGTCCCGTTCGGGGTATCGATCTCCACCCGCCGCAGCGCCGGGTGCCGTGCGAAGGCGGCCATGTCATTGACGAAGCCATAGGCGGTATTGGACGCGCGCAGCTTCGCCGCCGCCGCATCGCGGGTCATGGTGGCGAACTGGGCCGCGACATGCGCATCCACCATCGGGCGGTTGGCGACGCGGGCGACGTTGGACTGGAAGCCCTCCCGCAGGGTCAGGTCCTTGTCGTCCATGAATTTGGCGCAGAAATCGGCCCATTCCCGCTCATTCTGGATGGAAATCAGCACCAGCGCGCCGTCCTGGGTGGCGAAGGCGCCATAGGGGCAGATCGACGGATGCGCCAGACCGACGCGTTCGGGGGCTTTGCCGGTGCCCTCAAAATACACCAGCGGCACGTTCATCCAATCGGCCATGCCGTCGAACAGGCTGACCGCCAGGCCCTTGCCGCGGCCGGTGATGCCGCGCGCGATCAGCGCCTCCAGCACGCCGGCATGGGCAGCCATGCCGCAGGCGATGTCGCAGGCCGATACGCCGACGCGCCCCGGACCCGCGGGATGGCCGGTGATCATCGCCAGGCCCGATTCCGCCTGCACCAGCAGGTCGTAGGCCTTCATGGTCGCGTAATCGCTGGACTCACCGTAGCCGGAGATATCGACGGTAATCAGGCGCGGGTAGCGGGCGCGCAGGGCCTCCGACCCGAAGCCGGCGCGGGCGGCGGCGCCGGGGGCGAGGTTCTGGATGAACACATCCGCCGTCGCCAGGATGCGATGCAGCAGGGCGGCGTCATCTTGGGCCTTGATGTCGGCGACCAGCGACTCCTTGCCGCGGTTCAGCCAGACGAAATAGCTCGACAGGCCCTTCGCCGCTTTGTCATAGCCACGGGCGAAATCGCCCTCGGGCCGTTCGATCTTGATCACCCGCGCGCCGGCATCGGCCAGGCGGGAGGAGCAATAGGGCGCCGCGACCGCTTGTTCCAGCGAGACGACGGTGAGGCCAGTGAGGGGGCGTTGATCGGTCATCGGACTGTCGTCGCATGGCATCGCCCGGGCTTCAAGCGGTCGTGTGGGAAAACCCATTTGGCACCGTCCCTGCCGATGATCGGTTCGATTGTAACACTGAGGGCGCTGAGTTCATGAGATCACTGAGAAGATCACGATCTCGGCGATCTCATGAACTCAGCGCCCTCAGTGTTAAAAAAAGCCGCACACCAACCACCAGACCCATAATGGCGCGTTGTGCGTCGGTTTCGTCTTCCTTCCTTCACCCGCCCGCGTTTCCGCGAGAGCGTGATCGGCGGAGGTGGAATCACCGGAGCCGTGAATCACGCGATCAAACAATCGGTTAGAGCCTGTCAGGTGCGCCTCAAAGCACCGGACAGGCTCTAAGGCGAATCCTCATAACTCGCGACACGAAAGCTGGAGTTCGTGTCGCGATAATTGGGATCGACACCGATGCGAAAGCCGGCCCGCACCGCCCAGGGGTCGAAATCCCAGGACCCGCCGCGCTGCACCCGCAACGGGCAGGCCTCCGGCCCATCCCAGGCCGCGTTGTCCGAGGCCGGTCTGCCGGTGTAGTTGTCGTGCCAGCAATCGGCCGTCCATTGCCAGACATTGCCCAGCATATCGTGCAGGTTGAACGCATTCGGCGCGAAGCTGCCAATGGGCGCGGTGAAAGGAAAGTGGTCGTCGCAGGCGAAAAACTTCTCCGGATTGGGCTTGTCCAGATTCCATTTCCGGATCAACGAACGGTCCGCCACGTTGGCGAACTGGCAGGCCTCCGCCTCCCCCCAATAGCGCGGCGGGGAGACGGCATCCGCCGTCGTGACCGCGCGGGCGGCGTATTCCCATTCCGCTTCCGTGGGTAAATGGAATTCCCGGCCCTGCACCAGCGACAGCCAGCGGACATAGTCCTGCGCATCGCGGTGGCTGACGCACACCACGGGCTGGCGATCCGCGTTTTCCTGATCCCCGAAGCCCGGGTTACGCCAGCTGACGTCCGGTTTCAGCACCCAGCGGCCGCGTCGATCGCGATCCTGCACCCAGACGTAGCAGCCGTTGCGGTCGACGCGGCGGGTGGCCTCGACAAAGGCGGCATATTCGCGGCGCGTGACCACGAATTTGCCCATATAGACCCCGCCGGGAATGGTCCGGATATGCGGGGGGAAGGCGTGAGCGCGGTATTCGGGGGGCACTTTCTCCCGGGTTTCCTCGTCCTGGGTGACGCCCATCATGAATTCGCCAGGCGGCAGGTAGACCAGAACGGGGCAATGGTCGCAGTCACGCCGCTCGCTCAGAGCGGCCGGATGGGCCGGCGCCGGCTTCGCCGCCTCAGCCGGGCTAGGCGGTGCCGGTGCCGGTGCGGGGCCCGGGCCCGCGGCGGGGGCCGCCGCCGCGATGCGGGGCTGTTGCGCCGGCGGGTGCGGAAGGTCCTTGGTCACATAGCCGCCGACGGCAATGACAATCAGGATCAGAACGGCCAGCAGCACCCAGGGGACCGACATCGTGTCGGTGTTCGCACGGATCCGCTTATTCTTCTTTTCGCGATCGTCGCCGCCCGCATCCTCGGACTCAATTTTCGCCGCGCCGCCCAGAATCCGGGCCGCGGCGGACTCGGCGCCGGCCGAGGCGCCGACGGCCTGGATGTCCTTGTCGTGCCGCAATGTGGCATCGATCGCGGCGGCGAGTTGATTGATCCGTTCCGTTACGTCATGGCTTTCCGTGTCGCGCAAACGCAGGTCGTGGAACGCAAGCCCGGGGCGGGAGCGGAGCAGCGCCAGAACCTCGGGGTCCGCGCATTCCTTCTGACGCCGTCCGGTGATCGCGCTGGTATCAATGTAATGCAGCGTAAAGATCAGGTCGTCGCGCCCGAGTTCGGTCTCTCGTTGCAGGAACCGCTTCACTTCCTGGCACCGGGTTTCGCTGCGCAGAAATTCGGGTGTTACCACCGGAATGAAAAAACAGGATTCGTTGATCGCCCGCGGCACATCGCCCAGCCACCGGCCGCTTTGCGGGATCGCGGCGTCGTCCTGCCAGACCTTGACGTCGGACGGTTTGCCGGTCGCGCTGTGCAGCGCCTGCGTCAGCGCAAGGCGCAGCCGCCCGAGCCGCCCGTCCGACTTTTCATCGTCGGTGCTCGTATAGCTCCAGAACCCGATCGGCTTCAGCGGTTCGGCCACGCACGCTCCTCCGGCATCTACCCCCGTACGATGCGGGCTGGTGGCAGACTAGGGCGAACACGGCCGGTTTGGAAACCACCCCGGCGCTTGTTGCAGTTTAGCCCATCTTATTCATCCTGGCCCAGCCCAAGCGCCCGCCCGGGTCATATGGTGTCATACCGAAATAATACACCGCGCGCCTCGCCGATGCTTGCCGTGCCGCGTTTCGAACCAGATTTGTCAGGCGTTGGCGGTGG
>CAIXEA010000140.1 GCA_903918315.1 uncultured Acetobacteraceae bacterium | reverse complement strand
CTCGCGTCGAGCAATGCTTCGGCAAACTCAAACGGTTCAAGCGGGTCGCTATGCGCTGTGAGAAGACCAAGCGAAACTACGAGGCATTCGTGTCATTGGCCTGTGTGTTTGTCTTGATCAAATCCGTCCACACGGCCTAACGTGCACCATATCCGCGACTTTACGGCGACGGATCGCATCGCCATGCCGGCCGTCAAGGTGGCGGCGCAATCGGTTCTTCTGCAGATGGCCGCCGCCAAAGAGTGGGGCGATTCGCACTATGATCAGCTGGATCCGCTGACGGTCGCGATGTCACCAGCCGACGCCACAGCCGGCTTGCTATCCGGTGGAGGGACCTTCAACAGCGCCTTCACCATCCCTCCTTTCCAGGAGATGCAGCTCAGCGATCCCGCTGTGCATACGATCCTCAATTCACGGGAATTGCTCGGGCCATCGACCGCCAGCTACGCCTGGACGTCCAAGCGGTTTCATGATGCCAATCCGAAAACGTACTTGGCGGTTATCAATGCCCTGAAAGAAGCATCGGCGTTCATTACCAGCCATCCACGCGAAACAATCGCCTACTATCTGGAAGACACGCGCGTCAAAGTCGACAGCGACGTCATCGCGCGGGTCCTGTCTGACCCGGCCAATGCCTACAGCGTCACGCCCCTGGCATCGGCCAAATGGGCCGATTTCATGGTCCGCAGCGGCCGGAGCAAAGTGGCCGCGGCATCCTGGAAGGACCTGTTCTGGCCGGAGATCCACGATCTGCCTGGAAGCTGACGCGGCCCGAACATCCGGCCGCTTTCAAAGGCTGCGCAGATATTCCAGGACGTCCATACTGCCGGCGACCAGCGCGGCGGTCATCACGGTATCCCCGCCGGGTGTTTTCAACCGCCAATCGGCGTTGGCCAGCACCAGCGCCTTGACGGCATCAACCTTGCCACTGCGCACAGCATAGAAGATCGGCGTTTCACCATTGCCATCCGTCGCGTTGACCCCCGCGCCCGCGGCCAGCAACGCGCTGATGACTGCCGCATTACCGCTCAGGGCGGCAGCATGGAGCGGGGTGACCCCCGCGCCTGACGTGGCACCAATATCAACCCGGGCGGCCAGCAGCGTGCGTACGACCTCCAGATGTCCCTTCATAGCGGCGTACATCAGAGGGGTGTTGCCGTCGTTGGACCGGGCGTTGATATCCGAATGCGCGTTGATCAGGGCCTGCACCAGTTCCGTCAGGCCGCTGCGGCACGCAGCCATCAGGGTGGTGCTGCCGTCCGCCAACCGCGCATTGGCGTCAGAACCCGCGTCCAACAAGAGCTTGGCTACGTCCGCCTTGCCGAAGTGGGCGGCGATGAACAGGGCATTCAAACCATCAGGGGACTTCAGATTGATGTCGGCTTTCGCGTCCAGCAGGATCTGAATCACGTCCGCATAGCCATCCTGTGCCGCCACCATGAGGCTGCTGCGGCCGAGTTTCGTATCAACAGCATTCACCGGTGCATTGGCTGCGATCAATATCCGCAGCACAGCCAGAGCATGCTTGTGCGCGGCCATCATGAGCGGTGTTACACCATCCCCCCGATCCTGGTTGACGTTGGCACCGCGCTCCAGCAGCATTTTGGCGATATCAGCGCTACCGCCCTGCGCGACCAGCAGAAGCGGCGTCTCGCCGCCAGGGCCGGGGAGGTTTGGATCCGCACCCGCCGTAAGGAGGGCCCGGACCACATCAGCGTGATTTCTCGCGACGCCCATGATCAGCGGAGTCGTGCCATTGGTCGCCTTGGCATTGACGTTTGCTTTGGCAGCCAGTTGGGCGGTGACCAGCGCCATGTTGCCGCTGTCGGCCGCCAGAACAAGGTCATTCGGTTCGGCCGACGCCGCGGTTGCGAAAAAAAATCCGGCGATCAAAGCGCCAGCCAGGCGTGACGGGCGCTTTCGGGATAAGACCATCCAGGGGGTGCTCCGTCGGTGAACATAACAAGAACGTATACCGACCGAGCATAGGCCGCTGCAGTTGCGAAGGAAAGGAGAATTAGTCTCGCCAGCTGGGATCGCGCCGATCGAGCAGTCGCAGCATGGCCGGCCAATGCAAATCGTCGGAGCGGCCGCGTGCGGCAACCTGCCGGCGGCGGGCGACGCTGCGTTCCACGATGTCGTCGTTGATCAGTGTGATCTTGGAGCCGGTCGCGGCCATCGCATCGACCTGCGCCTGGCAGGCGGCTTCGAAGCGGTAAATGTTGCGGAACGCCGTGGCCGCCGTTTCTCCGCAGACCAGCAGCCCGTGATTGCGCAGCACCATGTAGTTGGCCGTGCCGAGATCGGCGATCAACCGGGCCCGCTCATCGAGGTCGACGGCGGGGCCTTCGTAATCGTGATACGTAACGGGCAGGCAGCCGATGGCGGTCTGGGTCATCGGCAGAAAGCCGCATTCCAGGGAGGACACAGCCATCCCGGCGCGCGTATGGGTGTGAATCACGCATGCGATATCGTGGCGCACGCTGTGGATCGCGCTATGGATCACATAGCCGGCGTAGTTCACCCCCAACTCGCGCCCATGCGGGTTGAGCAGCTCGTTGCCTTCCAGATCGATTGTGACCAGGGACGAGGCCGTGATCTCTTCGTACATCCAGCCATAAGGGTTGATCAGAATGCGGTTGTTGTCGCCGGGAACGCGTAAGGTGATGTGATTGCCGATCAGATCGATCTGGTTGAAATGGGCCAGCAAACGATAGACGGCGGCACAATCCAGACGGGCCTGCCACTCAGCCTCAGACACGCGGGCACGCACCGTACTCATCATGTTGGTATCGGGCATCAGAAGGTCCTTTGAGAGAGAACAGGCGCCGGTGGCGCCCCTTTCGGCTGATTTTGTTCGGCCGAAAGGGGCGGTCTGTCAACCAGCGGCGGAGGCACTGACCGCGACGGTTCGGGGTTGATTGCGCCCGATGGTCAGCACGCAGATGGTGCCGATGGTGGCAACCAGGGCGATCGGCATGATCGCCAGCGGGAAGCTCCCGGTCTCATCCTTGATCCAGCCGATCATGTAGTTGAAGAAGAAGCCGGACAGATTGCCCAGGGCGTTGATCTGCGCCAGCCCGGCGGCGGCCGTGGTGGCCCCCAGCCATTCCGAAGAAAGCGCCCAGAACGGACCCTTGCTGGCATAGGTTCCAGCGGCAACGAGTGTCAGCAGCGGTATCAGCACCCACAGGTTCTTGATGAAGAAGAACATGGCCACCATCGCCAGTGCCATCCAGGCGAGCGGCAGTGCGTTGTGCCACACGCGTTCCCCGGTCTTGTCCGAATTGCGGCCCCAAAGGATCATCCACACCGCCGCGATGCCGAACGGGATCGCATTCACCAGGCCGGTTTCGAAATTGGTCAGGCCGAAGGATTTGACCAATTGCGGCATGAACAGTGCGAGCGCGGTGGAGGCGCCGGCCGCACCGGCATAGACCAGCGCCATGATGAGCACGTATTTGTTGGTCATCACCTTCCAAATGGATTGATGCGCGACTTTGGTGACGCGGCGGTTTTCAGCCGCCAGCCGGGCGATCAGCCATTGTTGCTGCTCGCGGGGTAGCCAGGGGGCATTTTCAGGCCGATCGGTCAGCCAATAAAACGATGCAACCCCGAGCAACAATGTCGGCAACGCTTCCAGGATGAAGATCCATTGCCAGCCGCCAAGGCCCATGATCCCGTCCATGCCCAGAATCGCACCCGAAATGGGTGATCCGATCAGCCCGGCAACGGGGATCGCGACCATGAAGATGCCGACGATTTTGGCGCGATAGACGGCGGGGAACCAGTAGGTCAGATACAGGATCACGCCTGGAAAGAATCCGGCCTCGGCCGCCCCGAGCAGGAAGCGCAGCACCAGGAACGAAGTCGGGCCGCCGATGAGGGCGAAAGCCCCCGAAACGAGGCCCCAGGTGAGCATGATACGCGCGATCCATTTGCGCGCCCCGAATCGTTCCAGACCCAGATTGCTGGGCACTTCGAGGATAAAATATCCGATGAAGAAAATACCCGCGCCCAGACCATACGTCTTGGGATCGATCCCCACGGCTTTGTTCATCTGCAAGGAGGCGAACCCGACATTCACCCGATCGATATAGCAGAGCAGGTAGGCCAGGATCAGGAACGGCATGAGTCGCCACGAAACGGCGCGCATGGTGGCCCTTTCGAGGGCCTTATCATCAAGTAGAGCAGCGGACATTGACGCACTCCCTGGTTTATTTGTTATCAGGGAGCCTAGCGCCTCTTATTCCTGTCCGGCAACCCTCCTGTGCGGCAATGTGGCTAGCTCGTGATCTGTCCGGTGTTTGTAGCTCGTGACGTGTCCGGTCATCTGCCCTGTGAGGAACGGGGGCACAGATGGACCGGGCACGCAT
>CAIXEA010000139.1 GCA_903918315.1 uncultured Acetobacteraceae bacterium | reverse complement strand
TTCCGGCCAGCCTCGGGATGCCGCCACACGGGCAATTTGAAATCGCGCTCCTGCCGCCGAGATTTCAGGGTCGAGGCCGGACGCCGAGGCGGTCAGCAGGTCCGGCGGAATTTGGCCGGCCGGCACACCGTAACGGGCGGCGTCAGTGCCGATCCGATCCGCCAGCGCCTGCGACGTCGGTCCGAAGTTGGACCCGGAGGAGGCGCGGGCGTCGAACCCGTGCTCTCCGGCGGCCGAAGGCCGCGGCCAGAAATATTCCGGTTTCGTGAACCCTTGGGCGATCAGGGCGGAACCGACGACCTTGCCATTCCGCTCGATGACGGAGCCGTTGGCTTGCGACGGCCAGACGGCCTGACCGATGCCGGTGATGGCCAGGGGATAGGCCAATCCGGTCAGCACCGTAAAGGCGGCGACCAGAACCAGCGATGGGCGAAGGTGATTGAACATAGGATGAACCTCACACCAGTCCGAGGGACGATATCACGAGATCGATCAGTTTGATCCCGATAAACGGCGCCACCAGCCCACCCACGCCGTAGATAGCGAGGTTGCGGGCCAGCAGTTGACCGGCCGGTGCGGCGCGCCATTTGACGCCGCGCAGGGCCAGCGGGATCAGCGCGAGAATGATCAGCGCGTTGAACACGATGGCCGACAGGATGGCGCTCTTCGGGCTGCCGAGGGCCATGATGTTGAGCATGCCGAGGCCGGGATACAGGGCCACGAACATCGCCGGCAGAATGGCGAAGTATTTCGCCACGTCGTTGGCGACTGAGAAGGTGGTTACCGACCCCCGCGTCATCAGCAATTGCTTACCGATCGACACGATCTCGATCAGCTTGGTCGGATCGCTGTCGAGGTCGATCATATTGCCGGCTTCGCGCGCCGCCGGCGTGCCGGTCTGCATCGCGACCCCGACATCGGCCTTGTTCTGGTGATCCGCCGAGATCATCTCAATCTTGCGGCCATTCACTGACCCGCCAAAATCCTCGATCGCCATCTGCCCGGCAACCACCGTCCCGCGCCCGGTCAGATCCGAATAGGCCGAGGACTGGTCATTGAGAATGCCCAGCTTCAACGGCTTGTTCTGCGCCTGCGCCCCACCGGCGAATCCCAGCCCGGCCAGCGCCACAGCACCCAGCAGCGCCCAACGTCGTGAATATCCCATCTTCATTATCTGTTCTTCCCTTACCCTGTCTTTAACTTACTGAATTTTATGCGGCAGTTCCGGAAACTTCCGTCCGCCGCAACACGCGCCGGTGTTTGGTGTAGTCATACGGCGCGGCGCGATGCATCGTCCCGCGATTATCCCACATGACCAAATCGCCATTGCGCCATTGATGGCGAATCACAAACCGGTCCTGCGTCGTCCAGTCAGTCAACTCGCGCAGCAACGCCCGGCCATGCGCCAAATCCATGCCAACGATCTCGCGCGCATGGTTGCCGAGATACAGCGTCTTGCGCCCATTCCCCGAATGCACGCGCAACAACGGATGCTTCACCGGAGGCACACGCTTCTTATCCTCCTCGCTCATCGGGGGAATATTCGGCATCAGGCTGCGCGAATAGGCCAGATCGTGAATTACCTCCAGCCCTTCAAGCTGCTGTTTCTTCACCTCCGGCAGCGCCTCATAGCCGGCAGCAATATCGCAGAAACACGTATCGCCGTCCGGGGCGGCGATCTCTGCACGCAGCATGGT